>JANWWA010000001.1:0-300000 GCA_025056565.1 Chloroherpetonaceae bacterium | reverse complement strand
GTTCCTCAAGGACTTCGCTCAGACGCATCGCGCCTTGTTGCTCAATGCGTTTTTTTGAAATCACCGTTACGGGCAGCGCCACATCCTCCAACTCTTTCTCTGAGCGCGTTGCCGTGACGACCACTTCTTTGGCACTGTGCGTGTTCAGCGAGTCTATTGCCAAAGAATCAGGCTGAGCTTGTGCAGCTGCAGAAACTGCGCAAGCAAGTATCACGCAAATGCTACAAGATGCCCATAGACTAATATGCTGCATAACCTTTCTGGATATCTTTGTGCACTGCACGCAAAGCCGATGCAAGCTGCACAATGTTTTCACTTATTTAGACTTAGTCTACTTTAATAAAAAAGTTAATTCTCTCCAAATCGCTTGCCTAAGCGTAGTCAAAGCTCACAGATGAGGGAGCAAAAACTTTGAAGGTGGATATGCAAGCATTAGATTCCTTTTCTTCTGGAGGGCTAAACGATGAGCAATGGGTCTTCACTTCTGCCGCACTGGCAAAAAGAGGCTGAGCGTTTTCACCAGAAAGTTGCGCTTCTTGAGCGTCGCCTAAGCCACCCTGCGATTCACGATGCAAGGGTTGCAATGAAGAAATTGCGTAGCTATGCAAGGTTGGCAGATAAAGTGATGCATACATCACTGAGGGTCTCGGTTGCGCCGTTTGCCACACTCTATCGCACAGCCGGTGCATGCCGCGATGCCTACAATGCAACTCAGTTGCTCCAAACATTCAGCCGACAGTTGGAGTATCGATTCCCACTGTTTGAAGCGTATCTGAAGATTGCGCTGCAAGCAAGCGCGCGATACCTACGCAAAATGTTTGCGCTTCTACCTATTTCGGAAAATGAGTGGCTACTGCTGGCTGAGCCACAAGGCTTAGGCAAGATGCTTTCGGCGCAGACGGTGCAGGCCATGCAAGATGAAGTGCAAGCGCTATGGGAAAACGTGAAAATGCCCGCCTCGAGCCGTGATGCTGAGGCTTTGCACGAATTGCGCAAGGAGCTAAAGCGGCTTTTCTACTGGTTGGAAGTGGTGCCTGTGTCTCAGACCTTTGCGTTCCGTCATCACAGAGAATTAGAAGACCTAAATTCACTGCTTGGCAAGTGGCATGACCTCTACCAACTTGAAAGACGGGTGCGCACTTTTCGAGAAGAGCTTTTAGGCAAAGGCACAAATGAGCGACGCCAGCTCAAATTGCTCCTAAAAGAAATTGAGCAGCGTAAGCGAAAGCGATATGAGGCAATGTGTGAGAAACTCTCATTCTTGCTAAAAGCGTATCCGAAGTAGTGCGCATGCAATGCGTAAAATCGCGGCACGGCAATGCCCCATCAGAGAACACACTACGCTTTGCTCACGCCTAAGATGAAGATTTGGGCGGCTCTTTGGTAGGAATCACCATACCGTTGATGCGTAGTTCATACCGCTCTTCTGCAGCATTCGCAAATACATCCATAATTTCTTCTTCTGACATGCCGTGCGCATACAAAAATTCCATATAGCGGAAAAGCCCAAAGTCTGCAAGCATAGCGGCAGGAATCGCCTCGCTCGGCAAGCCATAGCTCTGGCAGTGCTGCTCAGCTTGCAAGAGCCAGTTGCGGATAAATGTGTCGTCTTCGCCGCGCTGACGGAAAAAATCGGCAATTGTCTGCTGCACGCGTTCCATCGTGGGATTGGGAGTTTCAGCAAGACGGCGTTCCATATCGGCAGAAATGCGAGCAAGCTCAATGAAGGCATCTTCGTCCAGATACTTCATGAGCAGCTCAATGACTTTTTCAGTTCGGTCGTTTCTCTCGGTCATAGTTGGCTCCGTTAAGATGATAAACTGCACAAAAACTCTGGTAAGAGAAAGCAAAAAGTGTAGGTATGCCCAGCGCTACTCAATCACGGTAAAGGTAACAGGAGCGCTACGCCGGCCATCCACAATCGCTTCTAAGCGATGCCGTCCTGTGCGTATAGGCCAGAGCCACTCTGGCTTTTCAGCGTTGCTTTCGCCCAGCTTTTCGCCGTCTAAAATCCACTCAATTGTGTGTGCCCCATTCGGCACAAGCGCTCTGAAAACGATGGCTTGAAAATTGGCACGCAGGTCTTTGTCGCGTGCAAACATCATGTCTGAGACAGGGTAGGCGATTTTGGGTTCGTGCGGCGCTGCATCTTGCGCCAAATGAAGCGAGTCATCAAGCAAGGAGAACATGCGGGGAGGAAGGGGTCTATGCTGTGCCGCTGCCCACGCACGATATTCAGGCGGATAATCTTCAAACACCGTTTCGCGAACAAATTCTCGGGGCGTGTGCGGCGTGGCCAGTGCGCCGTTGCGGGTGTCAATTCTAAAAAGGCGGTGAATGGTGCATCGCCGTTTAGGCAAGTGGTCAAAGATGAATTTTTCCTCTATTGCACTGGGACAATGCTCACACACAAGGTCGCCAGAAAGTGGGCACACTTTGCGCACCTTGATGGTCGCAGGCATATCAAACTCAGCCTTCTGAAAGCCTTGCCTGTCAGGATAAGTTTTGAAAAGGTGCATCATAATATCCCGCATGATAGGACCAGCGCCATCGACGCCAGACACATTCTGCATGGGCGAACCGTCAAAGTTGCCGACCCAAACGCCAACGGTAAAGTCTTCCGTTGCGCCAAAGGTCCAGTTATCGCGAAAGTCCTTTGTCGTGCCTGTTTTGCAAAGCGTCGCAAAGGGGAAGCGCAAGACGGAATTAGCGCCAAAGGCAGGTCGGCGTGCTGCATTGTCGCTAAGAATATCAGCCACAAGGTAACTGACCTCGGGCGAGAGGTATCGCTTTTCGCTGGGCTGAGCAGGCGCAAGATAAATGGTGTCGCCATTGGGTTGGACAAGGCGCATGACCCATCGCTCGGGCAGAAACCGACCGCCACGCACAAAAATCGAATAAGCCCGCACCATCTCAAGCAGCCGAACCTCGCTGCTGCCTAAGGTCAGCCCTAAGCCGTAATGCGTAGGGTCAGAAGTCAGCGTGGTAAAACCAAGCGATTTAAGTAGGGCATAGAAATTTTCCACGCCGACATACTCCAAAACCTTCACTGCGGTAACATTGTAAGAACAAGCCAACGCTTGGCGCAGACGCACAGGACCGTGAAATTTTTTGTCAAAGTTTTGCGGAAAGAAGGTTTCAGGAACGCCGTCGGGGTTCTGAGGCGCCTCAATGGGAAATGAAAGTGGCAAATCGGGCAAAAGGGTGGAAGCCGTCATTCCCTTCTCAAGCGCCAATGCGTAGGCAAACGGCTTCAAGGCAGACCCGGGCTGGCGAGCTGCCAATGCGCCGTTGTAAGCCCCATTAATCTCCTTGTTGAAATAGTCGGCTGAACCAACCATTGCAAGAATATCACCCGTGTGATTATCCATCACGATAGCCGCCGCATTGGTAACGTGGTGAAAGCGCAAGCGTCGAAGGTGGTCGCGCACATATCGCTCGCAGGCTTCTTGCAGCGGCAAATCTAATGTGGTGTAGACGGCAGCAGGACGCGGTGCAGAAGGCACCATGCCACGCATTAGAAGCGCATCCACAAAGTGGGGAGCAAGAAACGCACGCTTGGCACAAGCAAGCTGACCAGCTGGCTCAAAGAGAGGTTGCTCGAGCGCATCATGCAGCTCTTTTTCGCTAATGAAGCCTAAGGCGAACAGTCGGCGCAAAACTTCTTCTTGCCGCTTTCGGGCTGTCGCAAAGGAGTGAAAGGGATTGTAGCGCGAAGGCGACTGTGGCAAGCCTGCAAGCAATGCGGCTTCAGCAAGCGTGAGTTGAGAAGGCGGCTTTTGAAAATATCGCTCCGATGCTGCAGCAACCCCAAAGGTTTGGTTGCCAAAAGGCGCACGGTTAAGATACTCCTCTAAAATGTCGTCCTTTGAAAGATAGAGTTCCATCCGAAGAGCAAAAAGCACAACCCAGAGTTTATCGAGCAAACTGCGCTCTGCGCGCAAAATCAAGCGGGCTGTCTGTTGCGTGATGGTGCTTGCGCCAGAGACGACGCGCAGTGCAGTAAGATTTTGCCACGCTGCACGTAGCAGCGCGCCGAAATCAATGCCGATGTGCGAGTAGAAATTTTTGTCTTCAATAGCGATAAACGCTTGGGGAAGATAGGGCGGCAACTCTCTAAGTGAGACGCGCTGCACCACGCTAGATTCATCACTGAGGACTTCCCGCAAAAGAAGTCCGTTGCGGTCATAGATGCGAATGGAGGGTTGAAGCGTCTGCGCAAGCTCATGCTTTGAGAGCGGCAAAAGCACATACAGCACAGGCAGCGCCAGAGGAATCATCAACAGCACATAGATGCGTCGCATGCTTCGCTTGGAGTTGAGTTAGAAAGCCATGGCGCTGCCTTCTGTGCAAGCTATGCGCCGATATACTGCACAAAGTGGAACATTCCCAAAAACTTCATAATCATATTCGAGACATCTTGTTGCGAGAGCACGACATACTCGCCACGGTCAATGACTTCGGAGAACTCATGCTTACGCTGCTCATACTCAGAGCGGTCTAAGCAAGTCTTAAAGCTCACGGCTTTTTCCATCAGGAGCAGCCACTTGAGATAGCCGTGCGTTTTAAGGAAGTATTCGCCGAGACGAATCTTTTGCACCTCGGGCAGCTTATCGCTTTCGTGCCCGATGCGCTTGACAGTGCTTTCGCTCATTCGGCGCCGTGCTTCTTTGGAGTTAATTTCAATGACAGCAACAAGCGCATAAATCTGGCGCTGTGCTAAAAACTTCTGAAAGTGCTTGGCTTGCTCGAGTGTGCGCGGGTAGCCAACCATAATGAACGGACGGCTGTAGTATTCATCGCTGGTGTGGCGCTTGTCGTAAAACTCATGCAAAGCCCAGTCAGCGACCTTGTTGCGAAGGGGGTCGGGCAAATAGACGCTATTTTGCAAACACTCGGCAATAATTCGCCGCTCTTCGTCATTTTCAGGCGGATACTTTGTAACCCACTCAGAGAAAGCAAACTTCGGCAAGTTCAGCTCTTCGCTCATAACTTGCGCTTGCGTGTGCCGACCTGAATAAGGCATTCCCTCAATGATGATACAGGTATTGGCGCTGGGTGGCAAGTTCTTAAACTCCTCAACGGAAAGAAAATTGGGCAAATCAAGCCAATCTTTTGGCGGAAAACGAAAGTTGCTCATAGCGATACCTCCTTTGCGATAAAGTCAGAAGGAAAACGGTGCAATTTATCACTTCGCTGCAAACTTTCCACCTCACCCCCGACCCCTCTCCTTTGTAAGGAGAGGGGAGGAGCGGTGTCCCTTTCCTTTGCGAGGAGAGGGACATTCTGACGCGGTCAGGACAGGATGAGCATACTTCCAGCCCCTTTCCTGTGTAAGGAGAGGGGAGGGGCGCTGCCGCAGGCACTTTTTGCCTCTCTTTTACTTGACTCCTTGCTTGATGAGTGATTCAGCAATCCACTTGACAGTTTGCAAGTGTTGCAAGTGCTTTGCTACGTTTCGCTTGCCTGACAAAACAAATTCCCAAAACCAAATAGCCCCAAATATGAAAAGACTGGCTTTACTGCTGGCATGTTTGTGTCTGCTCTCAGGCGCAGAGTGCCTGTTTGCGCAAAGCACCAGACAGCCTTCGGTGAGAGAAATCCTAAACCCTGACGGCACGCTGCGCTTAGATAGGGACGGCGGATACAGCCTTGAAGGGTTTTCGTTGCAGCTGGATGCACAGGGTCGACCGATGGTGAAGCCGAAGGCAGAGGCGGAGACGCAAAGCGGCACAGGCAGTTGGGGCACAGGCTCGGCAAACGGGGTCAATAGCACGGTCAATGCCCTTGCGGCGTATGGGGGCAGCCTCTTTGTAGGCGGCGTCTTCACAGTCGCTAATGTCACTATCCCCTCTGCTTCCATTGCCCGATGGACTATCCCCTCTACTGCTAATGCTTTGAAGTGGAGGTGGTTTGCCGAGGGGGTATGAGTTGAGGCAGAATTATCCGAATCCGTTCAATCCGCGGACGGTGATTGGGTATGCAGTGCCAGTGTCGGGAGAGGTGAGTTGACGGGTGTATGATGTGTTGGGTCGGGAGGTGGCGGTGTTGGTGGCAGCTCGTCAGGAGGCGGGGCGGTATGAGGTGATGTTTGATGGGAGTGGGTTGCCGAGTGGCGTGTATTTTTACACGCTGCGAGCAGGGCGGTTTGCAGAGACCAAGAAAATGATATTAGCAAAGTAACGAAATCAAGGAAATGAGCTCAGGGGGGCGATTCTACCCCCTTTTTATTTTATCTTAGCGGGCAGAATAGAGTGCGCAAGATGGTGGGTGAGCGCGCTCGGTTCTTGCTAGCAACGGCATTTTTCGATGAACAAACGGCAAGTTGCAGAATGAACACCGAACAGATAAAAGCCGCAATTTCAGCGGAGACGGACAAGATTTTTGATGAAGTGGTGGCACTTCGGCGTGAGTTTCATCGCTATCCAGAGCTGGCTTACGAGGAAGTGCGCACGGCAGGCATTGTAGCGGAGTATTTGGAAGGGTTGGGGCTTGAAGTGCAGCGTGGCGTAGCTAAAACAGGCGTAGTGGCGCATCTCAACGGGGCAGCGGCAAACGGCAGTTCCAAAGTTGTGGCGCTACGTGCGGACCTTGATGCGTTGCCCATGCCTGAGGAAACGACGCATGCCTTTCGCTCAGCCATTGAGGGACGAATGCATGCCTGTGGGCACGATGCTCATACCGCAACCTTATTGGGGGCAGCCAAAGTGCTCTCATCCCTTCGAGCGCATCTTCAAGGCACGGTGAAGTTTATTTTTCAGCCATCAGAGGAAAAAATTCCGGGCGGTGCAAAGCCAATGCTGGAAGCAGGGATCTTCAAAGACCGCACACCTGACGCTGTGTTTGGGCAACACTGCATGCCACAAGTGCCCGTTGGAAAAGTGGGTTTCTACGCAGGCGCCATGATGGCTGCAGCCGATGAGCTATACATCACCGTGAAAGGCAGAGGTGGACATGGTTCAGCGCCACACCGCACCAGCGACCCGATTGTGGCAGCGGTGCAAATTGTCACCTCGCTGCAAACGATTGTCAGTCGCAATATGCCGCCTGCTGCGCCCGTTGTGGTGAGCATCACCGCGATTCACGGCGGCAGCGCCACGAACATCATTCCAAACGAAGTGCACATGATGGGCACCTTGCGCACAATGGACGAAACGGTGCGAGAACTGGCACACACGCGCCTAAAAGACATCGTGCACTTTACGGGCAAGGCAATGGGCGTAGAAGCTGAAATTGAAATTCGCAAAGGGTATCCAGTGCTCATCAACGACAAAGCGATGACGGAGTTTGCCTTCAAAGCGGCGCAAGAATACTTGGGTGAAGAACATGCTGTGCATGCTGAGCCAGTTATGGGCGCAGAAGATTTTGCTTACTTCCTGCAAGTCTGTCCGGGCACATTTTGGCAATTAGGCGTGGGCAATGCGGCGCGTGGCATTGTGCACAACATTCACTCCACGCAGTTTGACATTGACGAAGAAGCCCTGCGCGTGGGCACAGGCTTTATGAGCTATCTGGCTTGGAAATTTCTTTCTTCGACGATGTCGTGAAAAAACCGCTGCCGCCTTACACCCTGTCGGCGCTTTGTCCTCCAAACTATGAGCACCGCTATTTTGAGAACTGGAAAGCCCACCGCTTTAACCCAGATGCCACCACATTTGACCTGTGTAATGCGTGGTGGCTGGCTGAAGCAGCACTGCTGGCTTACGCCGATACCGCCTTTGTTCAAAAGGTGTTTGACGAAGCGGACCTACACGAGACAGGTGCAAAAATCAAACCCTTCCACAAGCAAAGTATCTGGTGCTATGTGGCTTACACGGAACAAACCATTCTGGTTGCTTTTCGTGGCACAGAGCTGCAAAGCTTTTGGGACAGCGTGCAAGACTTGATGACAGACTTTGACTTCTTTCTTGTAAGCGACGGGGCAGGTGCAAAAGTGCATCGTGGCTTTCGTGATGCGGTAGAAAGCATCTGGGACGAACTGGCGGCCTACCTTGCGGAGCTGTCGGCACAGCGTCCGCGCCGACTGTGGCTCACGGGACATAGTCTCGGGGCAGCGTTGGCGACAATTGCAGCAGATAAACTGGCACGCTGCTCTCCGCTGGTGGTGCACGGACTGTACACTTTCG
Source organism: Chloroherpetonaceae bacterium (assembly GCA_025056565.1). Classification (NCBI taxonomy): domain Bacteria; kingdom Pseudomonadati; phylum Chlorobiota; class Chlorobiia; order Chlorobiales; family Chloroherpetonaceae; species Chloroherpetonaceae bacterium. The sequence goes on along the minus strand of JANWWA010000001.1, from coordinate 291,874 downwards.
GCTCCCCACGCGTAGGGGACTTGCGCTTTCTGCATCGCTTTTTGTTACATCCCTTTGCGCAGAATACGTTTCGCGTGGTGCTGGGCGCCGATGTGGTTACACGAGTGCCACCTGTGCGCTGGTTTCGGCATATTGGCAAGCTCTGCTTTATCAATGAGCGTGATGAACTGCAAACGGCGCTGCCACGCTACCCATCGCAAAAGATGCACTTGCGCCAGCAATGGAGAAGGCTGCTGAGAGCGCTCACACCCCTTAGTTTGAAAAAAATTTCCGAATTTAGCGAGCTGCAAATTGTGCCAGACTTTTTGGCTGACCATGCACCGATTTGCTATGCGATTCGTGTCTGGAACTGTTATGTGCAATCGCTTCACCAAACTCGGCGCACTGGCGCAATATCAACCGCATACTCGGTATGAAAAAAATCGCACTCATTACTGGCGCAGCGGGCAACTTGGGTGTCGCTGTTGTCCGAAAATTTCTTGCCGAAGGGTATCACATTGTCGCCACGCTTGAGCCCGGCATTGATAATTCAGCCTTTTTGGCAGCCTTTCCAAGCGTGGAGACCGAAACCGTCGATGTAACGCTCGAAGAGCCAATGCGCGGGCTGGTGCAGCGCATCGTGCAGCAGCATCAGCGCCTTGATGCGGGCATTTTTCTGGTTGGTGGCTTTGCGATGGGAAGCCTTGCAGAGACAGACGATAAAGCGCTGGACAAAATGATTCGGCTGAATTTCAAATCTGCCTTCTTTTCCGCAAAGCCCGTCTTTGCGCAAATGATACAGCAAGGCTTTGGCAATCTGGTGTTCATTGGGGCGCGTGCAGGTTTAGATTTGAAAAGTGGCGGCTATGCAGTGGCCTACGGATTCTCCAAATCGCTGGTCTTTCGATTAGCCGAATTGCTCAATGCAGAGGGTAATGCAAGAGGGGTGAGCGCATCGGTCATTGTGCCCAGCATCATTGACACGCCGCAAAATCGTGCGGCTATGCCCAACGCCGACTACAAGTCGTGGATAAAACCCGAAGAACTGGCTGATGCAATTTACTTTACCTGCTCCACTGTAGGCTCTAAGCTGCGTGATACTGTCCTAAAAATCTACCACGATGCCTAACTGGTAGAAGGTGCACTATGCTAACTTTTCCAGACGCGCATCTAACTCGGCTTCGGATTGAATGAGCACTTGACGCGGCTTGCTGCCATCGGGCGGACCAACGATACCGTATTGCTCCAATTGATCCATAATGCGTGCGGCACGTCCGAACCCCAACTTAAGGCGCCGCTGCAGAAGTGACACACTGCCTTGCTGATGACGCACCACCAGCCGAGCCGCTTCAGCAAACATCTTATCAAGCTCACCAGTGCTCTCCTCGTCATCATCGTCCCAACCCACTTGGCTTTTCCCGTTCCCTGAGGCTTTCATATCAGGTGCAGGCAAGAGATAAGCCATACTGGGGCCTTTCTGCGAGGCGATAAACGCCGTGAGCGCTTCTACTTCTTCGGTTGTAACCAGTGCATTCTGCAAGCGAATAGGTTTAGGCTGCGAGGCGGGCAAATAAAGCATATCGCCGTTGCCTAAGAGTTGCTCTGCGCCAACTGTATCTAAAATCGTGCGAGAGTCAACTTTGCTAGCGACTTGATACGCAATGCGTGCAGGGAAATTGGCTTTGATAACGCCTGTAATTACATCGACTGATGGACGCTGCGTAGCCACAACCAGATGAATGCCAACTGCGCGCGCCAGTTGTGCCAGACGAGCAATCGGCTCTTCTACCTCACGCCCTGCGGTAATCATCATATCAGCCAGCTCATCAATCACCACCACGATGAAAGGCAACGCCTCCTGCGGAAACTTTTCATTGTAGGCTTGCAAATTTCGCACGCCTGCTTTAGCCAAGCGTTCATACCGATTGTCCATTTCCTTTTCAACTGATTTGAGCGCATAGACCGCTTTGCTGGTGTCAGTAATGATTTGCTCTTCCAAATCTTGGAACTTGACCAAAAAGTGGTCTTTAAGGCACTGATATGGAAAAAGCTCCACGCGCTTGGGGTCAATCAAAAGGAACTTTACTTGCTCAGGTGAGCAAAAGTAAAGCAAGCTAGTAAGAAGGGTATTAATGCCCACAGATTTACCTGAACCCGTTGCACCCGCAACCAAAAGGTGAGGCATTTTGCAAAGGTCATCAATAAAAATTTCATTGGCAATCGTTTTGCCAAGCGCAATAGGCAACTTGAACTTGGAGTGTTTGAACTTCTCGCTATTGAGAAGCGACTTAATGCGCACAATGCGTGGCTTATGGTTGGGAATCTCAACGCCCACAGCGTTTTTGCCCGGAATAGGTGCAATGATGCGAATGCCGCGTGCCGCCATAGCCATTGCAAGGTCATCTTGAAGTGCCACAATGCGGCTAACCTTGACATCAGGCGCAAGCTCCAGCTCAAAGAGCGTCACGCGTGGGCCAACTGTAGCCTCAATGCGCGTGATTTCAATTTTGTAAATGCGCAGTTTCTCTAAGAGCCGACGCTTGTGCTCCTCAAGCTCCTCGAGCGAGACAGGGTCTTGCTCTGGTTCAGGGTCAAGCAGCAAGTCAATAGATGGAAATTGGTAAGTGAATTTTTCCTTTGTCTCCACTTCAAGCGGACGGTCATCTAAGTTTGCAGGGACTTCTTCAGGCGCTTGAATTAAAGTTATCTCTGGTTCAAGGGGAGCGGCAGAGTGATGAGTGAAAGCAGGGTCAGTGGCATCGTTAGGGGAAGCAAGGCTGCCTCTTTTCTGGCCTAAATAGTAGTCTTGCAAAATGTCATCAATGCTATCGTCGGACTGAGTCAAGAGCGCCGTAGCCCAGTTGGTAGAGGTTTTAACCGCAGACGCTTCGAAGGCTTCTTTGTCGCTCTCTCTGAGTATGTCTCCGAGTGGTAGAGAAGTATCGGCGCAGCTTTCTTCACGAAGCACGGGCGGCTCGAGTGAAAGAGCAGTGGGTGCGGAGTGTTGAGGAGAAGTCTCTGATAGAGACGGCATAGGCTCTGAGGTGTTTTTGACAATGAGCGGCAGGTCACTTGTAGAAGACGGCAGCGCAACGGATGCAGCAGAAGTGTGTTCAGTCGAAGCTGCAGTCTCTGAAGCAAATTGAGCCGATGAGGTGGACATTGGAACGCTGAGCTGCGACAAGGCGTCGGAGAGGTGAGGTGTTGGAGCGGGTGCTTCAGTGTCAGTGATTGGAGAAGATTCAGCCGTGCTGGCTGCACGGTCGCACTCAGCGCCTGCTTCACTGGATTCAGCCGCCTGCTGAGCTTGTCGCATAGCGGCTCGGGCTTTGTGCCACTCCTTAAATCGCATCTGTGCTTCGCTGGCTTTGTTGCGGAATAGGTAAAGCAAGCGGTCGGTTGTTTTCTGCAAATCAAGGTCAATGCAGAGCACAAGTGTAATGCCGAGCAAAGCAAGGAGAATCACCCACGCCCCAAAAGTGCCAACGCTGGTCGAGAGCACTGTAGCGATAAATCGCCCAATAGCACCCGACATCACTTGGCTGAACGAGAAGTGAGTCAAGCCAAAGAGAGAGGCTAAGAGTGTAGAAAACAGCACAGCATAAATTGTAACGGTCAGTGCTTTGTCAGGCGCACGTCGGCGAAAAAGCGACCAGCCCCAAAACCCAACTGCCAGCACCAGAATTGCAGTCGGATAGCCTAACACGGTGCACACCAGTGCGCCAGAGAGCTTGGCACCCAAGAAACCTAGTGGGTTTCGCACTTTTGAAGCGGCAAGTCGCCCCACTTCGGTGAAGATCTCAAAGAGCGAGACGTTTTCAATGACAGAATCATCGTCAGGCGAGTAAGCGACAAGAGCAATGAGCAAAAGCAGTGAGAGAAGCATCAGTGCGGCGCCAAGCAGCTCAGACTGGCGTGCCGAGAGTGCAGAGAGAAAAGCTAGTTTGGCTTGCTTCGCTTTGCGTTTAGACTTTGACTGGCTGACTGAAGAAGACTCTCTTTCCGAAGTTGGCATCACAAGTTACAGTTTAGGCGTTTGAAAAACGATGCGGTAAGTGCTGCCTAAGCACGCAAGGCGCTCCCGAAACACTTACCGCGATGGCCTTCAACTTGTGATGCGCCGTAATTTAATCAACGCGCTTAAATTTTTTGGTCTCCAGCTTGTAGAGCCGCAGCACCCCATCTTCAAGAATGGGTAAGGCTTGTGAGGTGTCGAGCTTGGCAGCAAACTCGAGGTCTTTGGAGAAGCCAATAGTAGAGAGGTAGCGACCGTGCTCACTTTCTTTGAGGGCGGCAAGTTCATTGCCACGAAACTTTTCATAGAGAATGCGTGCCGAGAGAGCAGAGTCGGAAAGCGAGATGACTTGCGCTTTTTTGTCGGCAAGCAATTTATCGACCAGAAGCCCCGCACAGAGTGCATCTTCTAACGAGAAGCGATTTTCCTTGCCAGCGCAGACAATCGCAAGATTGTAATCAATGTTTTCAGGTCGGACCAGAAATTCTTTGACGATGGAGATGTTGATAAAGGCGCCAATTGTGGTCGTTTTTGCGCTCCGAGCTTTGAGCACGGCTTTGGTGCCGTTGGTGGTGCAAAAAATGAGCGGCTTGCCAGCGACCACTTCGGCGGTAAATTCTTCGGGTGAGTTGCCAAGATCGAAGCCCTCAATGATTTTGCCGTGTCGCTCGCCGCAGAGAAGAGGCTGTTCATTGAAGAGGCTGCTGGCGGCAGAACGAGCCTCCTCAATGTCCGTGTAAAGAGCAATTTCTTTGGCGCCATTTTGCAGGGCAACAATGATGCTGGTGCTGGCACGCAAAACATCAATGACGACGGCGTGCCGCTCACGCAAATAATCATCATCAAACCCCTCTGGCGTAAAGAAGACATCAATTTTCATTGACGATGCCGTTGTGGTTTAGTTCTTCTGGGCAGACACTGCAGCCTGCCGTCGTGCTTTTGAGAGAAATGGGAGACGCACTACTTGAGCGTCATGTAGCTGCCCTCGTATAGATATGTAGATGCGTGAACCCGCTTCACGATGCTCAAGCAGGACATATCCCGTGCCGATGGGTTTGTTGAGCGTAGGAGAAAGCGTGCCGCTACAGACCGTGCCAATTTTCTCACCATTTGGCGAGAAAATCTCAAAGCCTTGACGGGCAATGACGCGCCCCATCAGTTCAAACCCGACCAGTGTTCGGCTTAAATGTTCAGCGGCATAGAGGCAAGCGGCTTTGCCTTTGAAAGTGGGCTTGTGAAGTTTCGTAATCCACCCAAGCCCAGCTTCAATAGGATTGGTAAAGTCAGTAATTTCATGCCCGTAAAGCGCATAGCCCATTTCAAGACGCAGCGTATCGCGTGCGCCCAATCCGATGGGCATAATATCAAACTCACGCCCTGCATCAAACACGGCTTGCCACACTTGCTCTGCATACTGATTTTCGAAGCAAAGCTCAAAACCATCTTCCCCTGTGTAGCCCGTGCGCGCAACATACATCGGCACGCCTGCAAGCACGCCGTGTGCAAAACTGTAGTATCGCATCTCAGAAAGCGAGAGAAGCGTGAGTTTCTGCAGGGTGGCTTCAGCGTTGGGACCCTGCACCGCTAAAAGCGAATACTCATCGGAACGATTGATGAGCGAAAGGCGCGGCGGTAAGTGGCGACAAAGCCACGCCCAGTCTTTTTCAATGTTGCTCGCATTGACAATCAAGAGAAAATGGGTGGCGCTAATGCAATAGACAATAAGGTCATCAACGATACCGCCATCTGGATAGGTGGCATCGCCTTCATAGAGCATCGCATTATACTGGGCACGCCCAGGCACAAGGCGACTAACATCATTGGTAAGCATCTCGTTTAGAAACGCCTGCGCACCCTCGCCAATTAGCTCAAACTCGCCCATGTGAGACACATCAAACACGCCTATTGAGCGCCGCACAGCGTGGTGCTCCTCAAGAACGCTACGGTATTGAACTGGCATTTCGTAGCCGCCAAACTCGACAAACTTTGCGCCCAGCGATTGATGAACACGGTATAACGGCGTGCGCTTCACGGAGCGGAGAATTTCCTTCAATGGTTAATGAAAGCACAAAGATACGAAAAAACTAGGGCGTTTTAAATTAGTGTGAGAGGAAGTATAGCCAAGTTTCTTGCAACCGCATACATCTCTGAAAAGTTTGTGCATAGCTCGGAGAGAAAGGTTGCCGCAAATCCGATTAAATGTCTAACTTAGAGCAAGCAAAGGAAGGGGGCGAAAAATGAGCTGGCAAAAGGACGACCTTTGGCAAAATGGCAGTGCTCACGAGGACGGAGCGCCTGAGCAAGACGAAGAAAAAATCATTCTGCCACAGAAAGGTAGCATCGGTGAGAAACTACGAGCACGCAACCAGAATCGCTCGCTGCTTGGAGGACTGACTTTCACAGAAATTACGGGCTATGGGTTTTCCTTGCTGTTCTTTACGCTTTCTGTAGGAGTGTATTTTCAGCTGGGACGCAATCCTATCACTGAGCAATACGGCGTGACGCTTTCTGCAGTGCTGGTGCTCTACGGCATTTATCGCTTCGTGCGCACGCAAAACTGGACGCGCGCAAGGCTACGCCGTGCGGAACTGCGCAAACATCGTGAGCGCCTGCGCTTGGACAATTGGAACGACGAGGAAGAATAGCACGGAAAAATTTCCCTGCATTTTTTTGCAACTTCTTGCATAGCCTAAAATTTTTTCTTATCATTGTCCAGCGCCAAAAATGAACGCACTAGCTTTCTCTGTGCAGGTTTGAAGCAGCAGTATCGCTTCACGCAGAGAGGCAAAACAAAAATGAACGATTGTAGTATGCAATCCTTCTCCAACATCGGCGATGCGGTCAAGCAGAACTTGACTGGCATTGCACCTGAGATGCCCGCCATCCTGACCGTTCATTCTTGGCTTTCGCTGCTGCAATGTGATGCCTCAGCTGCTGACTTTGTTGGCACTGCAAAGATGAAAATTTTTTCAAGGTGCATATTCCAAAAACGTCAGACAGTAATACAGTGCGCCAGCACAGGCTGACAAGAAAAGCTGCAAACACCGCTGCCTCAAAGAACCTTTCGAGCGAACATTTCAAGCCATACCCTTTCGGTATGAAAGTGTCTGTAATGCCATAAGGCGACATTGATAGAAGTATGGAAGTGAAGCAAGCAATATCCAGTGAGCACGCTGGAAAGCATACGGTTGCAGAAGTGGTCAAGAACCTCTTGCTGCTGACCAAACCCACGATTATGCTGCTGGTCGTGTTTTCAGCGGCGGTGGCATTGTGCTTAGAAGGCAGTCTGCTCACAGACCCGCTTCGCTTCGGATTGATTCTCTTAGCAGTCTATCTGACAGGCGGTGCAGCAAATGCGCTCAATCAATACTTTGAGCGTGAGATCGATGCCCAAATGGCGCGCACTCGGTTGCGTCGACCACTCCCGCAGGGCAAACTGACGCCCAATCAAGCCTTAGGGTTTAGTGTTGCAATTGCAGCAATAGGGGTTGGGATTTTTGCCGCTGCATTTAATTGGCTGAGCGCCACTATTACGCTTGCAACGATTCTGTTCTACGGCTTTTTCTACACGCTTTGGCTCAAGCCCACTACGCCACAGAATATCGTCATCGGCGGTGCGGCAGGCGCGATGGCACCGATTGGCGTTTGGGCCGCCGTAACAGGCAATGTAGCACTGGAAGCCTATCTGCTCTTCCTCCTTGTCTTTTTCTGGACACCACCACACTTCTGGGCACTGGCAATGCTATGCAAGGAAGACTACCAAAAAGTGAACTATCCAATGATGCCTATCGCAAAAGGTGATGAGGTGACACTGCGGCAAATGGTCATCTATACCACTATGACCGTTGCAGTCTCGCTTGGGCTTGCCGTGCTCATTGGCGGCTATGTCTATTGGATTGTGGCGTCGGTCTTAGGCGGACTGTATATCAAGAAAACCTTTGATGCACAGAAAAATCGGGGGCGAGAAAAGATGCGTGCGCTATTTAGCTACTCGATTCTTTATCTCTTCGGACTCTTTACTGCGCTGGTGATAGAGAGCGTGGTGCAACGAGTTTTTGCATAAACAAACAAACTGGTAGTTGGAAGTATGGCACAGCTATTCCCAAGATGGACAAACAAATTTCCAACAGTCTTTGCGATTAGTTTTGTTGGAGGGCTAGCGCTGGTAGTGTTGCTGATTTGGTATTACTGGTCCCCCAAAGCGCTCGATGTGGGCTACAGACCCAAGCAGCCTGTCCCATACAGCCACAAGTTGCATGCAGGCGACTTAGGGCTGGATTGCCGCTACTGCCACACAACTGTAGAAAAAGCGGCTAATGCCAGCGTGCCACCTACGCAAACCTGTATGAATTGCCACGAAAAGCATGTCTTGCCTAAAAGCGAAAAGCTGCTACTGGTTCGAGAAAGCTGGACGACGGGCAAACCCATTGAGTGGATTAAAGTGCATAAGGTGCCCGACTACGCCTACTTCAATCATAGTGTTCATGTCAATGCGGGCGTAGGCTGCCAGAGCTGCCATGGCAATGTAGCGCAAATGGACGAGCGAGGCGTGATGCAGGTTGAGCCGCTCTCCATGGGTTGGTGTTTGGATTGTCATCGCAATCCAGACCCGCACCTGCGACCCGTTAGCGAAGTGACCAATATGAACTGGGTCGTGCCTGCCAACCAAGCCGAATTAGCGGCAGAAATCAAAGCCAAAAAGAAACTCAATCCGCCGACGGAATGCTCGGCTTGCCACCGATAAACCAAAAAAGTGTAGAAGTATGAAACGCACACCGCGACCGAAAATTGACCAACCCCTTACAGGCAAGAGGTATTGGCGCAGTTTAGAGGAAGAAGTCAACACGCCTGAATTTCAAGAGTGGGTTGAGCGAGAGTTCCCCGAAGGCGCTATTGAGATGAGCGACCCCATTTCACGGCGCAAATTCTTAACGATTATGGGCGCATCGTTCCTATTAGCTGGGCTGGCTAGCTGCCGTCGCCCTGTAGAGAAAATTGTCCCCTATGTCAAAGCGCCTGAGGACATCACGCCCGGCATTCCGCAGTATTACGCCACGACGATGCCATTTGGTCTTTCAGCATTGGGCATATTGGTGCGTAGCCACGAAGGCAGACCGAACAAAATTGAAGGCAATGAAAGGCACCCCTCGAGCTTAGGCGCAACGAATGCTTTTGCACAAGCGGAAATCCTGAATCTCTATGACCCTGACCGCTCGCAAGTGGTAAAGCATCTGGGAGAAAAATCGTCGTGGCAAGCCTTTACAGAATTTTGGCGAAATGAACTCTTGCGCCAAAAATCGCAGAATGGTAGAGGCTTAGCAATTCTCACTGAATCGTTTGCGTCGCCTTCGCTGGCGCGCCTAATGAATGAGTGTCTGAAAACCTTCCCCGAAGCGAAGGTCGTCGCTTATGAACCAGTAAGCGATGAAAATATCTATGAGGGCGTGCGCCTTGCCACTGGCGAAGTATTGCGTCCGCTCTACGACTTTCGCGCAGCAAAGGTCATCTTGTCGCTCAATGCCGATTTTCTCCTAAAAGAAAGCGAAAGCGTAGCAAACGCCCGAGCGTTTGCAGAGGGGCGACGTGTAGCGTCCGAAAAAGACTCAATGAATCGGCTCTATGTGGTGGAGGCGGCATACAGCGTAACGGGGGCGATGGCAGACCATCGCTTGCGACTGCAAGCCCGAAAAATCGGCGCATTTGCTGCAGCCTTAGCTGAAGAATTGCAACGACAAGGAGTGGCAATTCCAGGCACAGAAACCCTGCAAGCGCCAAGTGAAGACTTCGACAAAAAGTGGATTGAAGCACTTGCCAGAGACCTCATTCAGCACAAGGGCGAATCGCTGGTTGTGGCAGGACGAGAGCAACCTGCAGCCGTGCACGCCTTAGCGATTGCTATCAACGCCGCACTGGGAAATCTGGGCAATACGCTTTCTTTCGTGCCGTTCAAAGATGCAGCGCTGCCGAGCCGAAGCGAACTGGTAGAGCTGGTAAAAGCGATGCACGAGGGCAAAATTGAGACGCTGGTGATGCTGGGTGGCAACCCTGTCTATAATGCACCAGCAGACTTGGATTTTGCCAGTGCCTTGAAAAAAGTGAAAACCTCCATTCACCTGAGCTATCACGACGATGAAACATCGGCACTGTCGACTTGGCATTTGCCGAAGTCGCACTTCTTGGAGTCATGGGGCGATGCGCGCGCTGCAGACGGCACCGCCAGTCTGATTCAGCCGCTCATTGCACCGCTCTTTGACACACGCTCTGTGATAGAGGTATTAAACCTGCTAACCACAGGCATTGATGGCAAAGGCTATGCACTGGTGCAAGAGACTTGGAAGCAGCAAACCGGTCTCTCAGGCATCGCCTTCGAGGATTTCTGGCGCAAAAGCCTACACGACGGCGTGATTGAAAACTCCGCCTCACAGAAGCTGGTGCCTTCGCTCAAAGCTCAAAGCCTTGCGCAGCTCTTTGCGCAAAAGCCATTTGAAGTGGCAGCCCGAGAGAACACGCTGGAACTGTGCTTCCAGCCCTCTACGGCAACCTTCGACGGGCGATACGCCAACAATGCTTGGCTGCAAGAGACGCCTGAAGCTATTACCAAAATCTGCTGGGATAATGCAGCACTAATGAGTCAGGGCACCGCCAAGCAGCTTGGGCTGAAGCACAAGTTTGCCTTGAGTGAAACGCATCGTGAAGTGATTGCCCTGCGATTGGGCAATAGGCAGGTAGAACTGCCTGTTTGGGTTGTGCCCGGACATGCCGATGGTTCCATCACTGTTGCACTGGGTTACGGTCGAACACGTGTGGGACGTGTGGGCAATAGCGTGGGCGCAAACACCTATGCGATTCGCACCAGCGATGCCATGGACGTTTGCTCTGGGGTAGAAGTCATAAAGACTGGCAAGACAATGCTAGTGGCCTCAACGCAATACTATGGCTATATGGATGGACGCGCTATCGTCATTGAAGGCACACTGGCAGAATACCGAGAAAAGCCAGACTTTGTGGAATCGCACCTCACAAAGTATCCACCGTCCAAGCTCTACGACTCGCCTTACAAGTATGACCAAGGACATCAATGGGGAATGACCATTGACTTAAATGCGTGCATTGGGTGCAATGCATGCGTGGTGGCGTGCCAGAGCGAAAACAATGTGCCTGTCGTGGGCAAAGAGCAGACTGCAAAAGGTCGGCATATGCACTGGATTCGCATTGACCGATACTTTGTAGGTGAAGGCGATATGCCTGAAATGGTCTATCAACCTGTTGCTTGCCAGCATTGTGAAAATGCACCGTGTGAGCAAGTTTGCCCTGTGGTCGCAACGGTACACGACCAAGAAGGTCTCAACACAATGGTCTACAACCGCTGCATTGGCACGCGCTACTGTGCCAATAACTGCCCCTACAAAGTGCGCCGCTTCAATTACTTCAACTACCAGAACGACAATGTGGTCTGGAATCGGGAGATTCCTGAAATCACCAAGATGGCGATGAATCCTGAAGTAACCGTGCGCTCACGCGGCGTGATGGAAAAGTGCACCTACTGCGTGCATCGCATTCAGACCACGAAAATTCTGGCAAAGAACGAAGGCCGAGATGTGGTAGATGGCGAGATTATGACTGCTTGCCAGCAAGTTTGCCCGACGCAAGCAATTGTGTTTGGTGACATCAGAGACCCTAATAGCAAGGTGTCGCAAATCAAAGCGCAAAACCGCAACTATGCGCTCTTGGGTGAACTCAATGTCAAGCCGAGAACCACTTACTTAGCAAAGTTGCGCAATCCAAACCCTGAACTTGAACAACAAAAAGCATAAAGGAGAGAAGTATGCTACGCCGTTCTGACATCTTTTTTATGCTCTCGGCATTCGTGGCGTTTGTCCTTGCAAACATGCTGCTCATTCAGGGCAAGCTAAACGAAGCACTCTTTGTAAGCCTCTGGGTGCCAACCAACTTGGTAATGGGCATTTACTTCCGAAACATTGCAACCACTGCGCCAAAGGAGTAAGCTATGGATAATCAAGTGATTTTAATTGCGGGTATCGTCGTAACGCTGCTGGCGTGTATAGGCATCGTCTTTGCGCTTCAAGAGATGAATCCAAAGAGCATTCGCACCTTCGATTACTTCTTTCTGGGTGCGGTCATTGTGGCTTATGCCTTTGGCAACTATCTCTGGTTTATTGAGAAGAATCAAGATGCTGGGCAAATTGTAGCGATTTGGGTCGTCGGAAGTATCTCGCTGGGGCTGTACTTCCGCAGCATTGTAACTCGAACACCGATTAACCAAGATTGAACCGAAGGAGGGCAGTGCGATGAGCGACACGATGTTACTGATATTCGGCTCACTGATTACTGTGATGCTAATCGGTGGGATTCTTTTTTCACTGTTGGAGTTTAAGCGAATGCACGATAACCCTCGACCAGAAAACATTACTGACCGTGTGCCGCCAACCAATACCAAGTCAAAGCAAAACACCCGAGTTGCCAAAGATGAATACTGATGCAAACAAAGCAGAGTGGCAAGTCGCTCGCACTGCTCAGTGCTACACATCGCTATAAGGCATTGTGACGGCAAAAGAAAGTTTCTCTGAACCGTTCAAACGAGAAAGCGTATGCAAGCAACACTTGAAACTGTGGAAGAAAAAAAGCGGCTGGAAGCTGTAGACCGACCGCTCATTGAGGGAAATCCAACCTTTCACACAATTACGCAAGATGTCAGTGAAGTAACAGAGAATCCTGCGCCCAAAGCATGGTGGATTGCTTTCGGTATTTCCTTTGCTGCTGCCTTAATGTGGCTCGGCACGGTAACTTACCTTGTCTTCAAAGGCATTGGTATCTGGGGTAATCAAACAACCGTCGGTTGGGCGTGGGACATCACCAACTTCGTCTGGTGGGTTGGTATTGGACACGCTGGCACACTCATTTCAGCCGTCCTTTTTCTCTTTCGCCAAAAGTGGCGCACCTCTATCAACCGCTTCTCCGAAGCCATGACGATTTTTGCGGTTATTTGCGCCGCCAGTTTTGTGTCGCTTCACACAGGTCGGCAGTGGCTGGATTACTGGCTGTTCCCCGTGCCTAACCAGATGCAGATGTGGACAAACTTCCGCTCTCCCTTGATGTGGGATGTCTTTGCAGTTTCCACCTACTTTACCGTTTCGGTGCTATTCTGGTATGTGGGCTTAATTCCTGACCTTGCCGCGCTACGCGACCGCGCAAAGCCCGGACTACGCAAATACATTCTTGGATTTTTCGCAATGGGCTGGCGCGGCGGCAATCGCCAGTGGAAACACTATGAAAAAGCCTACCTGATTTTGGCAGGACTGTCCACGCCACTGGTGCTTTCGGTGCATAGCATTGTCTCGTTTGACTTTGCCACCAGTATTTTGCCCGGGTGGCACACCACAATTTTCCCACCCTACTTCGTCGCCGGTGCCATCTTCTCAGGTTTTGCGATGGTGATGACGCTGGCTGTGCTGGCACGCATCGTCTATCCCAAAATGCAAGCCATCATCAACATGCAGCACCTCGAGAAGATGAACATCATTATGCTAGTGACAGGCATGATGGTCGGTTATGCCTACGGCTGCGAGTTTTTCATCGCTTGGTATAGCGGCAATGAATACGAAGCGTCAATTTTCATCAAGCGCGCCACAGGTCCATATGCTTGGGCATACTGGTCAATGATTTTCTGCAATGTGGTCGTGCCACAGGTCTTCTGGTTCAAGAAATTGCGCCAGAATATCCCCGTAATGTTTATTGCGTCCATTCTCATCAACGTGGGAATGTGGTTTGAGCGATTTGTAATTACCGTTACCTCGCTTTCGACCGACTTCCTGCCGTCAAGCTGGAAATACTTTACGCCCACGATTTTTGATGTCATGACCTTCGTGGGATCATTGGGGGTCTTTATGACACTCTTTCTGCTCTTTTTGCGCTTCATACCGATGGTCGCAATGTTTGAAGTCAAAGGCGTCTTGCCCCAAGCTAACCCGCACTGGGAAGGCTATGGGCATCACGACAATGGACATCACGAGGCATCTTCACACCAGAGTGGCGCAAAAGCCGAAGCTGAACTTAGCGTGAAAGGAGGACACTAATGAACGAGATTCAAAATCAGCCTTTGCAAAACGGTGGCACACAAACGCTGGAGGAGCTTAAACGCAATGCTGAGGCGGTAAAAGATGAAGCACGCCAAATTCTGATTGAAGCTGAAGCGGAAGCCGTCATTGCAGAATTTGACAATCCAGCAGAACTCCTACGCGCCGCCAAAAAAGTGCGCGAAGCAGGCTACGACCGATATGAATGCTACTCGCCGTTCCCCATTCACGGAATGGATGAAGCAATGGGGTTACGTCCCTCCATACTTGGCTATATCGTCTTTGGCGTCGGATTCTGCGGTTTTCTCTTTGCGGTCTGGCTGCAATGGTGGACAAATGTAGTGGACTACCCGCTGGTGTTTTCAGGCAAACCGTATTTCAGCTTGCCGACTTTTGTGCCCGTGATGTTTGAGCTTATGGTGCTGACTTCAGCCTTTGCCGCAATTATTGGAATGTTCTACCTCAACAAAATGCCACGCTTTTTCCACCCAATGTTCTACTCTGAGCGCTTCTGCTCAAAGGCTACGGACGATGGCTTTTTCATTGCGATTTTTATGTGGGACAAGAAATTTAATGTCCGAGAAATCAAAGCCTTCTTTGAGAAAATTGGTGGCAAAAATATTGAGGTGGTGCATCGCCCGATTGAAGAGATTGAAATTGAGCACATCGCTCAACAAAAAATGGAGGCAGTAAAATGAATTTGAAAGTAAGTAGCAAAAGTCAGGGGCTTGCAATCATTGGGGTATGGACGGCTGTGATGGTGCTGGCAGGTTGCGGCGTGCGCGGTTTGCCAAGTGAAAATCCACCCATTCACCCCAATCCGAATATGGACACGCAAGAAAAGATGAAGCCCTTTCGCAAGAGTGAATTCTTTGAGGACGGCTTGGCAATGCGTATTCCTGTTGCAGGCACAGTTCCGCGCGGTGGCTTGCGTGAAAATAGCGTCTATTACACGGGCATTAGCAAGACTGGCGACACGGTAAAGGTAAT
Organism: Chloroherpetonaceae bacterium; assembly: GCA_025056565.1. Lineage (NCBI taxonomy): Bacteria > Pseudomonadati > Chlorobiota > Chlorobiia > Chlorobiales > Chloroherpetonaceae > Chloroherpetonaceae bacterium. The sequence continues at coordinate 276,796 of JANWWA010000001.1, read as the reverse complement.
CCCGATTGATGTTACAATGGAGCTTCTGCAGCGTGGTCAGGAGCGATACAACATCTATTGCGCGCCGTGCCACAGTCGCGTCGGGGATGGCAAAGGCATCATCGTAGAGCGAGCGGTGCAAGGCGGCTATCTTGTGCCTGCGACAAACTTACATGAGCCACGATTGCTGGCTGCACCAGACGGACATCTGTTTGCCGTCGCCTCAAATGGCATTCGCAATATGGCAGGCTACAAGCATCAAATTTCTGTGCAAGACCGCTGGGCGATTGTAGCTTACATTCGAGCCTTGCAGCGCGCTCAACACGCCTCTATTGCCGATGTGCCTGAAAATGTTCGCAAGGAACTTATCAAGCAGTAAGGAGAAACTATGAGCGTTCAAGAACTGAGAATCACCAAAGACAATCACTTTGGAAAAATCGTCCTTGCTGTGGGAATTGCGGGGCTGATGGCGTCAGTGGCTGGCTTCGCAATGAACCGCACAGAATTTTTCCATGCCTATCTTGTCGCCTATTGCTTCTGGCTGGGCATTTCGCTGGGCAGTCTCTTTTTTACAATGCTGCACCATGTTGTCAGTGCCGACTGGAGCACGGTCTTTCGCCGCATCTCTGAATCCTTGATGATTACAATGCCCGTGATGGCGGTGCTCTTTATTCCAGTCGGGCTAGGCATTCACGACCTTTATCATTGGTCGCACCCCGAAGCCGTGGCAGCTGACAAGGTGCTGCAGCACAAAGCAGGATGGCTCAATACAGGGTTTTTCCTAGTGCGCGCGCTAATCTACTTTGGCATCTGGACAGCGCTGGCATACTCACTCTACAAAACCTCGCTCGAGCAAGACCGGCGCTACGATGAACGCCACCGACCAACCTTCAAGGCAATTAGTGCCCCCGGCATCGTGCTGTTTGCGCTCTCGCTCACATTTGCAGCATGGGATTGGGTGATGTCTTTAGACCCACATTGGTATTCTACCATTTTCGGCGTCTATATCTTCGCCGGAGCGTGGTGGTCGACACTGGCGTTCATTGTCTTCTTTTCGCTCTACCTACGCTCACAAGGCGTCTTGGCAAATGAAATCAAAGTTGACCACTACCACGATATGGGCAAATTGATGTTCGGCTTTACCGTCTTCTGGACTTACATCGCCTTTTCGCAATTTCTGCTCATCTGGTATGGCAACATTGAGGAAGAAACCATTTTCTACAAGCATCGCTGGGAACACGGCTGGCAGTATGTTTCCATTTTCTTGGCAATAGGGCACTTTGCAATTCCTTTCTTTACACTGATGCCACGCGCAGCAAAGCGAAACCTGACGGTAATGCGCATTATCTCAGTATGGATGCTTCTGATGCAGTATGTCGACTTGTTCTGGCTGATAATGCCGAACTATGGGGCACACGGTGGCGAGCACGCTGTGCATGGCGTACATCTTTCGTGGATACACCTTGCAACCTTTGTGGGCATCGGTGGCATCTTCCTGTGGTTCTTCTGGCAACGCCTAACTTCAGCGCCACTTTTGCCGATTGGCGATGCACGCCTGAAGCTCTCGCTAGAATTTCATCAGTGAGTGCACAGTTAGTTCAAACAAGTTCCCGAAAGGAGAAACGATATGCTTGAAATGCAGGAAAAAAAGCAAGTCCAACAGGATCTGGAAAAGTCGGAAGAAAAGCCGATACAGCCTGTGGTCCTCTCACCTGATGAGGTCTTCAAAGATGCAGAGATTGATTACGAGCGACAGGACGTCAGTGGCAGTCGCATCATTGGCTCGTTTATCATCGGCACCATCTTGGTAGCTATTGTAATGTTTTTTATCACGCAATACTTCACAATTAGCCGAGAGCGAGAGATGCTGGAGCATGCCTTGAAGCCCGAATCCAATCTTTTGCGCGATGTGCGCCAGCGAGAAGAAGGCATGCTCAAAAGCTACAGAGTGATTGATGAAAAGAAGGGCATCTACCAAATCCCGATTAGCGAAGCGATGAAAATTATCGCTGATGAAGCATATCAGCGAAAGAAAGCAGCACTGGAGATGCAGGAGGCAACTCCTCCAAAGAAAGAGGACGCCAAAACAGACCTTTCGACAAAGGAGATAGGCGGCAGAAAGTAGTGGCAAGTTTCCGTGTCCCGCTTCAATTGGGTGGGCGCTAGTGCAGAAGAGACTGAGAAATAGCGCAATGCTCTCAACATTATTCTTTATGATAGTGCTGACCGCTGTGGTATTAGGAGTGGGACTAGTGGGCATCACAATTGCAAGAAAGTTGATCAAGCCTGAAAATGAAGAGGGAGACTAAGGAAAGAAGTGAGAAGCGAGGAGTGAGAGTGGAGGGTGAAGGCAAAGCAGTGGTAGCAACCTGAATAGGGAGTGCTATGTGTATTAGTAGGTGAGCAAACCTGTGTAGTGAGTAAGAAAGAGAAAAGACGAAAATGATAAGACAGATAGCTTACATCGTGCTGCTTGTGCTATGCTATGCGAGCATTGCAAGAGCACAACTCATTGAGGAAAAGCCAAGAGCGTTGCAAGGCATTGATGTTGTAGAGCGTTTGGGCGAGACGATTCCAGAGACCTTGACTTTTCAAGATGAAACAGGCAAGACGGTAAGACTGGGCGATTACCTGCACAAAGGCAAGCCAATTATTTTGGTGCTGGCATATTATCGCTGCCCAATGCTCTGCAATATGGTCTTGAATGGCGTCTGTGAGGCTGCAAAGACCCTCAGTCTGACCTTGGGCAAAGATTACACAATTCTGACTGTCAGTATCGACAGCCGAGAGACGTGGGAGCTTGCAGCGGCAAAAAAGACACGCTACAAGGAAGCCTTTGGTAAGCCAGGCGTCGAGGAAGGTTGGTTTTTTCTTACAGGTGCAGCAGAGCATTCAAAGGCATTAGCTGACGCTGTCGGATTCAAGTATTTCTATGACAAAAAGCGTGATGAGTTTGCACACCCTGCGGTGATTATGCTGCTTTCACCTGAAGGAAAAATCACGCGCTATGTCTATGGCATTAGCTACAAAAACTTTGACTTAAAACTTGGGCTGATTGAGGCTTCACAAGGCAAGGTGGGCACAACCATTGATCGGCTCATTCTCGCATGCTTTCACTACGACCCGCAAGCAGGTAGCTATGTACCTGTGGCAATGAACATTATGCGCATCGGTGGCGTCATTACGCTCGTTGTTCTGACAGTGATGCTGGGAATGTTCTGGGCACGTGAGAGTCGACGCCACAAGCAAAAGGGAAACTTGAGCGTTGATATTCCGCAAAACTAAGCTTGTTCAACCAATTCTGGAGTGCAATTATGAATCCAAAACCTGCAAGCAGCTGGGTGCCACCCGAAGCATCAAGCATCGCACACCAAACCGATGGGCTAATTATCTTCATTGCAAATGCCAGTGCAATTCTTTTCGTTGCTGTTTCTCTGGTTTCGCTCTACTACCTCTGGAAGTATCGGCGCAGAGGCGAAAAGCCGACCTTTACCTCCTCAATTGCGCATAACAATCGGCTGGAACTCATCTGGACAATTATCCCAACCATACTGGTCTTCGTTGTCTTCTTTTGGGGCTTTACGTCCTATATGGATATGCGTGTCATTCCAGCCAACTCAATGGAAATCAAAATCACAGGCAAAAAGTGGTTCTGGGCATTTGACTATCCGAATGGGAATAATAGCGTCAATGAACTGGTGGTGCCCGTTGGCAAGCCGATTAAAGCGCTCATTTCCTCAACCGATGTGATTCACAGCTTCTATGTGCCCGCATTTCGCATCAAGATGGACGCAGTGCCCAACCGATACACGACGGTGTCTTTTACGCCAACTGAGGTGGGCACATATGATATTTTCTGTGCTGAATATTGCGGCACCAGCCACTCTGGAATGATTGGTAAAGTGCATGTCAAGACTGAAGCAGAATACAAAAAGTGGCTTGAAGAAGCCGAGAGCGGAGGCAAGATGTCGCCTGTGGAGTTTGGAGCAAAACTCTATGTCTCCAAAGCCTGCGCCACTTGCCATAGCATTGATGGGAGTGCGAATACAGGTCCGACTTGGAAAGGCATTTTCGGCACGAAGCACAAAATGGCAGATGGCTCAGAAGTCTTAGTTGATGAAAACTACATTCGCCAGTCCATTTTGGAACCGAATGCGAAGGTGGTTGCAGGCTACCAGCCTGTAATGCCAACCTATCAAGGTTTGCTGAAGGAAAAGCAAATTGAGGCGCTAATTGAGTATATCAAGAGCTTGAAGTAACAATAACGCCAGAAGAAATAACCTCAAACAAACCAAGAAAAGGAGTGAACTATGGCAGCACTGCAAGAGACCGGTGCGATAAGTGCAGTCAAGACAAAAGAGAGCGAGACGACCAGAAATTATCTGAACTCGCCGAAGGGCATCTGGTCGTGGATTTACACGCTCGACCATAAGCGCATCGCTCTACTGTATCTCTTTACAGTAATGGCGTTCTTCCTTGCAGGTGGCATCTATGCATTACTGCTGCGCTTTGAGCTATGGTTTCACGGCGCAGGACTGCAAACCGAAGTAATGAAGCGAGGACTGGTTGGACCTGACACCTACAACCAGCTCTTTACGATGCACGGCGCAATTATGGTTTTTCTCTTCATTGTGCCAGCAATTCCAGGTGTCATTGGCAACTTCGTCCTGCCGCTGATGATAGGTGCAAAAGACTTGGCATTCCCAAGGATGAACTTAGCAAGCTACTACGTCTATCTCTTCGGTGCGCTGTTTTGCATCTACTCCATCGCCTCTGGCGGTATTGATACAGGCTGGACGTTCTACACGCCATATAGCGTCGAGACAAAAGGTTCAGTCATTGCAATGACGCTGGGTGTCTTCATTATGGGCTTTTCCTCAATTTTTACGGGCATCAATTTCATCGTAACAATCCATAAAATGCGAGCGCCCGGCATGACTTGGTTTAATATGCCGCTGTTTGTGTGGGGCATCTATGCATCGTCAATTATTCAGGTAATGGCAACACCTGTCTTGGGTATTACACTGCTGCTCCTCATCCTTGAGCGCGCTTTCGGTATTGGCATCTTCGATCCCGCACTCGGTGGCGACCCTGTGCTCTATCAACACTTCTTCTGGTTTTACTCGCACCCTGTCGTGTATGTAATGATTCTGCCAGCAATGGCAGTTATCTCAGAGCTGATTACGACTTTTTCGCATAAGAAAATTTTCGGCTATAAGCTCGTTGCCTTTTCCAGTATAGCTATCGCAATGGTGAGCTTCCTTCTATGGGGACACCATATGTTCACCAGCGGTCAGTCTGAACTAGCCGCAACGCTCTTTTCCTTCCTGACATTTCTTGTGGGAATCCCGTCTGGAATTAAGATTTTTAACTGGGTCGCAACGATGTATCGTGGTTCGCTGTCGTTCAATGCACCGATGCTGTATGCGCATGCGTTTCTTTCTCTCTTCTCAATTGGCGGTCTCACAGGGATTTTCTTGGGCGCACTCTCAGTTGATGTGCACTTGCACGACACCTACTTTGTAGTTGCACACTTCCATTACACAATGATGGGCGGTGCCGTGATGGCATTTCTGGGTGGCTTACACTACTGGTGGCCGAAGATGTGGGGCAAAATGTATGACGAATTCTGGGCAGCGATTTCCGCCGCACTGATTTTCATCGGCTTCAACGTAACATTCTTCCCACAATTCATTATGGGCCTGCAAGGTATGCCACGCCGTTACTATGCCTACCTTGACCAGTATCAGACCATGCATATGCTCTCTACGTTCGGCACTTGGATTCTGGCACTCGGCTTTATTGTGATGGCGATTTACCTCATTCACTCGCTCTTCAAGGGCAAGCCTGCCCCACGAAACCCATGGTATGCTTTGGGTTTAGAGTGGACGACTACTTCACCACCGCCAACGGAAAACTTTGTGGGTAACCCGCGTTTACTCTGGGGTTGCTATGACTACGACCGCGTGATGATGGATCAAGATGGACTGGTGACCTTTAATCCGAACTTCAAGGACGAACACGAACACGACAAAAAGAAGCCAAAAGAAGACGGCAAGGCACGCTACGAAACCACTCGTTCTTTCAACTAAGCATTCAGCAAAGCGTTGCTTTTATTGGATGCGACGATGGGCAAGCAGCAGCTTGCCCATCTAATTCGCTCAAGATGCTCTTTTGCAACACTTGCGTTAGTTTGGTTGCTGAATCAAGTAGTGCTGACGAAGCCACTCTAAAAGTCCCTGACAGGCTTTTTCTAAAAGATCCAGCACATACTCAAAATCACGGTCATCACCGTAGTAAGGGTCGGGCACTTCCTCAATGCCCGTCTCAGGCGCAAAGCTCATCATCAGCCGAAGTTTATGTTGATGCTCAGCAGGGCAAAGACGCTTCAAGGTCGCAAGATTACTTTTGTCCATTGCCACAATCAAGTGGTAGGTGTCAAAGTCCTTACGGTGAATTTGCCTTGCACGGTGCGCTGAAATATCAATGCCCCGGCGAGCTGCTGCATCCTCGGCACGACGGTCAGCAGGCTCACCAATGTGGTAACTTGCCGTGCCCGCAGAGTCAACTTCAACAAGATGGAGTAACTGAGCCTGCTCGAGCTGTTTGCGAAAAACGCCCTCCGCCGATGGAGAGCGGCAAATATTGCCTAAGCAAACAAAAAGGATACGTAGGGGATTCGGCAGTGGTGTAGTGGACATTACTTAACCAGTTTTGAAATTTCTTTGAAGACGGGCGTGCCAGCTTCACGCAAAAGCTCAAAAAGTGACATTTCCGTGCTGGTCAGGGTGGCGCCCATATCCTTCATTCGAGAAAGACCAAGTGCGCGATTTTCTGCCGAGCGCGATGAAACCGCATCAGCCACCACCTCAACCTCGTAGCCCTCTCGAAGCAAATCGCGAACCGTTTGATAGACGCAGATATGTGATTCAATGCCAGCAACCAGCATCTGTCTGCGCTGAAGAGCACGCAGCGCATCAAGAAAACGCACTTCTCCGCAGCAACTAAAGCTCATTTTTGTAATAGGTGACACATCGGGCATCAGGGCTTTCAGTTCTGGCGCAGTCTCGCCTAAACCTTGCGGGTATTGCTCAGTAAGCACAATAGGAATGCCCAGAAGTTTCGCTCCCTGAATAAGGCGTCTGAGGTTTGCAAAGAGTGTTTCCCTGTCGTGCATGAGAGTTGCGAGTTTTCCCTGCACGTCAATCACGATGAGTGCCGTTTGGCTTTGTTCAAGCATACCCGAGAGGATTACATAGTGTATAGCACAAAGATGCAAAACTTGCAGCAAATTAAGAGAAACCAAGCGAAGAGTGTGCCACGCTGATGGGAGATTGAGTGAAATAGCGGGGGGCACTTAGCGCACGGCAGAAAATTTTTGGCAAATGAAACTTTAGAGCCAAAACTTCGCTTAAAGTGGGCGTAAACTGACTTCTGGTCATTTAATGACCAATCGTCAAAAAATGCCTGCGTGAGTGTAGCGCGCAGTATCCGACATTTGCCATGAGCATTACAGAACGAAAGGAGCGTGAAAAGGCAGAGCGCCGTCACGCTATTCTCAAAGCAGCCAAGGAAGTCTTCTTCAAGCATGGCTTTGAGCACACGTCAATGGATATGATTGCGGCTGAGTCCGAGTTAGCGAAAGGCACGCTCTACCTCTATTTCAAAAGCAAAGAAGAGCTGTATGTATCGCTGGCCGAAGAAGGCTTAGAGACGCTCGATGCCATGACTCAGGCTGCGCTAGCCTCTGCAAAAACGGTGGAGGAGAAGTTGCTGGCGCATACCGAAGCCTACTACGATTTTGCGCAAGCGCACCCTGCTTATATGCAAATCTTTATGGCAATCCACACTGGCATTTTGAACGACAAAGTGGAGCCTGGGCGCTTGGCGCAACTTCAAAACGAAAAGTGGAAGCGCTTTACACAGGTGGAAAACCTGCTTAGAGAAGGTATCAAGCAAGGCATTTTCCGACGCAACATCAATCCCAGAGAAATGGTACTGATGGTCTGGTCTGCTATTTCAGGCGCTATGATGATGTCTTCTGAACGATGCAATCACACTGCACTTTTTGAAAACATTGACCGCAAGCAATTTGTGATGAATATCGCAAAGGTGTTTTTGCACTTTGTAAAGGTGAAATCTGATGTAACAATCGTGAGCGCAGAAAAGTCACCCAAGCGCCGTGCAGCGGTGGCTCACGACGAGGCATAAGAGTCCGTTTCAAACGCTCAATCAACCTAAACTGCTATGAAAACGCTACGAAATATTGTAATTGTGGTGGCGCTGTTTGCTGGCATTATTGCCATTCTGCTCAACAACAAAGCAAAATCCGATGCAAAAGCGGCAAAAAGTCAAGAAACGGAGAAAGCCGTATCGGTGGCGACCATAACTGTCGGGCGGTCAGTACTAAGTGAGACACTCTCGCTCATTGGCACGATAGTAGCAAACAACGATGTCGCAATTGTCTCCGAGACCGCTGGACGTGTGGTTGCGGTGTATGCAAAAGTAGGCGACTACAAGCCAGCTGGCTCGGTGCTAATGCAAGTCGACGATGAGTTGCGGCTGGCAAACTTGAAGTCTACAGAGGTGGCTTACGAAAAAGCCAAAAAAGATCTCGAGCGCTACGAAGCTTTGTTCAAAGAAGGGGGGGTAACAGAAGCACAAGTTGAATCGGCTCGCCTAAACTTCAAATCGGCAGAAGCACAGTATATCGTAGCGCGTCGCCAACTACGAGACACACGTATCACAACACCTATCTCGGGCATTGTAACTGACCGCAAAGTCGATGTCGGTGCAATGGTGAGTAACGGAATGGTCGTGGCAAATGTGGTCGATATTTCTAAGCTGAAGCTCAAGGTGAATGTGGCGGAAAAAGATGTCTTCAGGCTGAAGGTTGGTGAGGAAGTGGAAGTGACAACCGATGTGTATCCGGGCGTTAAGTTCAAGGGTGAGATTTCCACAATTAGCGCAAAAGGCGATGAAGCTCACACCTACCCCGTTGAAATTACACTTAACAATAGCAAAGAATACCCCTTAAAAGCAGGGATGTTTGGGCGCGTCACTTTCACATCGCTAAGCCAACGTGAAGCACTCGTAATTCCACGCGAGGCGCTGTTGGGAAGTGTGAAGGCTGCACAAGTGTTCGTGGCAGAAAATGGAGTGGCAAAACTGCGGCGCATTACGGTTGGTAGAGAAGCGGGCAAGTATCTGGAAGTGATAGATGGTTTGCGTGAAGGTGAAGAGCTAATTGTGAGCGGACAAAATAACCTGCGAGATGGCTACGCTATTAACGTCATCAAATAGCGGTCTAATTTTGCACAAACCCTAAACGAGCAAAAGAGAGTATGTCAATTACGAGGTTACTGATTCAGCGCTCTACGCTGGTTGTGGTGTTGTTTGCAGTCTTGGCAGTGTTTGGCATTTACGGCTACACGCAGATGCGCTACGAGCTTTTGCCAAAGTTCAGTGCACCAGTCATTACCATCACGACGGCTTATCCGGGCGCTTCGCCAAATGAAGTTGAAAACTCGGTTACCAAACTCATAGAAGATGCGGTCTCTGGCTTAGATAAAGTTGATGCGATTACAGCGACATCAACTGAAGGAGCGTCGTTTATTGCAGTAGAGTTCAAGCAAAACACTGATGTAAATGTTGCCCTGCAGGATGCGCAGCGCAAAGTTGATGCAATTATTCCACAGTTACCAGCTGATGCCAAAAAGCCCGTGCTCTCCAAAATTGCCTTAGATGAAATTCCAGTGCTGCGAATGGGGCTCACAAGCAGAATGCCAGAAACGGAGTTTTACACGTTTGTAACAGAAAAATTGCAACCGCGCTTAGCGCGCATTGCGGGCGTAGCGCAAATTGTGCTCATCGGCGGCGAGCAACGCGAAATCAAAATCAATCTGAATGCGGAAAAACTGAAAGCCTACGGGTTATCGCTACTGCAAGTTGCCAATGCCATCAAGAATGCAAACCTTGACTTCCCAACAGGGCGGGTCAAAGACACCGATGGGCAGTTTGTCGTGCGCTTAGCAGGCAAGTTTTCCTCACTGGACGAGATTCGCAATCTGGTCGTGGGGCGCTCTAAGCAGGGTGGCGAAATTCGCCTCGCTGACATTGCCGAAGTCGAAGACGGACGCAAAGAACCTACCAACATTAACCGCATCAATGGCAAATCCTCTATTGGTATGCTGGTCAACAAGCAGGCTGATGCCAATGCGGTTGAAGTCAGCAAGCTGGTGCGTGCCGAAGTAGAAAAAATTGAAAAGGAATATGCTGACAAAGGGGTGCGGTTCGACATTGCGCAAGACGGGTCAACCTTTACGCTGGATGCCGCTCACGCTGTGCAAGAAGACTTAGCGCTGGCTGTTTTGCTGGTTGCCTTAGTGATGCTGGTCTTTCTGCACAGCATCCGCAACTCTTTCATTGTGATGATTGCGATTCCTTGCTCGCTTATTTCCACCGTTGGCGTAATGTATTTCTTGGACTACACCTTTAACCTAATGTCACTCCTTGCATTGTCGCTGGCAGTAGGCATCTGGGTTGATGACTCAATTGTGGTGCTGGAAAACATTTACCGCCGTTTGGAGCTGGGAGACGACAAAATTACAGCAGCGGTGCGTGGGCGCGATGAAATTGGCTTTACGGCACTGGCAATTACGCTCGTAGATGTCGTAGTGTTCGTGCCACTGGCGCTAACAGGTGGTATTATTGGCAACATTATGCGCCAGTTCTCTATCGTAATGGCAGTCTCCACACTCTTTAGCTTGCTGGTGTCTTTTACGGTGACGCCCGTCTTAGCCTCGCGCATTTCACGGCTCGAGCATCTAACGAAAGATACGCTGATGGGACGCTTCGGAATATGGTTTGAAGGGCTGTTCAAGCGCTTTACTGATAAATACATTGAGATTTTGAAGTGGTCGCTGCAAAATCGCTGGAAGGTCTTTGGCTCGGCTTTCTTGATGCTGATTGCTTCATGCTCACTTTTCCCGCTGGGCTTTATTGGAGGAGAGTTTATTGCACAAGCTGACCGTGGTGAATTTTCTGTTGCACTGGAACTGGCTCCGGGCACAAAGCTGGAGGAAACCAACGCACTGTCGCAGAAGGTGGAGCGAATGCTGATGGATATTCCTGAGGTAGAGAAAGTAACAGCCAATGTAGGGGCTTCTACTGATGGATTTGTTACGGCGTCATCGAGCAACCTTGTTGACATTAGCGTCAAACTGTTGCCAAAAGAGGAGCGAGAAGCGCGCGGAATGCGCTCAACAACCGATGTCAAGCTCTATGTAAAGCAGATGACGCAAAACATTCCAGGTGCAAAAGTGCGCGTCAATGACATTAGCATTTTCGGCACGGCAAACCAAACACCGATTCAACTTGTCGTGAGCGGTCCTGACCTCGATAGCGTAAAGAAAGGCGCAGTGCATCTGAAAGAGATTCTAAAAGCCACAAAAGGTGCAACCGATGTGCGGCTCTCGGCTGAAGACGGCAATCCCGAAACGCGCATTGAAATTGACCGTGACAAGCTGGCGTTCTTCGGACTATCTATTGCAGAAGTAGGAGCGGCTTTGCGCATTGCCTTAGCAGGTGATAATGATGCAAAGTTTCGTGAAGGTGATACCGAATACGACATTCGCATTCAGCTTGATGAATTTGACCGCTCCAACACCGAAAACATTGGCCATCTCACATTTGTCAATCAAAAAGGACAGGTTATCGAGCTAAAGCAATTTGCGAACATTTATCAAACCACAGGTCCTACCAAGCTGCAACGCCGTGACCGTAACTATGCAATTGTCGTCTATGCACAGCTAGCAGGTCGCTCACTGACCTCCGTGTGGCAAGATGCGCAAAAAGCACTGGCACAAAATCCGATGCCGGTTGGCGTAACGATTGCGCCACTGGGCGACCTCAAAAACCAACAAGAAGGTTTCGGTAGTCTTGTGCTGGCGCTGGTTGCAGGACTAATTTTTGTCTATCTCATTATGGTGGCGCTCTACAACTCTTACAAGTATCCGCTGGTAGTACTCTTTTCTATTCCGCTGGCAGTCATTGGGGCACTGCTGGCTATTGCGCTGGCTGGCAAGAATATGAGCATCTTTACGATGCTGGGAATGATTATGCTCTTGGGTTTGGTCAGCAAGAATGCGATTCTGCTGGTGGATTTTGCAAACCGTGCAAAGTCGGAAGGACTCAACACGATTGAAGCGCTCGTTGAAGCTGGTCGCGAGCGACTTCGCCCAATTCTAATGACCACGCTGACAATGATTTTCGGTATGATGCCAATTGCGCTCTCAGGTGCAGCAGGCGCAGAGTGGAAAACAGGACTAGCTTGGGCGCTTATTGGCGGCCTTACTAGCTCAATGTTCTTAACACTCGTCATCGTGCCGATTGTCTATTACTGGTTCGATAACGTTGGCAATGCGCTAGCAAAAGTGAAAGTCTTTGCACGCAAGCCAGTCGAAGAAAAGGTCATTGAGCCTGTGCCTGAAGCCGTAAATTTTCAAGCAACAAAATAAACCTGTTCGGTATCGTTTTACACGGCTCTCCAAAAGCGAGAGCCGTTTTGTTTATGTAGCCCGCTTGAAGTTTTGCTGAAAGCACAACTGGCTCAAAAAGAAGCGCTGGTGGAGCGTCCTGCACTGTGCAATGCTCTACGGACACTTTGGCGGCACTTATTTTTTTTCGCTATATTCGGTTTCAAGCATATCTGACCGAATGACGCCTTGACAGGGCGCTCTAAACCCGAGTGAATCAATGGGAAAAGTTATTGCGATTGCAAATCAGAAAGGCGGAGTAGGGAAAACTACTACAGCAATTAATTTGGCGTCATCGATTGCGGCAGCAGAGATGACCACGCTGCTGATTGACATTGACCCACAAGCGAATGCAACCTCTGGCTCTGGCACGCAAGTAAATGAGAACACAAAGACAATCTACGAAGTGCTCATCGAGCAAGTGGATATTGAAGAAGTCATTCAGCCTTCCGTGATGCCTTATATGGACATTGTGCCGTCGCACATCAATTTGGTAGGCACAGAAATTGAGCTCATTGATGTGCCTGAGCGAGAGAAGGTGATGCGCAAGGCTTTGCAGAAAGTGCGTAAGAAGTATGACTATATCTTGATTGACTGCCCACCGTCACTTGGTCTGATTACGCTTAACTCGCTGACTGCAGCAGATTCAGTGCTCATTCCTGTTCAGTGCGAATACTATGCTTTGGAAGGGTTGGGGCAACTGCTGAACACCATCAACATTGTGCGCAAGCATCTGAATCCAAATCTGGAAATTGAAGGGGTGTTGCTGACGATGTATGATAGTCGCCTGCGGCTTTCGAATCAAGTGGCTGAAGAGGTGCGCAAGTATTTCAAAGACAAGGTCTTTAACACTCTCATTCGCCGAAATGTCAAAATCTCTGAAGCGCCCAGCCACGGAAAGCCGATTATCCTTTACGATGCTCAGAGCTTGGGCACGAAGGATTATATGGATCTTGCATATGAGATGTTCGAGCGAGACGGTATTGAAAAGTTTAGCAAGAAAAAGTCAGAGATAAGTGGCAAACGAGAGTCAAGCGCAGGTTCATCAACGATGCCCGATACCCCATCACCGATGCCAATTTCAGAAGAAGCGCCAGATAATCGCACTCCCTGAGTCATCAAAGAGGGGGTGTGCAAAGGCAGTTCAAAATGCTGTTATGCCTTAATAGGAACGAAATCCAGATGGCAATATGGCAAAGTTAGCACTTGGTAAAGGCTTGAAAGCACTGATTCCAGACGAGACAATTGAGGTCATCTCCAAAAAAGAGCACCGTTTGCCGGGCGGACGCGGTTACCAATTTCGCGATACGCGCACAGGCGAAGTAGGAATGATTGGAATGATTCCTGTCAGCAAAATTTCGCCTAACCCCTTCCAACCGCGTATGGATTTTGACCGCGACGCACTGGAAGAACTGAAAGCCTCTATCAAGGAAAAAGGCGTCATTCAGCCTATCACGGTGCGTCTTAAAGGTGATGGCTATGAACTCATTAGCGGTGAGCGACGGCTGCGTGCCTCTATTGAAGCAGGGATTACAGAGATTCCCGCATATGTGATTGATGTCAAGAGCGACCAAGAAATGCTCGAGCTAGCGCTGATTGAGAACATTCAGCGCGAAAAGCTCAACCCTATCGAAATTGCGCACGGTTATCGGCGGCTCATTGAAGAATGCAACCTCACGCAAGAGCAAGTTGCACAGAAAGTCAGCAAGGACCGCACAACGATTACCAACTTTCTACGCCTACTTAAGCTCCCCAAACCAATTCAGAAGAGCCTGCGCGACGGAGAAATCACGATGGGGCATGCACGAGCCTTAATTTCGCTCGAAGACCCCGAAACCCAAATGGAAATCTGGGAACTTACGCTGAGCAAGGGCTTGTCAGTGCGCAAGGTTGAAGCTTTAGTCAGCCGAGCAACACGTGCGAAAAAGAAAGCCAAGCAGAAGGAAAAAAGCAGTAAGGAAACACACGATGTGAATGTGGCTGAAGTAGAAGCCACGCTTCGAAATCGATTAGCCACTCGGGTAAAAATTGTCCACACCAGCAAAGGGTCAGGAGAAATTATCATTGAGTATTACTCGCCCGATGATTTGGAGCGCATTGTCGACGCCATCGGCAATTCTGAAGTGTAATGCATCTCTATGAGTGCACGGGTCTGGCTGGTTGGTGCAATTTTATTGCTCTTTGCAAAAAGCTTGCCTGCGCAGTCCGATTTGAGTAGACCTACCTCTACTGCATTAAATGAAGCGTGGTTGCTAAGGGGGCAAATTGATACAGTGCGCAAAGCTGCATCTCCTAAGGACACGCTTGAGCAGCACACTGCCGAAACGACATTAGAAAAGCCAAAACAAACGGTGCAGCGTGATACACTTGCCCAGCAAGCGCAAAGTGATACGCTCGCCAAGAAAGATTCGCTTTCTAGTCGGCTTCGCCCAGAGCTGGTGGCATTAGGAGCAGCACTGCTGCCGGGCTTTGGGCAAATCTACAATCAAGCATACTGGAAACTACCGATTCTCTATGGACTCTTAGGCTGGTTTGGCTACAACTTCTTTACACAGCACCAGCTTTACTTGGAATTTCGTGACCGATACAATAGCGACCTCGAGCAACGCCCCATACCGCCAAGTGCGGAAGCCAATCGCCGCTTCCGAGAGTTTTATCGTGAGCAGCGCGATGAATTTGGGGTCTATATCCTGTTGGTCTATTTAGCGTCTATCGTTGACGCATATGTCGATGCGCATCTCTACGGCTTTGACATCAGCGATGATTTATCGCAGCGTGTTCCAGTGGCGATGCCGACCGTGCCGATTTTCACCATCAAGTTGAGATTCTAAGGGGCACGCCGCGCCACAAAACTTGCACCAAAGCGAGCGATGCGCAGATAGATGTTACCGATACCCAAAGTGCCTCAGATGGCTGTCTTTTTCGCGCCAGTCGGGACGCACTTTCACGAAGAGCTCGAGATAGACAGGGCGCTGCAGAAAGGCTTCAATTTCGCGCCGAGCACTTTCGCCAAGTTTTTTAATTGCTGCGCCACCTTTGCCAATCAAAATGGCCTTTTGGGATTCGCGCTCAACGACAATGGCGCAGCGGATGACATCTTTTTTGCCTTCCTTCTCAAACTGCTCCTTGAACTCTTCAACTTCCACTTCGGTCGCATATGGAACTTCTTGTGAAAATTGCTCAAAGATTTTCTCACGAATCAGCTCTGCAACAAAGAACCGCTCTGGTGCTGTGCTTAAAATATCTGTGGGGTAGAGCGGTGCAGGATAAGGCAAGTAGGGCTGCAAGGCACGCACCAGCTCCGACACATTGATATTTTGCAGCGCAGAAAGTGGAACGATTTCCTTAAAGTCAAACTCTTTGGCAAGACGGTCTAAGAGCACAATCAGTTCATCTTTCTTTAGCAGGTCAATTTTATTTGGCACAAGCAAGACAGGCTGCTTTGCCGTCGCAATCGCTTCAAAGGCAAGGTCATCTTTCAGGGCACGATGTTGCTTGCTATACTGCGCCGCATCAATCATAAAAACAATTGCATCAGCGTCATTTCGAGCGTTGCGAGCTGCATCCAGCATCGCTTGATGCAACTTATACTTCGGACGCATAATGCCCGGCGTATCAATGAAAACAATCTGGCACGTAGAACTTGAGTAAATGCCAAGAATTTGCCGTCGCGTGGTTTGTGGCTTTGGCGTCACAATCGAGAGCTTTTCGCCCAAAATAGCATTAAGCAGCGTGGACTTACCCACATTTGGCTCACCGATAATGGAGACAAATCCAGCGCGGAAGTTTTTATCCTCTGCAGGCGACTTGCTTGGCTCCGTTTGCATGTCGTTTGAAAAAGATAGCTATCTTCGTGCTTTGGCTTCAAAAACACCAAAACGTTCAAAAACACAAAGATAAAGCTCCAAGATGGAATATGAACTAAGAACATCGAAGCCAAAGCTAGTTGACTGGCTAACGCTGCTAACCGTAGCAGCACTAATTGGGTTTGGCTTGATGGCAATCTACAGTGCCAGCCACGGCGTAGGCGTGATGACCAATTTTCATAAGCAACTGGTGTGGCTAGGTATTGGCGCCGTCGCAATGCTAGTGGTCATGCTGTTGCCATATCGTTTTTTTCAAGATTGGGCATATCCGCTCTACGCACTCTCTATTCTGGCTTTGGTGGCAGTATTGATATTGGGGCGAAAGGTAGCAGGGTCACTGAGTTGGATTCAAGTAGCGGGGGCGAACATTCAGCCATCGGAGCTTGCAAAACTCACAACCATTCTGGCGCTGGCACGATACCTTTCTGCTCGTGAGACCGATATTCGTTCGCTCAAAGGCATTTTAGTTGCACTGAGCCTTGTGCTCTTGCCCGTTATACTCATTTTGCTGCAGCCCGACACAGGCACTGCACTGACATACCTGACTTTCATCGTGCCGATGATTGTGATAGCGGGCTTTGAGTTTTACTATGTGCTCGTAGCAGCAGTGCCAATAGGTTTTGCATTGATTGGGTTCCTGAATCTCTATGCACTAGCTGTGGCAGCAGGCATTTTGCTACTGATGTTTCTATTGATGCGGCGCACCCTTTGGCTTTCAATTGCAGCACTGGGCGTTGGCATTGCCGCCGGCATTATGACCAATCTCTATGCGGCAAAAGTGCTCAGACCGCATCAACTGAAGCGCATTCAGACTTTCTTGGACCCTATGCTTGACCCACAAGGCGCTGGCTACAACGCCTTACAGGCGAAGGTTGCAATTGGCTCAGGTGGCTTATTTGGCAAAGGATTCCTGCAAGGGACACAAACACAGCTACGATTCATTCCTGCACAGTGGACGGATTTTATCTTTTGCGTAATTGGTGAAGAATTTGGCTTTATTGGTGCTGCGACCGTGCTGGTGCTATTCTTTATCTTGATGCTACGCATTGTAAGCCTTGCAACGAGCATCATCAATAAATTTTCGGTGCTGGCACTGGCAGGTATTGCGTCACTACTCTTGGGGCATATTGTCATCAATGTCGGTATGACGATTGGGCTGTTGCCCGTGATTGGGATTCCCTTGCCGTTTCTTTCCTACGGCGGTTCATCACTTTTGGCAAACTTAATTGCTATTGGCTTCATCTTAAATGTCCATCGCAACCGCAGAGACCTCGCTTTCTCCTAGCGCTGTGCATGTGCGTAATCAGCGCTTAGGCATCCTTGCAATGGTTGGGCAAACCACAATTGCCAGTTTAGCCTACGGCTTTACGCGCACAGCCGCAGCAGAATTTGACCCATTTGTGCTACCGTTTCTAAGAATGTGCGGTGCAGGTCTCATCTTTGCGCTGATTTTTTTCTGGCGTGGTGGCTTGCAAGGGCGCGCACACACTCTGAGAGACTGGCTTAAATTCTCACTACTCGGCTTGCTGGGCATTAGCATCAACCAAGCTGCGTATATGATTGGCTTGAAATACACAACCTCTGCCAATGGTGCAGTACTGTATGCGATGACGCCGCTTATCGTGCTGCTTTTTTCCGTCTGGTTTTTGCGCATAGAGCAGTTTTCAGTGGGTAAAGTAGCAGGCATTGCGATTGCACTGGTAGGAGTAAGCCTTGTACTCTTTGCGCGTGGCGTCTCCACCGACGATGCGCTGATGCGTGGCAATTTGATTATGCTGTGTGGGGTGTGTAGCTGGTCGCTTTACATTGCACTAAGTAAAAAATGGCTGCAGGGCTACGACCCCATTCAAGCCACTGCGCTTATTATGATGCTGGGCACCGTGATGTATGCCCCAGTCGGACTGTGGCGAATTGGAGACTTCGACCCCAGTCGCATTTCACTCAAAGCGTGGATAGCATTTGCATATGTAACGCTCTTTATGTCGGTTGTGATGTATGTGCTGCTGACATTTGCGCTGAGCAAAATTGAGTCGTCTCAGGTCTCAATTTTTATGAATGCGCAACCGGTTGGAGCAGCGCTGTTCGGAGTGCTGTTTTTCGGAGAAAGTCTTACATGGAATGTAGTGATAGGCGGCGCATTGACGATTGCGGGGATTTACACGATGCAGCGTGCACAGCTTGGGCGATAGCTTTTGTAGAAGAGAAGCGCAGATGTATATTTGCAGCGCTTTCGGCATCCCCATTATCTATGGACACGGTGTCGAAGCTGCAAAGCCAAAGTGCCTTGCAGGCTTCTGGGTCTTAGCCGTGTCTCTCTCCATAGAAACCTGCATTGCACTGGCGTAAAGCAAAGCAAACTGAGAAAGTCGCCCGAAAAAATTGCACACAGAGGTTTTTTTCACGCAAACTCTAAACAACACTAAACATCTATGGCAAGATACCTTTTTACTTCGGAGTCGGTCTCAGAGGGACACCCCGATAAAATTGCAGACCAGATTTCCGATGCACTCTTGGACGCCTTTTTAGAACAGGACAAAGACTCACGTGTGGCATGTGAGACGTTCGTAACAACTGGACAGGTCGTAGTTGGGGGCGAGGTAACCACGAAAGCATATGTGGAAGTGCCTGATGTGGTGCGTCGTGTCATTGAGCAAATTGGCTATACCAAGGGAGAATATATGTTTGAAGCCCGCTCTTGCGGAATTCTCTCCGCTATTCACGCTCAGTCGCCTGACATCCACCGTGGCGTAGACCGACACAAGTATGAAAAGCTAAAAGACCGTTACGATAGCATTGGAGCAGGTGACCAAGGAATGATGTTCGGCTACGCGTGCAAAGAAACACCTGAACTGATGCCTGCACCAATTATGTTTGCGCATCGCTTGGTGAAGCGCCTTGCTGACATTCGCAAAGAAGGCAAGGAAATGACTTATCTACGACCTGATGCGAAGAGCCAAGTTACGCTGGAGTATGATGGCAACACAGTCGTGCGCGTCGACACGATTGTCATCTCAACGCAGCATGACCCAGAACCAGATGGAATGACCAGTAAGCAGTGGCAGCAAAAAATCAAAGAAGACGTCATCGCATGCGTAATCAATAAGGTCATTCCCAGAGAGCTAATTGACAAGAAAACAAAGTTTTATGTGAATCCGACAGGCCGATTTGAAATCGGCGGTCCGCATGGGGATACAGGTCTAACTGGACGCAAAATCATCGTGGACACCTACGGTGGTGCAGCGCCACACGGCGGCGGAGCATTCAGCGGCAAAGACCCCTCGAAAGTCGACCGCAGTGCCGCCTACGCAGCTCGACATATTGCCAAAAATGTGGTGGCAGCAGGTTTAGCTGAAAAGTGCACCGTGCAAGTCTCGTATGCAATTGGCATTGCACGCCCTGTGTCGATTTATGTCAACACGCATGGCACAGGTTTGCCTCACATCAGCGATGCAGAGCTGCAAGAGAAAGTCGAAAAGCTCTTCGACTTGCGACCGCTTGCTATCATTGAGCGCTTCAGCCTCAACAAGCCGAAAGGCTGGCGCTATCAAGATAGTGCCGCATATGGACACTTCGGGCGCGACATTTTCCCGTGGGAAAAATTGGACATGGTCAAAGACCTACAGCGTGCCTTCAAATAAGATGTGGATAAACGGTTCTTAAATCACTTAGCTGTCTTTCATAAACCAAACTCAAAAGAAAATTATGGCAACTGCAACTGAAACCAAGAGACTGCCTTACAAGGTGAAAGATATTACGCTGGCAGACTGGGGACGCAAGGAAATCCGTCTGGCTGAAGCTGAAATGCCGGGGCTGATGCAACTGCGCAAGGAATACGGTCCTAAAAAGCCGCTTAAAGGTGCGCGCATTGCAGGCTGCCTCCATATGACGATTCAAACGGCTGTGCTGATTGAAACGCTGGTGGAATTAGGTGCTGAAGTGGCATGGTCGTCATGCAACATTTTCTCAACACAAGACCATGCAGCCGCAGCTATCGCCGCAGCTGGCATTCCTGTCTATGCTTGGAAAGGAATGACGCTCGAGGAATTTGACTGGTGCATTGAACAAACGCTCTTTGCCTTCAAAGATGGTCAGCCACTTAATATGATTTTAGACGATGGAGGCGACCTTACCAATATGGTGCTAGATAAGTATCCCGAGCTTGTGCCCGGCATTCGCGGCATTTCAGAGGAGACCACTACAGGCGTGCACCGACTCTACGAGCGTCAGAAGAATGGTAAGCTGCCGCTGCCTGCTATCAATGTCAATGACAGCGTAACCAAGTCAAAGTTCGATAACAAATACGGCTGCCGTGAATCGCTGGTCGATGCCCTGCGTCGTGGCACGGATTTAATGCTAGCAGGCAAGGTGGCAGTGGTGGCAGGTTATGGCGATGTGGGCAAGGGTTCAGCAGAGTCGCTCCGTAACGCCAAAATGCGTGTAATTGTAACGGAGGTTGACCCCATCTGCGCCTTGCAAGCCGCAATGGAAGGCTATGAGGTCAAGAAAATGGAAAATGCGGTGAGAGAAGCCGATGTCATCGTCACGGCAACAGGCAACATAGACATCATCACTGAAAAGCACTTCCGCTTGATGAAAGATAAAGCGGTGGTCTGCAACATCGGACACTTTGACACAGAAATTGATATGGCATGGCTCAATAAGCACTACGGTCATACCAAAGTGCAAATCAAGCCGCAAGTGGACCTCTACAACATTGATGGCAAGGAAATTATCATCTTGGCAGAAGGTCGGCTGGTGAATCTCGGCGTGGCGACGGGACATCCATCGTTTGTGATGTCATGCTCCTTTACCAATCAAGTGCTGGCACAAATTGAGCTGTGGCAAAACTACGGCAAGTATGAAAACAAAGTCTATACGCTGCCAAAGCACTTAGATGAGCAAGTGGCACGCTTACATCTGGCTAAGCTCGGCGCCGAGTTAGACGAACTGACGCCCAAGCAAGCGGCTTATATCGGAGTTAATCCCCAAGGACCGTTCAAGCCAGACTACTACCGATACTAAGGCACACTGCACAAAGAGCGTAGGGGGTAGGTTCGCCTACCCCTATGTTCTAATTGTGAGGCGTAAAAGGTCGTGGCAGGCACTTTTACTGAAGAGAAACTTCGCTGTGTGCCGCCCAGAGCGAAGCTACCCACTGGCATCAAAGTGTATTTGCTTCGGGCGGCGGCTCAAAGTAAGCACGGTGGCGAGCTTCGTAAAGATTGCTATGCCCGATTAGAATAAGTTGGTTACTGTTCGCAAGCCGCTGCGTTCGCGAGGCAGGCAAACCAGATTTCATGCAAACTGCCAAAGTTTTGGTAACCTCTTCCGCAATCGCCATCAGAAAAGGCATTGGGCCAAATGGCTTACCGCGGTAGTCCAAATCCAAGCCTGCTACAATAACGCGTTTGCCATCGTTAGCCAAAGCCTCGCAGACGTCGACGATGCCCATATCAAAGAACTGTGCTTCATCAATGCCAACCACATCTGCTTCTGCAGAGCGCAAAAGGATTTCTTGAGAATGCGAGACAGAGATGGAGGCGAGTTTCAGCGCGCTATGCGAGACAATTTCATCAGCGCTGTAGCGCGTGTCAATCACAGGTTTGAAGATCGCAACATTGAGTTTAGCAATCTGTGCACGACGCAACCGACGAATTAGCTCTTCAGACTTGCCGCTGAACATACAGCCGGCGATAACTTCAACTCTTCCTGTAAGCGCCTTTGGACGAGTGGGCTTTGCTTTGGGTTTGTAATAAAGTTGCCGCATGGTTAGAGTGTGTCAGGTTCGAACTCTCTCTAAGATTGGCTGAAGAAAACGACAGAGGTAACAAGTCAGATAGCCTGAGGGTTTTCGTCTCACCTCGATGATTAAAAAGATACACCGTCATTTCAGGGGCGAAATCCATCAAGACTTGCCGGCAAGCCCCGCACGGCGGACAAAAATCGCCAGAACTGGCAACAACCGCAATAGCAGTGAAGTTGCGTTCTCCCTCGCTGAGAGCCTTGAAGAGCGCCACGCGCTCCGCACAAATTGTGAGGCTGTAGGACGAACATTCAATGTTGTGCCCTGTAATGATTTTCCCGCGCTTGGTTTTTATGGCGGCTCCAACTTGAAAGTGCGAGTAAGGCGCAATCGCTTTGTGCATGGCGTCTTGAGCAGCGTGTCGCAGCAGGTCAAGTGCTCGATGTGATGCTTTCATTCAGAATACTGACTGGTTGCAAAAGGAAGTTAAACGATACAATCACTCCCAAAATTGCCACAGAATCGCTGACGCTTGCAAGTGCAGAGGTCGCTTTTGTATGTTTGGCAAGCCTGATTGTTCTCCCGCTGAGAGGAAGTAAGCCGAACACTTCAAGGCGTAAAGCAATTGCGCTTCGGTTGTGACGGAGCGCACAGTGTGTGAAACAAGGAGAGCTAAGTTCAGCGTTGAGCTAGTAGCACATCAACAAAGTGCCTGAGTGCAAGATGAATGTCATATCCACTTCACTGCTTGAGCAAGCGACCAAACGCGAGCGCCAACTGAGCCTGATTGTTGAGATCGATCGCTTCCTGCTCACCACGCGCAACCTCAATCGCCAGACCTGTCAGCCACTACTGCAGCTGGTAGCTGAGCTTGCAGAAGCCGACCGTGTGTTCATTCTTGAAAAAGAACCTGCCCAGAACAGTCAAGCCGCTGCGACCTTCATTGCAGAGTGGCATCGAGAGACGGTGCAACCCAGTCGCTTACTGTCGCAGCATATTGAGGACAGTCAAGCTCTGGAAAGAATCCAATGCTTGCTGGAATCAGGTGAAGTGATGATGAGCCGCGTGGCAGATTTATCTGGTGCAGAGCAGGCACTATTTGGGCAATCTGGTGCGCAAGCGCTGCTTCTCTTGCCGATTATCGTGAAAGGCAAATTTTATGGATTGCTGGGTTGCGAGCGGCATGGCTCGCCGTTGCTATGGGAGTCTGACAGCCTCAACTTGCTCAAAGCAGCTGCCTCTTCGGTCTCAATCGCTTTGGAGCGCAAGTATATTGAGCAAGAATTGATGGAAGCCAAAGAGCAATTTCAGGCGGTATTAGATGCGGTGCCGGGGTTTGTGTCGTGGGTCAGTGCCGATATGACCTATCTCGGATTGAACCGCCATCTGGCCGCAGCGTTAGGAGGCAAGCCAGAAGACTTTGTCGGCAAAAAGGTAGGTTTTCTCAACTCTAAGTTCTACAACTTTCTCAAAGGTCTGTTTGAGTCGCCGTATCAAGCCAGTGTGATGGAAGACACCATCACGATTGCAGGGAGACAGATGCAGCACCTTGTGTTTGCGCAAAAGTATCATCAGGGACAGGCAGCTGTGTGCGTAGGCATTGATATTACAGACCGAAAGATGATGGAAGAACGGCTGCGTGAGCAGGCAAAGCTGCTGGAAGTTACACGCGACGCGGTCATCTTGCAAGATTTGCAAGGGAAAGTGCTTTACTGGAATCCCGGCGCAGTGCGCCTCTACGGCTGGACAGAGGAGGAAGTGCTGGGTCGTTCTATCCGAGCCGAACTCTATGATGAAGCTGACTTGGCGCAAATTGAGGCTGTGCATCAGAAAGTGCTGCAAACAGGGCAGTGGATTGGAGAGTTGCGTCAGCGCACAAAGAGCGGCAAGAAAGTCATTGTTGAGAGCCGTCGCACGCTGGTGCTGAACGAAAAGGGGGAGCCTGATAAAGTGCTGGTGGTCAATACAGATATTACTGAAAAGAAAGACTTAGAAAGCCAAATGCTCCGCAACCAGCGAATGGATAGCATCGGTCTTTTGGCGTCTGGCATTGCGCACGATATGAACAATGTGCTTGCACCAATTCTGACAGGATTACTTTTGCTACGCAAACAAAATCCCGATGAGCAGTCTCGAAGATGGATTGCCTTGCTTGAGGAAAGCGCTATTCGCGGTAAGGAGTTGATAAAACAAATCCTAAGCTTTGCGCGTGGCAATAGTGGTGAGAAAACCGTCTTCAATCCGAGCCATATCGTCAAAGACGTGGCGCGCTTTATCTCACAGACTTTTCCAAAAGAGATTGAAATTGAGTATGAAGCTCCTGCGACGATATGGAGTATCTTCGGCGAACCGACGCAATTGCATCAGGTCCTGCTCAATCTCTGCGTGAATGCCCGCGATGCAATGCCAAATGGCGGACGGCTTACGATACGGGCTGAAAATGTGGTATTAGATGCAGCCAAAGCCGCAGCCTTCGTTGATGCAGAAGAAGGGGAGTATGTCTGCCTAACCGTAAGCGATACAGGCACTGGCATTGCACCCGATATTCTGGACAAAATTTTCGAACCTTTCTTTACAACCAAAGAGGTTGGCAAAGGCACAGGATTGGGGCTCTCGGTGGTCTTTTCCGTTGTACGCAGTCATAATGGCTTTATTGATGTGAAAACGAAGGTCGGTTCAGGCACGTCGTTTTTCATCTATCTGCCAGCGACCAAGACCGAACAGAAAGAATTTGGCGAAGAATCAATGGAGGCAATGCAAGGCAGCGGTGAAGTGATTTTGCTGGTAGAAGATGATGTGGCAGTGCGGGAAGTGGCACACGCCATCTTGCTCAGTATGGGCTACACGGTGCTTACAGCAAACAACGGGGCAGAAGCGGTTGCCATCTTTGCGCAGCATAGCAGTGAAATTAATCTGTTGCTGACCGACATCATGATGCCCGTAATGGACGGCATTGCATGCGTGCATGCAATCCGCTCCCTTCGACCTGACCTTCCTGTGGTAGTAATGAGTGGCTTGATGGAAGGCGAAAAGGTGGCAAAACTTAGCTCATTAGGTGTGCAAGGCTCTATTACAAAGCCATTCCGCGCAGAAGCGTTGCTGCAGACTGTCTATCGTGCCTTGAAGCAAACCACCGTGCGCTATTAGCGTGCAGGGCGCTAAAAGTGAAAAAGCTGGAGATGTTCAAATCTTTGCTACAGCCCTAGTGAGACAAGGTCGTGTAAGTGCACGATACCTATCGGTTTGCCAGAAGCATCGCAGACAGGCAGTTGTGTAATGCGATGCTGTTCCATTGTCTCCAAGCAAGCTTTTGCCATCGTATCGGGGGTCGTGAATTTGGGGTTGCGACTCATAACATCACAGGCTTTCAGGGCGTCAAGCGGGACGCCAGAGAGCATCAGGCGTCGCAAGTCGCCATCTGTAAAAATGCCAGAAAGTTTTTGCTTGCTATTGACGACTAACGCCGCACCAAACCGCTTAGCCGTCATTTCTAAAATCACTTCCCTAAGCGAGGCATTTTCCGCAACCAGTGGCAGACGGTCGCCTGTAGCCATGACCTCTTCGACGCGCATCGTGAGCCGTCGTCCCAGTGCACCACTGGGGTGAAATTGTGCAAAGCGCTCAGGAGAAAAATTTTTAAGCCGCATAAGGGCAACTGCCAAAGCATCGCCCATTGCCAGCATAGCCGTTGTGGAGGTTGTGGGTGCAAGGTCGAAGGGATCGGCTTCTTTACTGACACTGACATCTAAGACCACATCGGCGCGCATAGCCAGTGTGGAACGCAAATTCCCCACCATTGCCACAATCGGCACGGACAGCTTCTTGAAGACAGGGAGAATCACAATCAGTTCTTCTGTGATACCGCTTTTGGAAAGAAACAGTGCCCCGTCACCTTGTTGCACCATTCCCAAATCACCGTGTGCAGCCTCAGAAGGATGCATAAACACAGCAGGCGTGCCTGTTGAAGCAAGCGTAGCTGCAATTTTCTGAGCAATCAAGCCTGACTTGCCCATGCCAGAGACAATCAGTTTGCCTTTCAAACTTGCAATGCACTGAACGGCTTTTGCAAAGCTCGCATCAATGCGGTCAGCAATCTGCAAAAGCGCGTGTGCTTCTAGGCGCAGGGTCTCTTTGGCTAATGCTTGCAATGCACGATGCTCTGGCACGGCGGCTGGCTGCACCGAAGGTGCAGAGGGTTTTTGGGTCTTACGAGATGCGCTCATTATTCAAAGTTTTTTGGTGAATATCTCCGCTCGGTGGAGAACTAATGCCTTAAAGCGTCCAAATCGGCTTTCTAAAAGAGAGAATGATACAAAAAGTCGCTATTAGTTCTGGCGTGAAGCGTGCATATTCGCTTTGAGCTTCCTAAGTGGAAGATGCAACTTGAATTAACCTTAGACGAAAAGGAGAACCAGTTATGCCTGCGTCGCTCTCTTGGCTTTACATCTACGCCTTTGCGCTGCCGATTTTCTTCATCTTGGTATTCATTTTCTACAAGTTTGCCTCATACAAGTTCCAAAAAGACAATATCCAGATTGAGCCGCTCAGTGCGATGTATAGCGACAATATCGTGGGGCTTTCGAAGGAAGAATTGGCGGAACGCAAAAAGCAAGAAGAAGAAAAACTCAAAGCATTAGGTGAAGCGTTGCGCAAGATTCCGATGAAGTTAGTCGATGGCAAGTTTGTGCCGATGACGGGTGAAGAGTTAGAAGCGGAATTAGCGCGCCGTCGCGAAGAAGAAGCACGACGCGCTGCAGCGCAAGCAAGTCAAGCAGTAACCGCAGCAGACACCCCGACGAAAAATCAAGCGGCTGCCTAAGGAGTGCTTCTTTGTTCTTTCTCCTGTCTTTATGCGTTTGTTGGTTGAAGGTTGAGGGTCTCTTCTGCTTCGGCAGAAGAGGCTTTTTTATTTACCCTCACTCTGCCAACGGCGCGTCTATCACTTTTCGGCAGTTTGCCCAATCTTTCCTATCTTCGCCGCTCTAACTTTGAGCAAGAAAAACAAGAATGAAAACAAAACTGCCGAAACTGCACGTCTTAACGCTTGGCTGTTCTAAGAATGTGGTGGATTCAGAAATGTTGCTTGCACAAGCGCGGGCAAATCAGTTCCTGCTAACTGACGACCCGCGCAAGGCAGATGTGCTTGTAATTAACACATGCGGCTTCATTGAAGAGGCAAAGCAAGAATCTATTGACCATATCTTGGACGGAGTTGAGCTGAGAAAGAAAGGACGGCTGAAAAAACTTCTGGTAATGGGCTGTCTCTCCGAGCGCTATCACAAGGAGTTGGCGGCTGAGATTCCAGAAGTAGACAGGTATTTTGGCGTGCTAGATTTCGAGGGCAAAGTGCTATCTCAGATTTTGGAGGAAATGGGTGGGCATCTGAAAAATGAACTACTGGGCGAGCGCTGGCTGAGCACGCCGCAGCACTTTGCCTACCTCAAAATTTCAGAAGGGTGTGACCATCCGTGTTCCTTTTGCGCCATTCCTTTAATGCGGGGCAAGCATCGCTCTAAGCCAATGGAGGTGCTCCTTGCCGAAGCGACAGCTCTGCGTCAGCGTGGCGTAAAGGAGCTGATTCTAATTGCACAAGACCTCACCTACTATGGATTGGACTTATACGGCAAGCGCAAGTTAGATGAGCTGCTAAGACGCCTCTCTGATATTGGCTTTGAGTGGATACGCTTACTCTATGCATACCCAGCTAAGTTCCCAAAGGAAATCTTGCCTGTTATCCGAGAGCGAGAAAACCTCTGCAAGTATCTCGACATACCAATCCAGCACATCAACGATGAGGTGCTAAGGTCAATGCGACGCGGCATTACAAAGCGCAAGTTGATTGAACTCCTCAGTGAGATTCGCACCGAAGTGCCCAACATTCGCTTGCGAACAACCTTCATTTTCGGCTATCCAATTGAGACAGAAGAAATTTTCCAAGAAGCCTTAGACTTCATTGAGGAAGCAAAGTTTGACCGCTTAGGCTGCTTTGCTTATTCCCACGAGGAAAATACAGCTGCTTTTGCGCTGCAAGATGCCGTGCCGCCTAACGAAAAGCTCCGGCGTGTGGAGACCGCAATGACCTTGCAAGCAGAGATTTCAGCCGCCAAAAATCAGCAGCTCATTGGCACAAGACTGCGTGTGCTCATTGACCGCATTGAAAAAGGGGTGGCAGTGGGACGCACAGAGTTTGATGCACCAGAAGTAGATAACGAAGTGATTATTACATCAGCTCAAGATGGCTTTTTACCAGCTAAGTTAGCCGTCGGCGAGTTTTATGAAGTAGAAATAACAGAGGCAGAAGCCTTCGATATTTTCGGCACGATTACAAAAAAACTTTAACACGACGAGCATAAAAAATGTGCAGAACCGCTGTATTGTGTATGCTGCTCGTGCTGTCTGTGGCGTGTCAGAATAGAAAAATTGAGACGCTGCAGGTCATTGATGAAGTGGTGGGCACAGGAGCAGTCGCAGAACCCGGCAAAAAACTCACGGTGCACTACACGGGTATGCTCACAGACGGCAAGGTGTTCGATTCCTCTCGCTTGCCCGGGCGCACACCGTTTGAGTTTGTGCTGGGAGCTGGGCAAGTGATTGCAGGCTGGGACGAGGGACTAAAGGAATGCGAGTAGGTGGCAAGCGCAGGTTGGAAATCCCACCGCACTTAGGCTATGGCAATGCACAAGTAGGAGAAATTCCACCAAATAGCCCTTTGATTTTCGAGATAGAGTTGCTAAGCGTCGAGTAGAGTGCTACGCTGCCAGTGAGTCAGATGTGCCAGACGAAAGCAGAGCAACAGGCACAGGTGAATGACTTGTGCTTGGCTGCTCGGGCGCTTTGGAGAGAATATGAAGATAGCGACGGCACATTTCCTTGTGTAGCAAAAGATCTTCGGCACGACAGTATGCAATGCGTACCAAATCAGTGTTGACAACCGTCAGACGTCGCTTGCTAATGCTAAGCAGTAAGCAGAGCTCAAGGTAGTTGAGGCTGAAAAAAACGGCTTCATAGAAACGAAGTG
This sequence comes from Chloroherpetonaceae bacterium, assembly GCA_025056565.1. Lineage (NCBI taxonomy): Bacteria > Pseudomonadati > Chlorobiota > Chlorobiia > Chlorobiales > Chloroherpetonaceae > Chloroherpetonaceae bacterium. The sequence continues at coordinate 247,654 of JANWWA010000001.1, read as the reverse complement.
GGCGGGTCTTGAAGCCAAACTTCCGGAGCGTCGCATCGCTAAAGTAGTGTGTTGTGCCCCGCAACACAAGGTCTCTGGGATATTTGCCACGCTCGACATCTTCGCAAAACGCAAGCAAACCTTTGGAGAGTAAAATAAGCATCTGACGCGAGCCACTGGCACTGGTGCGGAAAAAGTCGTAAGCCGTACCTAAGTGAAGCTCACGCTTATTTCTCCAAATCGGCACGGTAAAAAGCATTTCAGAATGGTAGGTATAGATGCCTAATTTGACGAAAAGCGGCGTTGTAATGAAGCGCAAAAAACGATAGATGACGATAAAGAGGAAAAGCCAAGCAAACGAGGTGAAGATGAATTTCATGCGCAGTGTTCCATATGGTTGCTTAAAATCTACGGAAATTTCTGTTTCCAAATTGTAAAATCTGCAAAGGTATGGTGAAATCGACTTTTCTGGACGATGCCTTAAAAGAGGGGCTAAGAGGGCGATTCACCGATTGCAAAAAAATTTGCATTTTGGCGCAAGGAAGATGAACAGGTACAAGGTATTGTGTGCCAAAGGGTTGCCATGATTTCCAGCCTGAAACTTACCAAACCAGTATGCCACCACCGCTTCAAGGCCTGTCAGAAGAAGAAGTCGCAGCGCGCCGCCGTCAAGGGCGTATCAACATCGCACGCTCACCGCACACCAAAAGCTCACGCGAGATTTTCCTTGAAAACACCCTCACTATCTTCAACCTTATCAACTTCGGCATCATTGCTTTTCTCTTTGGCGTGTTCTTTTGGTCAAATGATACGCGTCTGTTGCTCGATAGCGTGGGGATTATCTTGGTGGTGGTCTCCAACACAGCAATTGCCATCGTGCAAGAATTTCGCACACGTGCGATTCTGGAAAACACGCGCCTGTTGCTCTCGCGAGAGGTAACCGTCGTGCGAGATGGCAAAGAAATGGTGATTGATCCATCAGAGGTAGTCGAGGGCGATGTGCTGAAAATCACGCGTGGAGAGTATGCTGTGGTGGATGGCAAAGTGGTTGCGTCATCTGCCTTAGAAATGGATGAGTCCTTGCTCACAGGTGAGTCACTGACGATTGAAAAGCCAGTTGGAACGCAGCTCTTCTCAGGCAGTTACTGCGTGGCGGGAAGCGGCTACTACCTTGCTGAGCGGGTAGGCAGTAGCTCCTATGCGGCGCGCATTACTGCTCTGGCTAGGGAGTATAAGTTCGTCAGCACCCCTTTGCAGCGTAAAATTGACCGAATTTTCGTCTGGTCATTTGTAATTGTCTTGATACTGGCGCTACTGGAGATTGCAGCACGTGCACAAGCTGGAGCGCTATCTGACTTAGAGTTTATCCGCCGCATCGTAACCGTTGTGGTAACGCTCTTGCCAGAAGGCTTGGTTTTCTTTACGACGATTGTCTTTGCGACAGGCGTCTATCGTGTAATGAAACTGGGTGCAGTGGTGCAAAAGCTGAACGCTATTGAATCGTTCTCCACGGTTGAAGTAGTTTGCTTGGATAAAACGGGCACGCTGACCGAAAATCATCTTTCGCTGCATGACCTCTATGCATTTGAGAATGGGATTTCCGAACCGAATATCAAAGGCTTGCTCAGTGCATATGCATTTGCCTCATCTGACTCGAATGCAACCATTCAAGCCCTGCGACAACTGCCCAGCAAGCCAAGTCGCGTGTTATCTGAGCTGCCTTTTAGTTCCGCAAGAAAGTTTTCAGCACTGCATCTGGAAACAGAGTTTGGCACTTTTGCGCTTGCACTGGGCGGTTACGAAGTGCTGGCTAAATTCTTAGACGAGCCGAATCAGCGAGCACTGGACGCAATTCTCGACACGCGTAACCTGCGCGGCTACCGCAATTTGCTCTTTGCTGAACTGCAAGATGGAGCGGCACTTGCTGCGCTGACAAACCCTAATCCCGACAACAAGCTAAAGCTCAAGCCGCTTGCACTGATTTCACTGAGCGGCGCACCACGACAAGACATTTCAGAGGCACTCAAACTGTTTCGCGAAAATCATATCCAGCTCAAAATTCTCTCAGGCGATACAGCCGACTCCGTTCAGGCAACTTTGCGTGATATTGGCTGGCACACTACAGAGGCAGATGTGATGACAGGTGCGGAGATTGACCGAACCGATGCACAAACATTTTCCGAAAAAGTGAGAACCAAAACAGTGTTTGCACGCCTTTCGCCCGAACATAAGCAGCGCATCATTCGCGAGCTAAACAAACATCACCGCACGGCAATGATTGGCGATGGTGTCAATGACGTGCCCGCAGTCAAAGAAGCCACGCTGGGTATTGCAATGGAGGAGGGCAGCAGCATCACCAAAGAAATTGCTGACATTGTGCTGCTCAAAAATAAATTTTCGCTTCTTCCTAAAATCTTTGAGCAAGGTCGCTTGATTTTGAACACTGTGCTGGCAATTGCAAAGCTCTACCTAACCAAGAATCTCATTGTGCTGCTACTGGAAATCCTTACTATCTCACTTGGAGCACTTTTTCCGCTAACGCCTCGCCGCTCCGCGTTGCTAAGTCTCTTGGGGGTTGCTTTGCCTGTGTATGTGATTACAGCATTCAATCGACGCACCACTCCGCCACGCGCATTTTTTACAGAGCTATTTGCCTTTATCGCTGTGTCGCTGCTTGCGTTTTCCACGGCTAGTTATGCCGCACAAAGCCTTGCTACGCTGCTGTCTATGCCGAACTTGATAGAAGAGAAAATGGTCATGACCTCCGCACTGGTGATAATGTGCTTGGGCAATTTTGTCTATCTTTCCATTCGTGCTAACGCGCAAAGAGCCGCATGCTATGTGCAGGTGAGCATTGGGATTCTGCTACTCTATGCCTTCTTAGCCCACACGACTTGGACATTTTTTCCAATCAACGCAATCAAAACATTCTATGAAATTGAAAACTTCCGACCTGAACTCTGGCTTGCAATTGCGCTGAGCAGTGCAGGAGGATTGCTGCTACTGTGGTTACTTCACGGGCTTGTGGAACGCTGGCTGCTGTGGCGAGCAGAGCAGAAGAGGGCGTAGAATGGAGATTAGCTTGCACAGAACAAGCTGATAGAGAAACACAAAACGGGGTATGCAACTCTGATGAGCTATCCTGTAAGGCAAAGAGCAAACCTTAAGCAGGGGAGAGCCAATGGGTTGCGTCTTGCATTGAGAAAAACACCCGCATCTGAATACCAGATAGCTCTAAAAATCGACTAAGCAGATTGCCAAGACCAAAGTGCAGAAAGTTGCTCACAACCAGTGCAGTTCTTCCAGAACATCGGTCTTTGAGAGAGATGAGCACATCTGCGAATGCGCGCAGTTCCGAAAGCGAGGGCGAGTAGTTAAGCTGGCAGATATCAACCAAGACATTGAAACCTTCGCGAAAGCGGGTATCGTTGGCAATGCGCAAAAGACCTTCTACGCCGTTTTGGAAGTTGCCAGTGCCAGAGACGAAGACAGACACTAGCCCTTTATGCTCGCAAATCTCAAACTCGAACGTCATACCAAATCTGTTCGTTAGCAAAGTGAAATAGCAGAAGATAGCAGTTTTGAGCGTTTGTTCAAGAGTGTGGGAAAGATTGTTCAGTTTAGTGGGGGGTATCTCTCTGCATCTGCGAGCCTTGACAATAGATGGCACCGTTGCATTGAGAGCTGAGCTTGCCTGTGTCAGTTGCCTAAATGCCCTGCTTTTTTCTTACATTTAGGTATAACTTGAAACACTGCTATGCAAACTGTTACGGACAAGTTTATCGTCATTGGCGACCGTGTGCTAATCAAGCCAAAGAACGATGAGCGCACGCGTGGAGGGTTATATCTGCCACCGAGTGTGCATGAAAAGGAGAAAATTCAGAGCGGATATGTGCTCAAAACAGGTCCGGGCTACGCTGTAGCACCACCCCAAGACGCTGATGAGCCATGGAAAGAGGCTACGCGGCGGCCTCAGTATATCCCGCTGCAAGCTATGGAAGGCGACTTAGCTATCTACCTCCAGAATCTCTCGCACGAAATTGAGTTCGAAGGAGAAAAATATGTGATTGTGCCGCATTCGGCCATCTTGCTCCTGATTCGGGAAGACCTAACCAGCAACGACTAAAACCATCATAACAATGAAAAAACAGCTCTGGCTTCTCTTCGGGGTGCTTACTTTAATTTTGGGGTGTCAGCAAAAAAGCAACTTTGAGGATTTTGTGCGTGCTGAGCAGCAAATTAACGAGCGCCAGCAAGAGATTTTAAAGCAATCTGAAGAATTAAATCAACTGATTCGCGAGGTCAATCGACGCTTCCCGGATAAAAAAATTTCACTGGACACTGCGTTAGGTTTCACCAAAGAGCAAGAAGCGCTCTTGCTAAGTATGATTCAGCAAGAAAAGGATGTGTCGACCAAGGGCTTGCTTCAAAAAATCTTGGATTCAGAAAAGCAAATTGAAGAGTTGCAGCAGAAAATTAAAGAAATCACGGATAAACTGCCTGCGCCACATGTGGTCAAAAAAGGTGAAACACATCGCCAAATTGCAATGGAATACTTGATGAATGTGCATAAGTTAGACGAAAAGAAAGCAAAAGAACTGGTTGATAGGGTAGCACTCGTGGATGCGATGGAAGTGGGCTATAATGTGTGGCTTTACTACAATGATGGCGTCTTTGGCACCTTTGTAACGCAGGGTGAGGCTAAAATTAGCCCATACAAGCTGAGCCGTCTGATTCGCCGTCGAGAGCTGGAGCGCGCACGTGAAGAAGGTCGTCAGCAAGCACTCGAGGAGATTCGGCAAGCTCAGCAATCACCTGCGCCCGCCTTCCCTGATACGGGCAAGCAACAATAGGCGTATTGCTGCGTATTGCAACGTTTCTCAGAGCGATGTGGTTCAAGGAAAACCTTTGAAAGGAGTCGTTGTATGACTGAAACTGCACCGTCAAGGCACGATACGCTAAGCAGCCTAAGGAGTCTTGCAAAGCTTGATCTATTTGCAGAAATCGAGCGACTCAAAAAAGAAATGAATGCCGTTATTCTGGCGCATTACTACCAAGAGCCAGATATTCAAGACGTGGCTGACTTGTTAGGAGATAGCCTGCAGCTCGCACAAGCGGCACAGAAAACCAATGCTGATGTGATTGTGTTTGCAGGCGTTCACTTTATGGCGGAAACGGCAAAAATTCTTAACCCTGATAAGCAAGTATTATTACCTGACTTGAATGCAGGCTGTTCGCTAGCAGATAGCTGTCCGCCTGCACTATTTGCTAAATTCAAGGAACAGCACACAGATGCAGTAGTAGTGAGTTACATTAATTGCTCGGCGGAAATCAAGGCGATGTCAGATATTATTTGCACATCTTCAAACGCTGAGAAAATTATTCGTAGCATTCCAGAACATAAGAAAATTATTTTCGCACCCGACAAAAATCTGGGAGCATACCTAGTAAAAAAGCTCAATCGCCCAATGATTCTCTGGCAGGGTACATGTTTTGTGCACGAATCCTTTTCCGAGCGCCAGCTAATTCGGCTCAAAACAGCATATCCGAACGCCAAAGTGATTGCGCACCCTGAGTGCGAGGAATCCATCTTGCGCCATGCAGACTTTATTGGCTCGACACGTGCGCTCCTAGATTACACCATCAAAAGCCCTGATGACACTTATTTGGTTGTAACTGAAACGGGTATTATTCACGAAATGAAAAAGCGTTCCCCACATAAAAATTTCATTGCGGCACTTTACGAAGAAAAGAAAGGCTGTGCCTGCAATGAATGCCCGTATATGAAGCTAAATACACTGGAAAAGCTATACCTTTGTATGAAAAATCGCTCCCCAGAAATTACGATGCCAGAAGAGCTACGCTTGCGTGCCTTGAAGCCATTGGAACGAATGTTGGAGATTTCTGCTTAAAATTAGGCTATGGATGTGTTTCAACATTTCTCATCGTTAGATGAGATGATTCGGTGGGGCGGCTACACCCTTCTTTTCTTTATTGTCTTTTCAGAAACAGGTCTTTTCTTTGGATTTCTTCTTCCTGGCGATTCGCTTCTAATTACAGCAGGTTTAGTTGCAGCAAGTGGCAAGTTAGGCTATTGGGAAGTGAACGCCACAATGATAACTGCTGCAATTTTAGGAGATAGCACTGGTTACTTTATTGGCAAGTCGTTGGGCAAAGCGCTATTTAGAAAAGAAGATTCTCTTTTTTTTCGCCGAGAGTATCTCCTACGCACTCAGACCTTCTATGACCGACACGGAGGGAAAACCATCTTTTTTGCCCGGTTTGTGCCAATTATCCGTAGCTTTGCAACCACAGTTGCAGGCATTGCAGGGATGCCTTACCTACGGTTTATTGCATTCAGTATCTCTGGGGCCATCACTTGGATTGCGAGCCTCACTTCACTGGGTTATTTTCTCGGCTCACAATTCCCCGAGCTAGACACTTATATTAACTTGATTATTAGCATTACGGTTTTAGGAATTGTTCTCAGCATTGTTATCAAACTCGTGCGGGCTAAAATTGAGCTTCAACGCACAAAATCCCTTAAATCTACCGATGTGCATTAAGCCGCACATACTGCCAAGCATGTGAAAAATTATCAGGTGTGAAGTAACCTCATCAACTGCCTACTGGGAAAGAAGAGACAAAAGTAATTGGGGTAAGGGAGTTAGGGAAAGCGGTGGAAGGAATCTTAGAAAGCCAATCCGAGCAGCCTAAAAGATTCTCAGCTGCACTTTAATACCCTCTTTTTGCCCTAACTTCAAAATAGAGTCTAGATTGTTGACCACGCTATCGAGCTTCATTACGAATTTTTCATCATTTAGCACTTTTCCAGCAAGCGAAGCACGGTCATTTTTTAAGCGGTCGGTTAGCTCGCGTAGGGAGATAAGTAGCGAGTCAGCGTTTCGTAGCGTGTGGCGAGCTTCACCAATCGCACCTTTTACTTCTGGCTGCAGGTCACTGAGCAGTGTCTCTACGGAATTGACAGTGCGGTCGATATTAGCAAGCAACTGCTTGATGTCAGCAGAGCGCAAATCGCGGCTTAAAACAGCTAAATCTGCAGTAGCAATCCGTAAGTTTCGCACAGAGGCTTTGAGGTTCTCCTGCACTTCTTCATCGCCCAAAATTATATTAGCATTGTAGAGGGTGCGCTGCACATCTGCAATAAGGTGGCGTAAGGTATCGACCGTGCCACCTGCACTGCCAATTAGCTCAGGAATGTCAGCTAAAAAAACGCCACGAATGCGCTCCCCGTCTTGCAATTCGCCCGCGTCTTTACTGCCTTGCGTAAGCTCAATTTTCTTGCCCGTCATAAGCTCCAGCATAGCGATATGCGCAACAGCATTGCGGTAGAGCGGCACATCAGGTGCAATAGACAGCCTTACATCAATTCCATTCTCTACTAACCTAATATCGTCAACCTTGCCAATGCGTAAGCCATTTACCATCACAGGATCGCCAGTTTGCAAACCGCTGACATTGCTAAATCGGGCATAGATGTGCTTACTGCCGACCTTTACATCTTTTGCCCACCAAAGCGAAAAACCTAAGAGCAACAGTGCCACAGAGACAGTAAGACCAACTTTTAATTCCGCTTTCATTTCTGCTTGTATTCGAGACGAGTTTGCTTGAAGTAACTTTTTAATGCTAAAATCCCTAAGGCGTAACTTTCTTCTCCAAAACCAGAAATCACACCTAAGCAAACTTCTGACAAAACTGATATGCGGCGAAAAGGCTCGCGTGCATAAATGTTTGAAAGGTGCACTTCTACAACAGGCAACTTAATTGCAGCAATCGCATCGCGCAGAGCAATAGAGTAATGCGTATATGCGCCAGCATTAAGCACAATCCCATTGACTGCCCCGCTATCCTCCGCTTCATAGAGCTTTTCAATTAGCTCGCCCTCATGTTCAGTTTGGAAAAATTGAAGCTCTGTGTCAGGAAATCGCTGAACCAAAGAATCGTTAATTTCTTGCAAAGAACGCTTGCCGTAGTGCTCAGGTTCACGTCGACCTAAGCGAGAGAGGTTGACTCCATTAAGAACAAGAATTCTGAGCGAATCCATCGGTGCAGTGTTTGAGTCAAAACTTTGAAAAATAAAAAGGGCGGCTCAAAATTTGCCGCCCAGCGTAGAAATTTTCACTTTACTCTTCGTTACGTCCGCCAAACAGATTTAAGAGACTTAGGAAGAGATTAATAAAGTTTAAGTAAAGTGAGAGTGCGCCGATAACCGCAAGTTTCCCTTCGCTTTCACCGTCTAAGGCAGACGCAGCCATTTCCTTAATGCGCTGTGCATCATAAGCCGTAAGCCCTGTGAAGACCAGCACACCAATTGCGCTAATAATCATATTCATTACAGAGCTGGTAATGAAAAGATTAACAACGCCTGCAATCACAAGACCAATAAGCGCCATAAGGAGCAAATTGCCCAAGCTGGAAAGGTCGCGCTGCGTGGTGAGTCCATAAAGGCTCATAATGCCAAAGGTGCCAGCAGTGATAAGGAAAACACCCGCAATAGAGCCTAAATTAAACACCATAAAAATGGTTGAGAGCGTAATGCCGTTAAGGGCAGAGTAAATGAAGAAGAGCGAAGTGGCTGCAACCGCTGAGATACGATTAATAAGCCCACTGATGGCAAATACTAAACCAAGCTCACCCAAAATTAGTACCCACATCACCCAGCGGTTTTGCAGAAGAAAGGAGCGAATGTCTGCCGTATCGGCGCAATACCACGCAACAGCGGCTGTCAGGGCGAGACCGAGCATCATCCAAGTATAGACTTGGTTGAGCACGCGCTTTTCGACAGCGGCAAGAGCCTGCGCAACTCCAGCGCGAGAAGAGAAAAGGACATTCTGCATAGCGATACGAAAAGTTTGGTTAAACAAATTTCAGTTTTCCAGCCTCTTTTACGCCTTGCAACAAAAATTGTTCATCAGGGCGTTCCAGCCTAATGCATTAGAGAATGTATCGACTAAGGTCGCGATCTTTAGCAATTTTGCTCAGTTTGCTTTCAACCATTTCTTTCGTTACAACCACTTTTTTGCTAGGTATATGCTCAGGCACATCGAACATTAAGTCTTCAAGCAAAGTGGTCATAATTGTGTGCAAACGTCGGGCGCCGATGTTCTCGACCGTTTCATTGACCTCAGCTGCAGTGCGGGCGATGGCACGAATACCATCTTCGGAAAATTCAAGCTCGACGCCTTCGGTTTTGAGCAGGGCTGCATATTGCTTGATAAGTGCATTTTCTGGCTGCGTAAGGATAGCGACAAAATCATCCTCCGTGAGGCTTTTTAGCTCTACACGAATCGGGAAGCGGCCTTGCAATTCCGGAATTAAATCGGAAGGCTTGGAGACATGGAAAGCACCAGAGGCAATGAAAAGAATATGGTCAGTTTTGACCATACCGTATTTGGTCATCACATTTGAGCCTTCAACGATAGGCAGAAGATCGCGCTGGACGCCTTCACGACTGACATCAGGACCACGACCGCTTGCGCCCCCTGCAGTAGCGACTTTGTCAATCTCGTCAATGAAAACGATACCCGTTTCCTCTACACGGTGGATGGCTTCCTTGATGACCGCGTCCATATCAATCAGCTTCTGAATTTCCTCTTGCTCCAGAAGCACGCGGGCTTCAGCAATCGTGACACGGCGTTTTTTGCGCTTCTTGGGCAGACCGCCAATAAGGTCTTGCACCATTCCGCCAATATCTTCCATTGCGCCGAAAGGCCCAAAGATTTGCATAGCAGGGAAGTTCTCGGACGCCAGTTCAATTTCAATAATGCGGTCTTCAAGTTTGCCAGAGCGCAGGCGCTCGCGCATTTTTTCGCGACTTCGACTGGTGGCGTGAGGCACACCTTCCGTGTTACTGTCTTGTGGCGTTTCTTCACTCTCTTCTCCGTTGGCGGACTTGCTGGTGTTGGGTAGCAAAATGTCTAAAATGCGCTCTTCGACCAATTGGGCAGCTTTTTCTTTGACCTCCGCAGATTTTTCTTGGCGCACCATATTGACAGCAAGGTCAACAAGGTCACGAATCATAGACTCCACATCGCGCCCAACGTAACCCACTTCAGTGAACTTAGAAGCTTCAACCTTTATGAAAGGTGCACCAGCCAGCTTTGCTAAGCGACGGGAGATTTCTGTTTTGCCCACGCCAGTTGGGCCTATCATAATGATGTTGTTTGGCATAATTTCATCACGCAGCGGGCCTTCGACTTTCTGTCGCCTATATCGATTCCGCAAAGCAATCGCAACAGAACGCTTGGCTTCATGCTGACCGATGATATACTTATCTAACTCCCGCACAATTTGATGCGGCGTAAGTTGCTGCATCTGACTCATCAAGTCCTGTTTGGGTGATTCACTATGCTTACCGTTCTGGAGGGCTTTTGCAGACTTTTCTTCAGTGAAGGTCTCGCTTGTTGACTTTCTTGCCATTGTTAAAGGTGTTCGTTTTGCAGTTAAATTGAGTCGTTGCTTCAGTTTCAGAGATGCTTACTGGGCTTTGTCTTAGAGTTCCTCAATTTTGATGTTAAAATTTGTGTAAATGCAAATTTCTGACGCAATCTTGAGTGATTCTTCCACAATTGTTCGGGCATCTTTGTTAGTTGAACGAAGCAAAGCGCGCGCAGCAGCCAACGCATACATTCCACCACTGCCGATAGCGACGATGTTGTCTTCTGGCTCAATGACATCGCCTGTGCCGGAAATGATAAGTGCGCGGTCAGCGCTCAGCACGGCTAACATCGCTTCCAAGCGGCGCAAATACTTATCGGTACGCCAATCTTTGGCAAGCTCGACCGCCGCACGCTCGACTTTGCCACTATGTGCTTGCAGCTTTTCATCGAAGCGCTCCAAGAGCGTCAGCGCATCGGCGGTAGCCCCTGCAAACCCAGCCAGAATTTTGCCGCCAAGCATTCGGCGCACCTTCGAAGTCGATTGCTTCAAAATGGTGCTACCGAGTGTCATCTGACCATCGCTGCCTAAGGCAGCTTTGCCGTCTCGCAAGACACCGATAACGGTCGTTGCGTGTAAATCTAAACGTCTTTTCACCGTTGGAAGTTATGCCTTCGTCGTTAATTGTGAAGTTAAATTTTTGTTGCGTTAAAGAGCCTAAAAGTTACGCAAATTCTCTGAGATTGAGTGGGATATTTTTATTCGCTGGCTTCCAGTTTTTTGCGTAACCGTGCGACAGGGATATTGAGCTGCTCGCGGTATTTGGTAACGGTGCGTCGGGCAACCTTGTAACCATGTTGCGCCAGCAACTCCGCTAGCTTATCGTCGGAGAGAGGTTTGCCAGATTCTTCTTTTTCAATAAAGTCCTTAATGAACTGCTTGATGACGCGGTTGGAAATCTCATCGCCTGACTCTGTTTCAACCGCCGCGCTGAAAAAGTACTTTAACTCCCAAATGCCTTTGTCAGTCTGCACATACTTGCCGTTAACGACACGACTCACGGTTGAGATGTCTAGTCCAGTATCTTCGGCAATGTCTTTCAAAATCATTGGCTTGAGCTTTTCAGGACCTACTGTAAAGAACTCATACTGTCGCTGCACGATAGCCGTCATAATCTTTTGCATCGTATGGCGGCGCATCTCAATGGCGCTGATGAAACCTTTTGCCGCTTCAATCTTCTGCTTGATGAACTCTTTGGTTTCTCGACTCTGTGATTTGCTTTCCAGAAGGTCTCTGTAGCGGCGGGAGATACGCAAAGGTGGCAATTGCCGCTCATTTGGCGTAACCATCACCTCGTTACCTTTGATAGTTACAATGAAATCAGGAATGATGTAGCGGGGCGCCTCGCTGGAGCCGCGAATCGGCTTAGGATTCAGCTTTTGAATGAACTGCACAGCGCGACGCAACTGCGCTTGCGTGATGCCTAAGTTTTGCATCAGCTTCTGGTAGTGCATCATCGTAAAGTCTGCATAGTGGTGTGTGAGAATTTTTTGCGCCAGCAAGCGGTCATCTTCGCGTTCATCATCAAACTCGCCAGCAAGAGCGTGCAACTGAATGAGCAAGCACTCCTGCAAGTTACGCGCACCGACCCCTGCAGGCTCCAACTCCCAAATTTTTGCTAAGACCTCTTCAATTTCGTGTTCAGACACTTCCACGCCCAGCATCAAGACTCCCTCGCGAATGACTTGCAGGGGACAGCGCAAATATCCATCGTTGTCAAGATTACCAATAATCTCTTCGGCAATCAGCATCTCGCGCTCGCTGAGTTCCAAGAGGTGAAGCTGACTGATAAGGTCTTCTCGCCAGTTTTGTTCGGCAACAGGCTGAAGGGAATCGGACTCATCGTCTGGTGTACCCAGCGGAGCGGTCTTGAAGCCCTCATCATCTTGCTCACGCAGATATTCCTCGATTTCACTCTCAAAAGCGGTTTCATCTTTAGCTTTGGGGTCAAGCACAGCATCAGACGATTCAGATGAGTCAGTGCCGTTCATCACCAGCTCTACAGGATCGACCTCCGTGGGTGGATCCGCAGGAGGGATATCCTCATCGGCTGCGGACAGCACCGTCATCTCTTCCGACTCTGTGCCTTCTTCAAGGGCAGGATTTTCCTCCAGCTCTTGTTTGATGCGATGCTCCAGCTGCAGCACAGGGAGTTGTAGCAGCTTGGTGTAAAGGATTTGCTGAGGACTTAGACGAAGCGTTTGAACTTGGCGCTGCGATAACCCTTGTGTTCCCATCATCGTGCCGCTGATTTATCGATTGAAATGTTTTGACTGAGCAAACCGAAGGAGCTTCTCTGCCCAGTTTTTGCCGTAAAGGCGTTCAAGTGCAGGCCGAACAAACTCAATGAGGGGCTTATGGAGTGCGGCGCCATGCACTCGACCGCCTTCGCATTCTGGAATCTGTGAGTAAATGAGGTAATCGGTGCCTAAGCGGGCACGCACGCGAATCGGATAAAGATGACACGAAATCGGCTTTTGAAAGTTCGAGACACCTTGCTCGAAGGCATACTCCAACATACAGCGTGCCGTGCCGTCTGCTTCCAGCTTTGCAAATACACACTCTTGCCCATCAACTGTCTGCAGATATAGCTCACCACGGTAGACCTCGTAGATGCCTTTCTTCGACAAAACCTCCAAATTTTTCTCAGGCAAAAAAGGCTTGACGGCCTCTAAGTTGGCTTCAATCTGCTCAATTTCTTTGGAGAGAACGGGTGCACCCTTTTCACCTGACACGCAACAAGCACCCTTGCAGATGCGCACATCACAACAAAACTGCGCCGTAAGCACATCTGGCTCAATAAGCACTTCGCCAATCGCAACGAGCGCAACATCTTGATTTGGAGACGACTTCATACCCAAAACGATGAGCCTTTTCGGAATCTACAAAAATTCGGGAAGACCTTAGCACGTAAGCAACAAACGTAGCAAATGTAGCGTGTGCTCTCCCCTGAATTTCGCTTGACAGCATTAGGCAAAGTGCGTTATCTACTCTAAGCTAATTTCAATCACTTTTTTGTTTTTCTCGCTTAGCATCTCAGGGGGTAGAGCACTGAGGATTTCAGCCTTCAATGCATCTAACATTTTTTCTTTCACAAAGTAGCGAAAGCTAACCAGCCCAATTTTTCGCACAGGCACAGGGGGTTTGAAGTAACGCACACGACGAAGCTGAGCTTTCGTTAAATCACGAAGCGCAAGGTAAGGCAACACCGTTACGCCTTCATTGATGTCGACCACTTTTTTGAGCGTCTCGATGCTCGAAGCAGAGAGATCTAAGCGATGTCGACTGCGTTCTTCGAGCTTCAAGCCACAGAGATTGATGACTTGATTGCGCATACAGTGTCCTTCGTCCAGTAGCCAGAGCTGGCTGACGTCTAAGTCGGCTGGGGAGAAATGCATTTTGGGGGACTGTGCATGTTTCTCAGAAAAGTAGATGACAAATTCTTCGCTAAAGAGCGGCTGTTCAATAAGGTCAGGATCGGAGAGAGGAATAGCTAAAATGCCCGCATCTAAGGAGCTATGCTTGATACGCTCAATGATTTCGCTCGTGGTCAGCTCACTTAGTTGCAGTTTAACCTCTGGATACTTCGCTAAAAAGTTTTTTAGAAAGAGCGGCAAAAGGTAAGGTGCAAGAGTGGGAATAATACCGATTTTGAGTTCGCCTTTGACCTGTGCAGTTTCTTCCTTAACAATCTCTTTGATTCGTGCGACTTCACGAAGCACAACTTTGGCTTGCTCAATGATTTTTTCACCAATGACAGTCGGCACAACGGGTTGCTTAGCACGGTCGAAAATCTTGACACCGAGCTCATCTTCAAGCTTTTTAATCATCATACTAAGCGTGGCTTGCGTAACGAAGCACTTTTCAGCAGCTGTTACAAAGTGCTTGTATCGCTCTACGGCAACGATGTACTCTAACTGTTGAAGGTTCATTGTGAGTATAGGTTTAGTATCAAAAAAATCTATTGAAAGATAGAAAATATCAATTTGATAGATATATGCACAACCAATACTTTCAGGGCGTCAGTTTTTGACGCCTTTGTTTATTCAAAACTAAACCTTGCACAGAGAGTTATGGAAAACATCATGGCTTCTTCGACCACAGCAAGCGCAACAAACGGCGCTTCGAAATGCCCCTTTACAGGTGCATTTCGCAATGGCTCTGCGGCGATTGGCACCAAGAATACTGACTGGTGGCCGCATCGGCTCAATCTATCTATTCTGCGTCAGCACTCGGAGCTGACCAATCCAATGGATAAAGGCTTTAACTACCGTGAAGCCTTTAAGAGCTTGGATTACCAAGCCCTAAAGCAAGACCTGCACAAGCTAATGACTGATTCGCAGGATTGGTGGCCGGCTGACTTCGGTCATTACGGTGGGCTGTTCATTCGAATGGCGTGGCATGCGGCAGGCACATACCGCATTGGCGACGGCCGCGGTGGCGCTAGCAAAGGTTTGCAGCGCTTCGCCCCAACTAATAGCTGGCCAGACAACCAAAACCTTGACAAAGCGCGCCGCTTGCTTTGGCCTATCAAGAAAAAATACGGCAGCAAGATTTCATGGGCCGACTTAATGATTCTGGCGGGTAACGTGGCGCTCGAATCAATGGGCTTTAAGCCACTAGGCTTTTCAGGCGGGCGTGAAGATGTCTGGGAGCCAGATGAAAGCATTTACTGGGGCGCTGAAAAAGAATGGCTAAGCGACAAGTATCGCTACTCGGGCAACCGTGAGTTGGAAAATCCGCTTGCCGCCGTGCAAATGGGATTAATTTATGTCAATCCTGAAGGGCCAAACGGCAATCCTGACCCTATCGCTGCAGCCAAAGATATTCGTGAAACGTTTGCACGAATGGCAATGAATGATGAAGAAACTGTGGCACTCATTGCAGGCGGACACACATTCGGCAAAGCCCACGGCGCTGGGGATAAGTCGCTGGTCGGTCCCGACCCTGAGGCAGCCCCAATTGAAATGCAAGGCTTAGGCTGGGCAAGCAAATATGGCACTGGAAAAGGCCCTGATACCATTACTAGCGGCTTAGAAGTGACTTGGACACGCACACCGACTAAGTGGAGTCACGATTACTTCAAGCATCTTTTTGAGTATGAGTGGGAACTGACGAAGAGTCCATCAGGTGGCTATCAGTGGGTTGCAAAGAACGCCGAGCCGGTCATTCCTGATGCATATGACCCGAACAAGAAGCACCTACCCACGATGCTCACGACCGACCTTTCGCTGCGCTATGACCCCATCTATGAAAAAATTTCTCGCCGATTCTATGAACATCCTGATGAGTTCGAAAAAGCCTTTGCACGCGCTTGGTTCAAACTGACGCACCGCGATATGGGGCCAAAAATCCGCTACATTGGTCCTGAAGTGCCTGAGGAAGAATTCATCTGGCAAGACCCAATTCCACCCGTAAACTACAAGTTGGTCGAGGAGCACGACATCAAGGCGCTCAAGGAGAAGATTCTGTCCTCAGGTCTCAGCATTGCGCAACTGGTTCGCACAGCGTGGGCGTCGGCTTCAACCTATCGTGATTCGGACAAGCGCGGTGGAGCAAATGGCGCACGCATTCGGTTGGCTCCGCAACGCTACTGGGCAGTCAATAACCCCACCGAGCTTTCACACGTCTTAGGCATTTTGGAAAAGATTCAGCAAGAATTTAACAGTGCGCAGACCGATGGCAAGAAAATCTCACTGGCTGACTTGATTGTGCTAGGCGGCTGTGCAGCTGTAGAGAAGGCAGCCAAAGCAGCAGGGGTAGAAATTACTGTGCCATTTGCGCCCGGACGCAACGATGCTACACAGGAGCAAACCGATGTGCAGTCGTTTGAAGTCTTAGAGCCTTTCGCCGATGGCTTCCGCAACTACCTCAAAGCCAAGTCGGTAGTGCCAGCGGAGCACTTGCTGGTCGACAAAGCACAGCTTCTGACCCTCACAGCACCAGAGATGACCGTGCTGGTGGGCGGTATGCGTGCGCTCAATGCGAACTACGATGGCTCCAATCTTGGCATCTTTACAACTCGCCCTGAGGTGCTAACCAATGACTTCTTCGTCAATCTGCTGGATATGAGCACCGAATGGCAGCCTGTTGATGAATCGCGTTACATCTTTGAAGGACGCGACCGCAAGACAGGACAAGTAAAGTGGCGCGCCACGCGGGTCGATCTCATCTTTGGCTCAAATTCCGAGCTGCGTGCGTTAGCGGAAGTCTATGCCTGCGATGATGCGCATGAAAAATTCGTGCGAGACTTCGTTGCTGCATGGACAAAGGTGATGAACCTCGACCGCTTCGATCTCCATATGCGCTAATTTGAGTGCTGCTCCTCGTTCTTTTCAACTTGCGCTGTCAAACAAAGGCTGTTTCCTATTTCGGCGGGAAGCAGCCTTTCTTTTTTTCATCATTCTCAGATTTGGGGCACTGGCAACACCGAAAACTTTATCCAGTTTGTTAGATTTGCAGGTTCAATCCTTTGACCAAAGCAATGAAAAAATATCTTGCGCTTTCACTGCTGACAGTCCTCGCTGTAGTGCAGTCTTGTGGGCCGGAGAGCAATCCATCAGCGCCTCAAGTGCCGCGTCGCACGATTGGTGCGTTCCGCCTGCTGGTGCCTGCCAAAGATTCACTGGTGGTCATGAGCCAGCGCGATACGCTGCGGCTGGTGTGGGAGTCAGCTCGCTTCGAGCTAGGCGGCGTGATTAAATACACTGCGGTACTGGACTTGGACACAAATTTCGACAATGGTCGAGTGCTCAGTGTAGAGACGACAGCGGAAAGTTTGCTGGTCTCTGGTGATTTCCTGCGTGCCCTGCCCTCATTTCAAAACAATTCGCCATACTTCTACACGGTCTTTGCCAGCAATTTTCGTGATACCTTGCGCTCGGTCGATCGGAATCAATTTTTTCTACGCATTGAGTAAATGATTGCAAAAAGCGTACTAAATGCGCTTCGTGAAATCGTCGGCAGAGAAAATTATTTGGATTCGGAGCTGGATAAGCTGCTTTACTCCTACGATGCCACGCCGATGCTGCGCCAAAAGCCTGAGGCAGTCGTCATCCCGCGCACGCCCGAAATGGTATGTAAGATTATGCAATTAGCCAATGAAGCACGCTTTGCGGTGGTGCCACGTGGTTCGGGTTCTGGGCTTTCAGGTGGAAGCGTGCCTGTGCCAGATAGCATCGTGCTGCTTTTTCCACCGATGAACCGCATTTTGGAGATTAACGAAGCAGATTTTACCGCAACTGTAGAGCCCGGCGTTATCACTGCAGTGCTGCAAAAGGCAGTAGAAGAAAAAGGCTTGTTTTATCCGCCTGACCCGGGCAGTGCGACCATTTCTACCATTGGTGGCAACATTGCCGAGAATGCGGGGGGCTTGCGGGGCTTGAAGTATGGTGTGACCAAAAACTATGTGCTGACGCTTGATGTGGTGTTGCCATCAGGTGAGCTAATTACGCTGGGCTCGCGTTCCATCAAAGATGTGCAGGGCCTAAATCTCAAAGATGTCTTTATCGGCTCTGAGGGCACATTAGGCATTTTCACCAAAGCTACTTTGCGGCTTTTGCCGAAGCCTGAAGCTTCGAGAGTCATTGTGGCGTATCTGGATTCGCTGGCTAAAGTGGGCGAATTCGTAGTGGAAGTGGCGCGCGCTCGCATTGTGCCAGCGATGTTTGAATTTTTAGACCAAACCACCATTCAAGCCGTAGAGGGCTATGCGAAGATAGGGCTACCAACGGATAGTGCGGCACTGGTGCTGATTGAGTTAGATGGGCACAAGGCGGTGGTGGAAGAAGAAGCACAAACCGTTTTTCAACTTGCGCAAAAGCTGGGGGCACGCTTTGTGCGTGCAGCGGAAACTGAAGCCGAAGCTTCGCGCCTCAAGCTGGCACGCAAGTCCGCTTTCTCGGCATTAGCGCGCCTAAGACCTACGACCATTCTGGAAGATGCAAGCGTGCCACGCTCAGCCTTGCCCGATATGTTGGAGCTGGTGCAACGCACTGCCAAAGCCCATCAAGTGTTGGTCGGAAACTTTGGTCATCTTGGCGATGGCAACTTGCACCCGACATGCCTCATTAGCGAGCGAAATAAAGATGAAGTGCACCGCAGCGAGTGTTTCTTTGAAAAAATCTTTGATGCAGCCGTGCAATTTGGTGGTACCATTACGGGTGAGCACGGCACAGGGCTGGCAAAGAAAAAGTTTCTCGAAAAAGCTGCAGGTAGCACGCAAGTGGAAGTGATGCGTCGCTTCAAAGCCGCCTTAGACCCTCATAGCGTGCTGAATCCCGGCAAAATCTTTGACCCAAGCACATTTTTCAAGTCCAAGTGTGAGCGTCGTGTGTCCTTACCGGCTCAATAGTGACAAAAGAGCTTGCCAACCGTGGCAGTGTGCAAGCGACACTGTTGTGAATTGTTTTATTAGACAATGTTCGGCATATTTGCGCACTCACGCTGTATGGACGCTACTAAAACGCTGTGCAACCATAGATTCAGATGCAGCCGTTGCGAGCTACTGCCGCTTTTGCCGTTCTACTAGGGTGTCTACTTGGCGGCGCGCCAACACTCTGGGCGCAGCCTGAAGCCTACAGCCACCCCGAGTTACGCTGGCTGACGATTGAGACCGAACACTTTGCAATTCACTACCACGAAGGCGCTGAGCGCAGCGCAAAGGTCGCGGCGAAAATTGCAGAGGAAATTTACAAGCCAATTACCTCACTGTATCAGCACGACCCCGGCAAAGTGCATATCATTATCAAGGACACAGATGACTACTCCAACGGTGGCGCATACTTTTTTGAGAACAAGATTGAAATCTGGGCGCCAGCACTGGAATTCAACTTGCGCGGTCAGCATAATTGGCTACGCAATGTCATCACGCATGAATACACGCATATTGTCTCGCTGACCGCAGCTCAGAAATTTGGGCAACAAGTGCCTGCCATATACTTGCAAGTCTTTGGCTATGAGCAGGTTCGCCGTCCAGACATTCTCTATGGCTTTCCAAATCTTGTGGTATCCTACCCAATTGCAGGTATCAATGTCCCATTTTGGCTGGCGGAAGGTGTGGCGCAATACCAACGTCCTGAGCTGCGTTACGACACTTGGGACACACACCGCGATATGATTTTGCGCACGCTAACGCTCGAGCACAAACTTCTGGACTTCGACCAGCTTTCTAACTTCAGCTCTAAGCGCAGCATTGATTTTGAATTTACCTACAACTCTGGCTTTGCACTGGCGCGCTTTCTGGCTATGCGGTATGGCGAGGAGAAACTGGCTGCGCTCTGCAAAAACTTTGCCTCGCTGGGCACGCTCAATATGCATGCTGCAGTGGAGCAAACCTTTGGCAAGCCGTCCAGTGAAATCTATCAGGAATGGCGCACATATCTCGAGCGAGACTACCAAGCCCGCATTGCGCCTGTGCTGGCGCATCAAGTTGAAGGCAAAATCATTGAATCGCGTGGCTATGCGAATCTCTACCCGGTCTTTTCACCTGATGGCAGCCGCCTCTACTACATCTCCAATCTTGGTGCAGATTTCGGCGGACATAGCGTGCTAACGCGCCGCCTATACGGTGATTCACTGTGCTCAGAGGCCATGCCAACCGTCCGCAAATTGACGCAACTTTACGCAGCAGGAGAGCGTGAGCCACGCTTTTCGCAGTGCAAAGTGTGTGCACGACCGTTTCACCCGACCAGTCTGGATGTGCTGCAAAGCGGCGTGTCGTCGCGTTTGGTGCTTACCAAAGATGAGCGATTTCTCCTCTACTCTCGCTACACAGGCACAAACTTTCGCATTCAAAAGTATAACGACCTTTTCGTCTATGATTTGCACACACGCCAAGAGCGTCGCTTGACTTACCAAGCACGGCTGGAAATGCCTGCGCTCTCACCAGATGAGACGCGATTTGTCGCCGTGCACCAGCGCGATGGCACGCAGAATTTGGTAGAAGGCAATTTCATTCCAGATGCGGACGGCGACAGCGTAAAACTGGCAATTCGCCCACTCACGCACTTCTCGAATGGCGAGCAGGTACAATCGCCACTTTACTTGCCCGATGGTAAGCACCTTGTTTTCGCATTAGGCGTTAAGAATTCACGCCGATTGATGCTGCTTGAACTTGCAACAGGTGCTCTGATGCCGCTCACTGATTCTCTTGATGTGCCCGAAGACCTTGACGAGCGTGATGCGGCGCTTTCGCCCGATGGCACATTCCTCTACTTTGCAAGCAATCGCACGGGCATTTTCAACATTTATCGTATGCACCTTTCGACACATAAAGTGGAACAGATGACAAATGTGGTGGGCGGTGCATTTATGCCAGCAGTCAACCAGTTTGGCGACCTTGTCTATTCGCTTTTCACCGCCGATGGCTACAAAATTGCTTTGATTAAGCAAGCCGAACCGATTGCTTATCCGAATGCGCAGTATGTCAGAGTGCCAACCCCAATTCCAGCAGCGAGCACATTGCAAGAGCACAGCGAAGCGGAAACGGTGGAGCAAGCACTGGCATCACTGGTTTCGGCAACCATGCAAGGGTCGCAAGCATTGTCTTCGCAAAGGGCTGTAGCCGCGCAGCTATCGGACTATGATGATCGCAAAGTCCCTAACTTTAAGTCGACCGAATACAGCACTACTTTCAGCACGTTGTCTATCTTGCCGCTTCTGCGCTTTGATGGCTATGCCCGAACACAAGGCAGCTTTCTGCGTGATGTGTGGCGTGCAACGAAACTTGGCGTCGCATTTGGCTCATCGGAGCTGTTAGGACGTCTGAGTTTCTTCGGTTCGCTGGCGATGGCGCCCGGCTCTGGCGTCTCAGGGGGCGCATCAGGATTAGCTGGGCTCTTGGAGCTGGAGCGTGACGCACTGCTTTCGTTTGAATACACGGACCAGAACGTGCTGCCGCCTGCCTTTCTACCACGTCTGTCGCTAGACATCTACCATCAAACGCGCAATGTGCAAGATGGCGCGCAAATCAAAATTGGGATTGATAGCGCCACTGCAAATGTCTTCTACACGCTAACGCAGTTCGATCTTTCGCTGCGTTTCCGACTACCGATTGAGCACTGGCTGTTTCAAGCAAGTCAATTTCGGCTCACTTTCTCGTTCAGTCCGTATAGCTCAAAAGTCAGCGCATTTTTCTGGCAACCACTTGGACAAACCTTGCCAGCCAGCTCTGAGACCTACTTTATCGGTCGCACGCTGACATTTGTCTGGAACACAGATTTGCGTGCTCGGACAACCCACGCCGCCATTAACCCAATCGGCTTTTTCTCCCGCATTCGATTGGATTATGAGCATAGCAGCTTGCAAGATTCACTGGTGTTCAGCGAAAGCGCAGGTCGCTTGATTCCACAGTATCAAACATTTTCCTTTTTGCGGCTTACGACTGACTTCAATTTTTACTTACCGCTTCCTGCTTTCAATCCAAACTTTCGCCACACACTCTCCTTGCGTGCTTATGCCGCCCTGAACTTCACGGGGCGAGAAACAAACATTTTCTTCCACAATTTTATCTCAGGGCTTTTGGGAATGCGAGGTTACGAATACTTTGCAATCGGGGGCGACAAGGCGGCATTTCTCCACATTGAGTATCGCTTTCCGCTTCTGGAGCGTATCAACTGGCAGGTGGCACAGTTCTATTTCGATAAGCTCTATCTCTCCACATTCTTTGATATTGGCACAGCGTGGTCGCAAGGCGGTGTGCCTGCTCTCTCGGCATGGCGGCGTGACATTGGCTTTGAGCTGCGCTTAGAAGCACCATCGTTCTACATTTTCCCAACACGGCTATTTGCCAGTGCCACATATGGTTTGGACCGCTTCTCACAACCGTTGCGGCAAGGTTTCTTTACCGCCGATGGCAGCAATTTTGTCACATATGGAGGGCAATGGATGTTCCACTTTGGGGTGCTCTTCGAGTTTGATTTTGTCTCTGACCGCAGTCCTGCGCGTCTATGTCCGATGCCTTAGCGCGCAGGGTCTTCTCCTGCTGCTTTTTCCACAAAGTAGATGTGTGTGCCTTTCCGAATAACTTCCAGCTTCGAGTTAATTACCACCTTCCTGCCTGATTGGAGACAAAGTAAGTTAGTAAGGCTTTGCAATTGCTGCGCTGTTGGAGAAAGGCCAAACTTTTTCAGCGCGCGCTTAAAAAGCTCCTTTTGCTCAAATAGGGTCAGTTTCTGCAAGGTTTTGACCTCAAATGCATTGTGTGAGAGTGAAAGACCTTTTTTTCGGAGGAGAGTCTCAATGTGGTGTTCTACAAACTCCGAAAGCTCTGCGGCATTTTGTGACAGGCGTAAAAGACTGGGCACAAGTTTGTGCTCGAAGCGCTGTTCAAGGAGCGGTATGACTTTGTGGCGAATGAAATTGCGGTCGTAGTCTATGTCAAAGTTGCTGCGGTCAATGCGATAAGGCAAGTGGCGTGCATGCAGGTATTGGAGAAGCTCATAGCGCTCGAAGGGAAGCAGGGGGCGAAGGATATGTGCGCGCCGCTCTGGAATGCCGCCCAGTCCCAGCAGCGACGCACCACGAAAGAGATTGAAAAGCACCGTTTCGGCATTGTCGTTAGCTTGATGAGCTGTAACAAGCGTATCGTATCCGTGCTCTTGCATGACGCGTTGAAAAAAGTCGTATCGCAGGTTTCGGGCAGTCTCTTCGATTGAAGTTTTCTGGGCTTTGGCAATTTCTGCAGTGGCAAAGCGTTCCACAAAGAAAGGGATACCGTGACTGGCGCAAGTTTTTTGACAGAACCGCTCATCAAGCAAGCTAGCACGGGCACGCAATTGAAAATTGCAATGAGCAGCGCCCAGCTCCACTTTCAACACGGGGCGCACAGCAAGCAAGAGATGCAGAAGCGCTGTGGAGTCTGCCCCGCCTGAAAAGGCAACCAGCACCCGTTCACCTTTTTCAAAAAACTTGCGCTTCTGGCAATGCTCCAAAAATTTTTTCTCAAAGGCAAGCATGCAGGTTTGAGCGATTTCTCTTACTTTTGCGCCAGATTTTTTACGGCATTGTCAAAATGATTACGCCATTCGGCTACTCAACTATTGCAAAAGTGGGCATTCTCTCTTTGGTGCTGTTTGCAAGCGCATGGGTGTTGCCCGCAGCCATCGCGCTGTTCTCGGTTGGCACAGGGATTTTTCTGCTGGTTTTCACGCTCCAATTTTTCCGAGACCCTGAGCGTATTCCACCAAAAACTGACCGCGTGATTCTCTCGCCCGCCGATGGCACGGTTGTCCTTATCCAAGAGATTGCGCACGATTTTTTTGCAGGACCAGCAAAGCAAATCAGCATTTTTATGTCGCCCTTAGATGTGCATGTCAATCGCAACCCGATTTCGGGCAAAATTACGCATCTGCGCTATATCTCTGGTGAATATCTCGTAGCATTTCAGCACGATTCAAGCGAGCGCAATGAGCGAACAGAAATTGGCATTGAAAACGAACACATCAAGGTCTTCTTTAAGCAAATTGCAGGCTATGTAGCACGCCGCATTGTGTGTAACCTGCAACTTGGCGACACGGTGAAGATCGGCGAGCGCTTCGGAATGATTAAGTTTGGCTCCCGCGTCGATGTCTTACTGCCGATGTCTGTGCAGCTAAGAGTCCAGCAGGGGCAGCATGTCAAAGCAGGGGAAACTATTCTCGCCGAGTATGGGGGTTCTGAAGAGGGATAAGTGGAAATCGCTTCAGGTGAAGCGTGGCGCTGCAGGCAATTTTCTATGGCGAGAAGAAGATATTTTGGGGCGTATCGCGTCGCTCAATGCGAATGTCACGCAGTTGAGGCGCTTTGACATTGATTTGCAGGAAGATGCTGCTAAAAGCGCCAATCGGCACCCAATTAACGCTCATCTCCCAGCAGTGAAAATCCCGATTAATTTGAATTTGAGGTGCGGCAAAACGGCGCTCGCGAATCGAATAAGACGCGGTCGCAGTGACTTTCCAATTTGGCGTCGGCGTAATGCCTATTTGCCCGCTAAGAATCGCATCCAGTTGCAACGGTTCAAGTGGATTGATTTGCGTGGCACTGAGGTTCGCATTGAGCGACAGGTTCCAAGGAATGTCGTAGTCGACATTGCGTCCAAGTGCTAAACCACCTAAGTCGTTAGGTAAGATAGTTGCGCTGGCATTTTGTAGTTGCGGTTGGGTGGTATCCGCAAAGGTTTGTCGTTGTGGGTTTGGTTGTCGCTCACCAGAAAGGTTGGTGGAAAATTGGAGCGAGGCTTGTGTCAGCCGCAAGACTCCTTTGCCATCGTTCCATAGAAAACGGTTAAGGCGTTGCCCTGTGCTATCATTGAAGCTATAAAAGTCAAATGTGGCGCTGGCGTTAAGCGAAAGGGCAGGAGCGAGTGTGTTGCTTTGCGCCGTAACTTGCAAAGGAGCGAGATTGAATTCTGTCGCCGCAAAGTTGTAGCCTGTCGAAAGCCCCAAGTTCAGAGCTTGAATAACTTTTTCGTTGCGAGCAGGGTCATCAATTGGCTTGGTGGTGTCAAGAACGGCCACCTTCATTTCAAAGATGTTCTGCACATTGAGGTTAATAGATTGGCTGGCGCTGGGCACGCCGCTAAAAAGCGCTCGTTCGTAGCGATTGTAGCGCTGCACTCTGCCAAGCGTGTCGACAAAAGTAGCAAAGTTGCCGAACTCAGGACGCTGAAAGTCGGGGTTGTAGACAAACGAAATATTTGGCTGCAGGGTATGACGCACAGCTTTCAAGCCGATGATGTCCTCAAGAAATGGCGTAAAGAGCGTGCCAAAGAGGCGTGAGCTGACGCCAGCTGAAAGCGAGTAGGTGGTAAAACCTGTAAGACCGCGTCGCTCAACAGTGGTGTCGCGCCGTGTGGTTGGACTGATAAATTTCTGCACCGTGCGGTCAATGAGAAAAGTGCTGAGGTTTAAGCCAAAGTTGAAACTGGTGGTGTAACGCGGCAAAACCAGCGAAAAGCTAATAGGGTATTGAAGCTGTGCGCCCGACTTTTCTTGGTCGGGATTAAACAAACCGATTCGCTGCGCATTTTGATACTGTCCATTTGCTGTGAAGTTCGCAGCCAGCGTGTATTGTAAGCCGGGCACGATTTCCTGCTGCACATTAAAACCAAACTGCGTGCTTGCATTCACGTTAGCAGAAAAGGTCGTATCGGTGTTGTTCAGCGTGCCGCTCACATTGAGGTTAGGCGCTAAGCCAATTTGCTCCAAAAATCCTCTGCCAGTGCTTTTGCGAGGACGGAAGGGAAAGAACTGGATTTGGTTAAACGCAAACGAGACGCTATTGGTCAGGTTAGTTTCGCGTAGGTTTTGTGTGCGTTGATAGCCGATGTTAATGGTGCGCTCATTTTCGCCAAAAGTCTTTTGAAAGGTGGCGCTCGAAGTTGCTTGCTGGCTCAAAATGTTCTGTGGGTTAAAGGTTTGCAAGCTGAACTGGCTGCCGCTTACGAAGTTAAGGTTGGCTGAAAGCGACATAGTGGGGTCAAAGGTATGCGTATGCTGAATACTTAAATTCCACTGGTCGCTTTGCCGAAAATCAGGGTCGCCCGTTTCGTTGAAAATCAGTCGCTCAAACTCAGTTTGAATACCGCCTTGAAAATCGTAGCGCTTGACATAGCGCAAAGCACCGCCCAGTCGCCAGCTACCGCGAAAGCCAATATCGCCGACAATGCGTGCATCAAGGTAGTCGTTAATCGCAAAGTAGTAGCCACCTTGCGCTAAGTTCCAACCCTTAAAATTGTCTCGCCCATAGCGCGGCACAATGATGCCTGACGACCGACCGCCACGCGTGGGAAAGAAGGCAAAAGGCAACACAAACACGGGTACATCTTCAATGTAAAGCACAACTGGACGTGCAATCACACGGTCGCCCGGAATGATTTTCATCTGGCGGCAGTAAAAGTAAAAGTGCGGAATAGGGTGGTTGCAAGTAGTGTAGAAGGCGTCTTCGACATTCAGCTCCCCCGTCGCCTGCCGCTTAATAGTAGCGCCACGATAAATGCCATTGTCGATGACGGTTTCCACATACTTCACCTTGCCGCGCTTGGTTTTGAAGTTGTAGCTCATTGTCTCGGCATCGTATTCGCCTGTAGGGTCTTTGAATTTCGGATTTTTAATCGGCTCACCTTGTTCATCGTAGAGGCTTTTGGCTGTGAGCGTATAGGTCTCTGGCTCCAGCACGACCTCAGGCGCATAGAGCTTGAACTCTTGATAGTCAATTTTAGCATCGCCATACAAGCGAATTTCCTTGCTAACCAGATCGAAGACAACCGAATCTTTCGCTGAGTAAAAAACAATAGTATCCAGCTCGCCAGCACGCGCTTTGGCTTCTTCAATTGCGAAAATAGAGTCAAGAATTGCCAAAGTAGCACGACCAAAAATGCGTGTCCCAATAGGTTGAGCAACCGTAAGCGCAGTATCAATCAGCAAGCGGATATTAGGAGCAGGCAAAGGCAATATCGGCAAAGCTTTAATGCGACTTACCTGACGCTGCTCGCGTAAGGGCAGTGGCTTTTCACGAGGAATCTCTCGGGGCTTTTCAAGGCGTAGGCGCACCGTATCAGCTTGTGCAGTCTTTTTCTTCTGGCTGGGAAGGCTAAGTGGAGCTTTTGCCGATTGTTTTAGTTTGGTGGTATCAGGTATTACCGAGAGGCGTGAAGGTGTATCGGAGCGTGCAGCTTGAGCAAGTTGAGCGGGCAGTGCGCCGACTGTATCAGCCTGCGCAAGGCGAGCAGTATCCAGTGGCGTGCGAGAGGTTCGCAAGGAATCTTTCGGCGGTAAGGCACGCAGCGTGTCGGGCAAAACCTGTGTTTTGCTTAGCTCGCTCAGCTTACAGGCAGAAAAGCTGGCGACAACGATACTTATCACGAGCAGCGTAGGCAACAGGTGTAAATGTGCAGACAGCTCCCTTTGCATCATCCAAGTGATGTGTGGCGTGGCGCTGAAATAGTTGTGTGAAGTTCTGCCGCTGGGGAAAAGGTTTTTTGCGCTCGCAGTCTCAGGCTGGAAAGGCGCTGCCCATAGCGGGGTGCAAAGTCGCTTGGCTCAATTGCAATCGAGTCGGCGCCTTCAATTGTAAGAAAAAGCGCAGACTGACTGTCACGATGCAAAAGATGGTAAGTGCCGTGCGTCATTTCTTTGACCTCAATTTCAGGTGCAAAATGCAAAAAAAGCGTGGCTTGATGAGTGCCTTTGCCAAAGAGCTGGTCATGAATTTCAAAGCGGGGGATTGGCTTGTGCAGTATGAAGCGGCGGCGATGTGTAATGGGTTGGGGCAAGCGAGTATAAGCATAGTGTTCAACTTCCAGCTCATCGCAAGTGTGGCTAGTGTGCCACCGTAGCACGGTGGGTTTTGTCCAATCCTTTTTCACTTTGAAATCACTAGCAAATTCAGCGAGTTCTACGCCGTCAAGCATAATCGTGTTATGCGCAGCCGTAGAGCGAAACTGATTGCGCAGGGCACGGTCTGAGGTGTAGCAGAAATTTCCAGAGTCCGTAATGAAGGTCGCGGTATCGTAAAACAGTTCAAAGGAAAAAGTGTCGTTGTGTCCGTGTCCGCCCCAGCCGCGTTTGCCAAGTTCGCCAGCGTCAATCGTAATGTGCATCTGAGGGGCGTAGAGCACGGCGAGTTTGCTTTCAGCAAAGAGCTTTGAGCAAGTAGGACGTGGTGCATCCGGAAGACGCTGAAAAGTCTCCCAGCCCTCAATGCCCGTAAGCCACAACGCATGCTCAGAGAAGTGGCGAGCACCCGCTTTGAAGTCGCTGCGCTGAAACACTACGCTGGCTGTGGCTAAAATGTCGGTGTGGCAGTTGAAATCACTTTCCAAATTAAACCAAAAGAGCCGCCCATCGTCGGCATCACCAATGAGCGGTGCAGTGCAGTCAGGCTTGATGTAGTGCAAAATCACCTCGAGCATCTTCTCCAAGCGCGCCTTGAAACTGCTTGAAAAGGGCTGGTGATTGAGTGATGCCAAAATCCAAGCGGCTAAGAGGAGTTCTGTTACAAAGCGGTGATAAGCAAGGCTCATTTCATAGCTAAGCCCATCGGTGTAAGTCTGACGCAAAATTTCTTCTTCCAAAATTGTTTTGGCTACCCTAAGCCACTTCTGTCCTTGTGCAGTTTGCTTGAAGAAGAATCCTAGCATCAAAAGTCCCAGTGCATCTGCAAGAAGATGATTGCCACTTCGGCGCGTGTATTCAAGGTTATGTTCAAGATATAGCCCGTGCTGAAAGAGCGATTTAAGAAAGCGTATCCAGAACGAAGCAGACTGTAGGTCGTGGCAGAAAAAGTAAAAGCCCGCAATCCAGTTTGCGGCACGCAAGGCTACATCCATCGGTGAAAGCCAATTTACGCCATAGCAGAATGGGTTTTTCGCAAGCCAGTCTGAAATGAGCGCAATGAATTTTTCTTTGTAGGCACTCCGATTTGTTGTCCAATACGCTTTGCCAAGCGTCCAGATAAAATGCGCGCGAGAAAGCTCCCAAGGAAACTTGATGTCGGAGCCATTGCAAGGCAGTTTGAGAGCGGTGTAGAAGGTCTGAGCGTCGAACTTTTGCCCTGTGCGAAAGTCTAAGTGCCAATCCCACTGGTCTTGAAATTGGTGCGAAGCGCTAAACAAAGTAAAGCGGTTTCGCATAATTTGCTCTGCCTGACGCACAATATCAGTTTGCGAATGAAGTTGCCACAAGGATTGCATGAAAAACTCCTTGCGGTTCGTGAAGTTGAAAAAGAAGCTGTAGCGCGAGCTGCGTAAGAAGGTATCAAGGAAAAGCTCAGGCTGAGTGGGATAGTCGGGAAAGCTTTGCAAAAATGCCTTGTCGGACAGCGAACGCCGAAGAACTCTTTGCTGAAATGCGAACCAATTTCGTCGCAAAATGTAATGCTCCGTGATGCGCAGGTATGTGCTCAGCATATTAAGTGTCCAAGTGCCCTGTCAGACAGGGAAGAGTGTCGTGCAGAACAAATGTGCTGCAAAGCCAATCCACCTTGCTGGCTACTTTAGCTTTTCCAGAAGCTCTTCAATAACGGCACGCATTTCCAAGAGCAGTTTGCGCTGCTGTTCGGTATTCTTACTAACCAGCTTAATCGGAGGTTGCTGCTGGCGAAGCAGGGTTTCGGTCTCCTTTACCATATCGTTGGAAACCGGCTGACCGCGCAGCATTGCACGGGCTTTTTCTATCGTGTAGCCATCTTCATAGATGAGCTTTTTGATAGTGAGCACAGTGGCAATGTCTTTGTTGGTGTAAATGCGATTGCCTTTGGCATTGCGAGAGGGTGAAAGCTGTGGAAACTCATTTTCCCAATGTCGAAGCAAATACGCTGGAAGCGAAGTAATCTTGCTAACCTCCCCGATGGAGTAATAAAGTTTTTTTGCCTCGAAGGTTTTCATATCTGCGTGCGACATTCGTAAGCGAGCTCAAGTTGCCTTTCTCAAATTTATGCTTCGCACGCCACACTTCATACTGAACTGCATCGCCTGTGCTATGCCTTGCAGTAAAGGCACTGAATCGAAGTAACGGCCTAAGTTACTGCCAGCGTAAGAGGATTGCGACGCTGTTTTTCCAAGAGCTCGAAGACAAGTTCTGCGCAGGCGTTGCCGTCTAAGCTCAGTGGGTTAAAGTCTCGCGTGGCACTGAATTTGCTGTACTCCGATTGAAACTCGCGTGCTGTCGCAAAAAAGACAAGCGACATATCCCAGCCCCGAAAGAGCCGCTTTGGGATTTTGCCAAACTCTATGAGCTTGATGTCGTGATGTCGTTCATCGCGCACAATGCGAGAAAACGTATAATTCACTTCCTCAAGGCCGCCTTCCAAAACTTGTAAAAATTGGCTTTCGCAATACAGCAAACCACCTGAAATCGCGCGCTTTGCGTTGTTAAGACTAGCCTTGCGGGAAATTTCTTTGACGTCCTCAAGCGTTAGCGTCTCAGATGCAAGGCTGCAATAGACCAGTCGGTATAGCGACATCAGAATATCAGTTTAAATGCGGTTGATGCACTGCTTGAGCCTGCTTAAACAACAAGATATGCTTGTTCAGTTTTTTGAAGGCGTAGAGAATTTGCAATTTGCAGCAGGTAGTTCAAGTCTATGTATGAAATTGATGACTCAACTTTTCCGCTCCTGACGCTGCGCACAGGTTCGCCCGTCAGTCAAGCGATGCTGAAAGATTTTTACAAAGCGATTTATCGGGCTGTGGAGCGAAAGGAAGTGTTTGGTATCTTCTATCGCTGCGATGCCACCGAGCCAAAATTGCCGCGCCCGAAACCGCCGTTGATTCTGACAGAGCAACTGCCGCCTGACTTGCACGAATACCTTGCGGGTCTGGTTGCCGTGATGAAATCAACGAAAATGATTCGCTACTTGCGCCCAATTTCTGTGGGCTTAACGAAGGCTATGCCAAAGTGCCCCATCAAAATTTTTACATGGGGTGAAGAGCAAAATGCGCGAGCGTGGATTACAGCGCAAATTCAAATTAAGCAAAGCAAGCTAACGCTGGATCGACTGGCCCAAAAACCAAAGCTGGCTGACTAAGTTCCAACGCGGAAAGTAAGACAGAGTGCCAACGCATAGCCCCACTTGAAAAAGTAGAATGATGATGTGAAGGGTTGTTAATATGCCCACGCACAGTCCTTTCGTTGCAAAGCGATATATTTGCACACTTAAATCGGTAAGCTATGTTAGTCCGAGATATTCTGAAATCAAACAAGACTGCCTTCAGCTTTGAGTTTTTCCCACCAAAGCAAGAAGCCGATTGGGACAAGCTCTTCCACACGATTGCGGATTTGATGGCGCTCAAGCCCTCATATGTGAGCGTCACCTACGGTGCAGGGGGCACGACACGCGAGCGCACCCATAACCTTGTGGTGCGCATTCAGAAAGAGACCAATTTGACGGTGGTCTCACACCTGACAACAATCGGCTCAAGCCGAGAAGAAATTTACCAGATCCTAAAGCGCTACGATGAGAATGGGGTGCATAACATTCTGGCTCTGCGCGGCGACCCACCTCGAAACATTCCAAACTGGACGCCTGAGCATCAAGACTTCAAGTATGCCGCCGAACTGGTGGCATTTATCAAAAAGCACTTTCCGCAAATGGGCATTGGCGTGGCAGGTTTCCCCGAAGGACACCCTGCAACGCCAAATCGACTCAAGGAAATGGACTACCTCAAGATGAAAGTCGATGCAGGAGCTGATTACATCGTCACACAGCTCTTTTTTGACAATCACTACTTTTATGACTTTTGCGAGCGGTGTGAAATTGCAGGTATTCGCGTGCCAATTATCGCTGGAATTATGCCTATCACCACGCGCAGCGGTATGCTTCGAATGGCTGAGCTGTCGCCCGGCACCTGTTTCCCTGCAAAGCTTCTGCGCGCAATTAACCGTGTGAAAGATGATGCCGACGTCGAAAAGGTTGGCGTGCACTGGGCGACTGAACAAGTGGCAGATCTAATGCACCATGGCGTAAAAGGCATTCATTTCTACACGCTAAATAGCTCACGCGCCACGCTCAAAATCTACGAAACGCTGGGCGTGCAAGACTCCGAGCAGCTGGCGGTTTAATTTTCTCAACCCTGAACCCTGCAAATGATGCGACAACTTGTGATAACTGGACTGCTGCTTGTTTCGCTCTGTGCCCAAAGCTCAGCACAGTCTCTATCCTTCCAGACGGATTGGGCGGCAACCGTAAGCATGCCTGCTGTAAGTAGTAGTGTGACGATATATCAAGTAAGGCAAGAGGAACAAAGTTCTGTAGGATACAAATCGCCATTTGGAATCAAGTGGCTAAGTGGCGTAGGCGGCTTGACAGTCGGTCTATTGGTAGGCGGAACGCTGCAAATTATTCAGCAGAATGTTGTAACAGGTGCTTTGGTACTGCTTCTAACCACAGCAGGCTGTGCAGGCGGTATTACACTGGCAGGTAATAGCTATGGCGACGAAGGTTCTTTCTGGCTCTCGTGGCTAGGTTGTGCAGGAGGGACTGTACTCACCTTCTTTCTGGCGGAACTCTCTCGAGGACTGACCATTCGAAATAACGATGTAGTAGTGTTCGTATCAGGGGTGGCAGCAGTATTAGGCATTTTCATAATAACACTGCTTGCTGGCACATTCGGTTACGACCTATCACGACGCGCGCCAAAAGCTGGAGAAAGCGGCTCGCTCCTGCACATCAAAGATGGACAGCTCTGCATCTCACCAGTGCCAAGCGTGTCAGCAAGTTATCAGCATCCGACAACGCTGTATTCGGTGAGGCTCTTGCAAGTGCAGTTTTAGAGCGAAAAAGTGAGAATGCGGCGTATTTTCACTAGAAAAGTATGCGCACTGTAACTATTATCGGCGCAGGTGTAATGGGGCTCTCGACCGCTGTGCGTCTTTTAGAGCAGCATCCTGAGCTTCATCTCAAAGTGCTCGCAAAGGCGCTCCCGCCTGAGACAACATCTAATGTGGCAGCTGCCATTTGGTATCCTTACAATGCGCGACCCATTGAACGGATGAAAGGATGGTGCAAGGCGGCCTTTGAACGCTTCAAACAACTGGCAGCAGACCCTGCTGCTGGCGTTTCGATGGTCGATTTTATCGCCCTTTATGCTGAGCCAACGCCTAACCTGTGGTGGCGTGAAACCGTTGAGCAAATTCGCCGCCTCTCACAAAGCGAGCTACCAGCGGGGTTCGCCGATGGCTACCTTGCCAAAGTGCCATTGGTAGAGACCAATGTGTATATGCCCTACCTTTTGCGCTGGGCGCAGCACTTGGGCGCAGAGGTGGTGCAAGCTGAAGTGCACTCTGTGCAAGCCCTTGCGCAAACATCGGCACTGGTAGTGAACTGTGCAGGCTTAGGGGCACGCGAACTATGTGGTGATGAAGCCCTCTATCCAATTCGTGGGCAAGTTCTGAGCGTGGCACGACCAAAACAGGTGCAAGGCTACACATTTGACAATCCACCTTGCCCAACACGACCAACCTATATCATTCCGCGTTCACACGATGTGATTCTTGGCGGCTCGGCAGATATAGGCGAATGGGATTGCACGCCCGATGAAACGCTGTCGTCGGATATTGTGGCGCGCTGCGTGGCGTTAGAACCACATCTGCAAGGTATGCCGATTTTAGGCGCAAAAGTGGGCTTGCGTCCGGGCAGAACTGAAGTGCGTCTGGAGCGCGACCCCAAATGGCCGAATGTAATTCACAACTACGGACACGGCGGTAGCGGCATTACGCTTTCATGGGGGTGTGCCGAAGAGGTTTGTCAGCTGGCGGCCGCAGTGCTACAAGATAGAGTGAACGATTGAATAAACATCTCGTGTGCGTATATTCCAGCGTTTCCGCAAGAAAATGAACGCAAGTTTTTCCAACCAAAATCTGTTACAGCTATGAGTACTGCCGTTCTTGAAAGCACCCTCACAATTGATGTAGAAGAGGTGCTAGGTGCAGAAGCAAAGAATCTTTTAGAGTATCGCGCTAAAGTTCCAAAAGAGCACTTGCATTTGCCTGGGCCAGATTTCATTGACCGTGTCTGGGTGCACTCAGACCGAAGCCCAAATGTCTTGCGCAATATGCAACTACTCTTTAACACAGGGCGCTTAGCGGGCACGGGATACTTGTCTATCTTGCCAGTCGATCAAGGCGTTGAGCACTCTGCAGGGGCATCGTTTGCGAAAAATCCAATTTACTTTGATGGCGAGAATATCGTGAAACTGGCGATTGAAGGCGGGTGCAATGCTGTAGCCTCCACATTCGGCGTTTTGGGAAGCGTGGCGCGCAAGTATGCGCACAAGATTCCGTTCATTGCCAAGATTAACCACAATGAATTTCTCACATACCCGAACAAGTATGACCAAATTATGTTCGGGAATATCAAGATGGCGTTTGATATGGGCTGCGTGGGTGTTGGTGCAACGATTTACTTTGGCTCACCTGAATCCAATCGCCAAATTATTGAAGTCTCGGAGGCCTTCAAGCAAGCACACGACCTTGGAATGGTCACGATTCTGTGGTGCTATCTGCGCAACCCTGCCTTCAAAGTAAATGGAACGGACTACCATGTGGCAGCAGACCTCACAGCACAAGCCAATCACTTGGGCGTAACAATTGAAGCGGATATCATTAAGCAAAAGTTGCCTGAAAACAACGGGGGTTACAAGGCACTCAGCACAAAGGAAAATCCATATGGCAAGACCGATAGCCGAATGTACACTGACCTTGTAACCGACCACCCGATTGACCTTTGCCGCTATCAAGTCATCAACAGCTACATGGGGCGCGCAGGACTGATTAACTCAGGTGGTGCATCAGGCGATAACGACCTCTACGATGCGGTGCGCACTGCCGTCATCAATAAGCGCGCCGGAGGAATGGGACTCATCTCAGGACGCAAAGCCTTCCAGAAACCAATGAAAGAAGGCATTGCGATTCTGCACGCCATTCAAGACGTCTATCTCGATAAAAACATCACGATTGCCTAAGGAGAAATCCAACTCACAAACAGTCTGCAGAGCCGTGCTGCAATTTAGGCAGGCTTTGCAGACTTTTTTCTTTGCGCAAAAAACTTTGCAAAAAGTGCTCTCCCGCCCTATGCACCTTGCCGTGTGATATGCGTAGCGAAGCGGATTTGGCGTATATTTGAGCTTAATTTTTTTGAAGGTTGCTTGAATGTCCGAGTTGCAGCATATCATTGTGCGGGGTGCGCGGGTGCACAACTTGAAGAATATCCATGTCCAGATTCCTCGCAATAAGCTTGTGGTGATTACGGGGCTGTCTGGCTCAGGCAAATCCAGCTTGGCATTCGACACCATTTACGCCGAAGGGCAAAGGCGATTTATGGAAACGCTCTCTGCTTATGCCCGTCAATTTGTCGGTGCAATTGAGCGACCTGATGTGGATTTTATTGATGGGCTTTCGCCCGTTATCTCTATTGAGCAGAAGACCACTGCCCGCAGCCCACGCTCGACGGTCGGCACGATTACGGAAATCTACGACTTTATGCGCCTGCTCTGGGCACGCATTGGCATTCGCTATGACCCCAAAACTAACCAACGCTTGGAAAAACAGACCGAAGAAGACATTCTGGCCGCAATTTTGCGCTTGCCCGAGAAAACAAAGGTGCAACTGCTGGCACCACTGGTAGTAGGACGCAAAGGGCACTACCGTGAGCTATTTAGCGACCTCTTAAAGCGCGGGTTTGTGCGTGTGCGAGTCGACGGTGAAACCGTTGAACTCAAAAAGGGCATGAAGCTCGACCGCTACAAAGTGCATGACATTGAACTGGTCGTTGACCGCTTTGTGATTTCGCCCGAGATTACGCCGCGTCTAAAAGAAGCCATCTCGCTCGCCTTGCAGCTCTCTGAAAGCAAATCCACGATGATTTGCGAGGTACTCGGCGAAAATCGGCGAGATATGTTTTTCAACAAGAATTACGCCTATTCTGATGGCACGCTGGCGCTGGCAGAATTAGCTCCAAATAATTTCAGCTTCAATTCTCCCTACGGCGCATGCCCAACCTGCGAAGGCTTGGGCGAAGTGATGCAAGTCTCCCCCGACCTGATCATTCCTGACCCTGAACGCAGTCTTGCAGAGGGAGGGCTTGCTCCACTGGGCAGAGAAGGACGCAGCAGTATGTGGCAGCTGGTAAAAGCCTTAGCTGAACAACATCAAGTTTCCCTGAGTACGCCGATGTCCAGTTTGCCCAAAAAGTTCATTGACCTATTGCTCTATGGCTCGCGTGAGCCAGTAACGCTGCGCTACAGCTACGGCGGACGCGAATATGCTTACAGTGCACCGTTTCACGGACTGATTGACTATGTGCAAAGCACGCATGCAACTACACAATCCGCATCAGTGCGAGAGTGGGCAGAAAGTTTTATGCAGAAAGAGCCTTGCCCAACCTGCAAAGGTGCACGGCTGCGCATTGAGAGCCTGTTTGTGAAAATTCAGGAAAAAAGCATTGCGGAAGTTGCAGACCTGCCAATTCCAGAGTGCAAAGCGTTTTTTGAATCGCTGCCAAAGGCTCTATCAGGACGCGACCTTGCAATTGCCACGCCGATTCTGGCAGAAATCACCAAGCGATTGAATTTTCTACTCAATGTTGGATTAGACTACCTCACGCTTTCACGCTCGGCTGCGACACTCTCGGGCGGTGAAGCACAGCGCATTCGCTTAGCGGCACAGCTCGGCTCACAGCTAACAGGCGTGCTGTATATCCTTGATGAACCCTCAATCGGGCTGCATCAGCGCGACAATATGAAACTGATTCAATCGCTCCTGCAACTGCGTGATTTGGGCAATAGTGTCATAGTGGTTGAGCACGACCGAGAAACGATGGAGCATGCCGACTACATCATTGACTTAGGGCCGGGTGCAGGCGAACACGGTGGCTATGTCGTAGCGGAAG
This sequence comes from Chloroherpetonaceae bacterium, assembly GCA_025056565.1. Lineage (NCBI taxonomy): Bacteria > Pseudomonadati > Chlorobiota > Chlorobiia > Chlorobiales > Chloroherpetonaceae > Chloroherpetonaceae bacterium. Next base: position 210,853 of record JANWWA010000001.1, on the reverse strand, counting down.
GCACGGCGAGAACGCTGAACCGCGAATCGCTCACAGCAAAGTATCTGCAAGGCGTTGAAAAAATTGCTGTACCCAAACAGCGGCGTGCGGGCAACGGTAAATTCATCGTCTTGGAAGGCTGCACAGGACATAATCTGCAAGATGTAACTTTACATCTGCCGCTGGGTAAGTTTGTAGCGATTACGGGCGTCAGTGGTTCAGGCAAATCGTCGCTCATCAACGAAACGCTCTATCCAATTTTAGCCAGCCGCTTCTACCGCTCGAAACTTCGCACATTGCCGTACAAGAGCATTTCAGGTGTGGAGCACATTGATAAAGTAATTGACATTGACCAGTCACCGATTGGACGAACCCCCCGATCAAATCCAGCTACTTACACTGGTGTCTTTACACTCATTCGTGATTTTTTTGCCTCCTTGCCTGAGGCGCAAATTCGTGGCTACAAGCCCGGTCGATTTAGCTTCAATGTCAAGGGCGGACGCTGCGAAGCCTGTGAAGGGGACGGTGTAAAGAAAATCGAAATGAACTTTCTGCCCGATGTGTATGTAACCTGCGATCTGTGCAAAGGCAAACGGTATAACCGTGAAACGCTAGAAGTGCGCTACAAGGGCAAATCAATTGCCGATGTGCTGCAGATGACCATTGAAGAGGCGCGTCTCTTTTTTGAGGATTTCCCACGCATCAAGCGCATCTTGCAAGTGCTGGAAAGTGTGGGTTTGGGCTACCTGCGCTTAGGACAATCTTCCACCACCTTATCGGGCGGCGAAGCGCAGCGTATCAAGCTCGCTGCAGAACTGGCAAAAATTCAAACAGGAAAGACGCTTTACATTCTCGATGAACCAACTACAGGTCTGCACTTTCGCGATATTCAACTGCTGCTTGATGTGTTGCATCAGCTCGTCAATAAGGGCAATACCGTCGTGGTAATTGAGCACAATTTAGATGTGATTAAGCAAGCCGATTGGGTAATTGATTTAGGTCCAGAAGGCGGAGAGCGTGGCGGACGCATTGTGGCAGTGGGTACACCTGAAGAGGTAGCCGAAAACCCCCATTCCATTACGGGTTATTTCCTGCGCCGTGAGTTGGATTGACAAATAGGTAGGAAAGCGCACACTATAAGAGCCAGTGTAGCAAAGGAAATAAGTGCGGCATCAAATGCGTGAAAGGTAGAGCAAATCTTGCAAAGTATGCACGCCAACTTGAGCGAGACGTTTGAGCAGCACAGCCGCAATCTGTGCAGTTACGACTGCATCATTCAACGCATCGTGGCGCGCTTCCAATGGAATATTGAGCGACTTTGCGAGCTTATCTAACTCGTATTCAGGCATCTGTCGTGGGTTTAAGCCCAGATACTCGAATGATTGCTTCGTGCTGGCAAGAGCATGTGCAAGGTCAATCGTATCGAGACAGTAGTTACGCAGTTCTCTGCCATAGTGCTTACGCAAAGCCGCATTGAGAAATGCTAAGTCAAACCGAGCGTGGTGCGCAATCAGCACATTTGTACCAATGAAGGAGAGGAATTGGGGCAATACTTGCGAGAGCGGTGGAGCACAGCGACTTTCCTCAGGAGTGATAAAGTGCACCGCAATCGTTTCAGGTGAGGCAGCTTGTTCGCAGTAAATTTTTTCAAAAAAAGTCTCGCTTAAATCCACTCGCATCGCTCTCAGGCGCACTGCACCAATCGAGAGCAGTTGGTCTTTGGTAGGATTCAGTCCAGTCGTTTCTGTGTCAATGACGACAAAAGTGAGCGTGTCAATCGGTAGTTTTTTGTGAGGTAGGGGACTGGTAAAATAAGGCAAGAGTGCGTCAGGCAGTGCTTGGGTGGCTTGCTTTTGCGCAAAAAGTTGTCTAAGCCAGCTCATTGTGATGGTAGTTTATTCATAAAGCTCTACTTCACGCCCGCCTGCAAATTTATCACGCAATTCGGCTTGTAGCTCTTCAATGACACGGAAGGCTTCTTTGACCGCATTACGCTCTATGGAGGAGAGGTCGTCAGGGTCAATGAAGTTATCAGGCGTTTTGCCTAGTTGCCGCTGTCGGCTATGATGCGCAAGCCGCAAGGTCATTAGGTAGTCAAAGGCTTCAATTGCATTGTCTAAAAGGGTGTCTCGCAAAAGGTGCTGTTCTTTTGCAATTGCAAGGCGCTTAGCGGTAGAGGTTTCCGAAGAGCGTGCAGCAAGCGATAAAATTCGTGCAGCATCGATGAGTGGGCGAAGCGCACGCTCTTTAAGGTTGAACTTGTGCTTATTTTCACCCGACGACTCCACGACAAATGTGCCGAAAAAGCCGATAGGCGGTTTGGTGCGCAGCGCATTTTGCGTGATGAAGAAAAGAAAATTCGGCGCTGCTTCAAGCTCCGCAAAAAGCGTCTCGTAGAGTGCATCAGTCAGGCGGCTTTCACCGTAGAGCGTGCGGAAGTCCAAAAATATGGTGATGTTGAGCAAAGCTTTTGGGTGCGCTGAATGCACCCACTTGCGAAAGTGCTGTTTCCATTCATTCAGAGAAACGCACCACTCGGGTGTGGTTGCCATAATCAAGCCTTTGCACTTTGGAAAACCGCAGCGCTCTAAGTCATCAACCACAAACCCAGCCATTTTGCGAAAGTATTGCTTAGCCGCCGCAAGCTGAGAGGTGTTCTCGAACACAATAGCGTTGTCTTGGTCGGTTGCTGTGGTTTGTTCCTTTCGTCCTTCGCTGCCAAGTGCCATCCACGAGTAGGGGCAAGGCGGCTTGCCTTCTGACAGCTCTTGCATTCTCTGTTCAGCAAACTCAATGAGGCGCTCAGTGAGCTTATCGTTGAAAGCTGTGATGATTTCCGTAAGCTTGCGTGCGCGAATGCCTTGTGCAATGAGGGAATCGACAACAGCGTCCATCTGCAAGCGTGTCTCAATGAGACCTTCAAGGCTTTGCTGAGCCTCTAAGTTCTTAATAGCTGCAACTGGACTAATGCCGTGCAGGAGCATCAAATCATGTTTGGAAACCACCCCAATAAACTGCGCGCGCCCTTCTTTCTGCTCTGTAACGCAAAGGTGGTGAATGCGCCGTTTGGTCATCAGCATAATGCCGTCCAGAATGCTTTGCTCAGCATCAATCGTGATAACTGGCTGAGACATCACTTGTGCAATCGGGGTGTCAACAGGTACATTTCGCGCCACAATTTTGGCGCGCATATCTGTATCCGTGAGAATACCTTGCGGACAGCCAGCGTCATCGACGACGACAATTGAACCAATGCGTTCCAGCGTCATTACTTCGGCAGCCTCACGCACGGACAGCGTAGGTGGACAGACTACAGGGCGACGCTTAATCAAATTGCGAATAGGTTGATAAAGCAGCGTCGGCTCATCTCCTGCACGGCGCTGCGAAAGCCGAAGTGAGCCTTCCAGATAGGCGTTTGAAAGTGAGACGGAGAGCTTGGAGGAGAAAAAGTCAGCAATCGCTTTATGCTTGCTGAGCAGGGCTTTAAAGTCATCTTTCGGCAGAAGGTAGCAAATCGTGTCTTGGTCAGCTTTGGCGTTGAAAACAAATGCTTCGCCTTCCAGAACCGAAGAGACACCAAAAATATCTTTTTCGCCGCAGATGCTAATCAAGCGCTCATTTTCATTGAGGATGCCGCGCGTGATGCGAACCGCGCCTTTGCGCACGATGTAGACAAACTCTGCCTTATCAACATCGCGCCGCAAAATCAGGGTATCTTTTGGGAAAAATTCAATCAGCAATTTTTTACCAATTTCCTCAAGCTCTTTGTCTGCAAGCAAGGAAAAAGGGGCAACGCCTTTCAGGAAACTTTGAACCGATTCCATAACTTTCGGTCGTTTGATGGGAAGTTACACGTTTTCTCAAAGTTTCAGATGTCGGAACCTGCACTTACAAGTGAGCACAAGTCGCCAACGCTGCCAGAGTTGCCCAGCCCGAAGCGCTCAATGTTTCTTGGAGCGTTGGTTTATTTTGTCATCGGCATTATTCCATTTGTCAATCAGCTAAATCGGTATGGGATTGGGCTGGTCATCTGCGGTGGATTGACGACATTTCACTACATCAAAACGCATCAACTTTTCCTAAGCTACTGGGAAGCCTTTCGCATCAGTGTAACAGCCTCACTGCTGGCATGCTTGGCGCTAGATATGCTGCAACTTTTGCTTTTCGGTGGCTATGTGGTGCGACTGCTCTACGATATTGCCGTCGCAATTGTCGTAGGAGGACTTGCAGGCATTATTTCGGCATCGGTAGCCCGCAAAGCCTATCGCACAAATCCGCCAGCGCAAAGCTAAGTGCTGGCAGCACAACGTTTTAGCCGAAAAGCACTTCGAGCTTGATTGCCCTGAGGCTCTGCAAAGCCGCATTTTTGCGTATATTTACGGCTCAAGCAATTTGTATAAACTAAACCTTGAGGTCAATGGCAGAAGAGTCTGTTCGGCAGACCGCAGCGGTAGCAAGCGAGTATAGTGCTGAGAGTATTCAGGTGCTGAGCGGCATTGAGCATGTGCGCAAGCGCCCAGCAATGTATATCGGCGATGTCGGCATTCGTGGCTTGCATCACTTGGTTTATGAAATTGTCGATAACTCTGTCGATGAAGCCCTTGCGGGGTATAACGATTTCATTTATGTCGGTATCAATAAGGACGGTTCGGTAACGGTCTCAGACAGAGGACGGGGTATTCCTACGGACATCAAGAAAGAGACAGGCAAGTCCGCCCTCGAGCTGGTGATGACGGTAATTGGTGCGGGCGGTAAGTTTGATAAAAGCGTCTATAAAGTCTCAGGCGGTTTGCACGGGGTCGGCGCATCGGTGGTGAATGCGCTTTCGGAATGGTGTGAAGTAACAGTCAAGCGAGACGGTAAAATTTTCTACCAGCGTTATCAGCGTGGGGTGCCCGAAGCACCCGTCAAAGAAATTGGCAAGACCAAACCAACTGACACGGGCACAAAAACCACCTTTATGCCTGACCCACTGATTTTCAAAAATCGTGAGTTCCGCTATGACACATTAGCTGACCGCATGCGCGAGTTAGCCTATCTCAATCGGAATCTTCACATCGTCATTGAAGACCTGCGCGAAAAAGAACCAAGGCGAGAAGAGTTCCACTTCAAAGGCGGCATTGTAGAATTTGTAAGCTATGTAGATGCCAACCGCCTACCCTTGATGAAAAAACCCATCTACATTGAGGGTGAGCGTGATGGCACATTGGTCGAAATTGCCTTCCAATACAACGACTCCTATCAAGAGAATGTGCTCTCTTATGTCAATAACATTAACACCGTAGAAGGCGGCACGCATCTTTCAGGCTTTCGCAAGGCACTGACGCGCACAATGAACCAATACGCCGCCAAAAACGACCTCCTAAAGTCGGCCAAAAACATTCAGCTTACAGGCGATGACTATCGAGAAGGACTAACTGCGATTATTTCAGTCAAAGTGCCTGAGCCACAGTTTGAAGGTCAAACCAAGACCAAACTGGGCAATAGCGAGACGCAGACAATTGTTGAAACAATTGTCAATGAAAAGCTGGGCGAGTTTATTGAGCAAAATCCCAGCGTGGCCAAAATCATCATTGAAAAGGCATTAGGCGCAGCGCAAGCGCGAGAGGCGGCACGCAAAGCCAAAGAGTTAGCGCGTCGTAAATCAGCTCTCGACGGCGCTGGACTGCCGGGCAAACTGGCAGACTGCACTTACACCGACCCCGAACTCTGCGAACTCTACATTGTCGAGGGCGATAGCGCAGGTGGGTCAGCAAAACAAGGGCGCGACCGACGTTTCCAAGCCATCTTGCCGCTGAAAGGCAAAATTCTCAATGTGGAAAAAGCGCGCCTCAACAAAATGCTGGAAAACGAGGAAATTCGCACCATCATTATGGCATTAGGCACAGGCATCGGCGAAGATGAATTCAATCCCGAAAAATTGCGCTACGGAAAAATTATTCTAATGACTGACGCCGACGTCGATGGCTCGCATATTCGCACCTTGCTTTTGACCTTCCTCTACCGCTATATGCGCGGTCTCATTGAAGCGGGACGCGTCTATATTGCACAGCCACCACTCTACCTCATCAAGTCAGGGAAAGAAATGGTCTATGCATGGGATGATGAAGAGCGCGACGAAGCGATTAAGCGCTTCGAAGAAAAAGGCAAAGAAGTGATGGTGCAGCGCTACAAAGGCTTAGGTGAAATGAACCCTGAACAGCTCTGGGAGACAACGATGAACCCAGAGAAGCGCACTTTGCTCAAAGTTGGCATTGAAAGCGCAATGGAAGCAGACAAAATTTTTTCAACGCTGATGGGCGATGCAGTAGAGCCGCGCCGTGAGTTCATTGAAAACAACGCCAAATATGTGCGCCGATTGGATATTTAACCCGAGCTTGAGTAAAGTGCCCACACATTGCCAAGTCCCCTGATGTAAGCAAAGAGTCATGGCAGTGCAAGTTCAGAAATCGCCGATGAACTGATGCAGCGCGCCGTGTTCCCACACCCTTGTTGGCGCGATTAGTGATGATGGCGAGCTTTCTTCTCAGCTTCGTGGTAAATGCGCATCAGTTCCTCTGGAATGGGCACAGGGCGCATCGTGGAGAGGTTGACAAAGATACCCAACTGCTCAGCTTGCGCAACGGGCTTGCCCTCTACCAAAAATTCTGCTGAAGCAGTCCATCGCAAAGGGGTAGCGTGGCTAATCCACATCCTGCCAACTAACTTATCCAAAAACTTAACGGCTTTCTTGTAGTGAATTTCAGTTTTTAGCAACACGGGAGAAATTCCCATCTTCAATTGCTCCTCGACTGAAAGGTAAGCTTGAATCATCTTGACACGAAGCATCTCCAGCCAGCGCACATAGGTGATGTTGCTCACGACACCAGCATAGTCGATATCGTGAGGCATAATTTCAATCGGTAGGGTCAGCTCAAATGCTTTAACCTTCGGTTTTTGAGTAGAATGCGCCGTGTGACTGTGATGTTGTGACATATTGTGCGTGATTTGAATCTAATTTTCAAGTATGTACAGTTTGCTGCAATATAGTGCGAAGCAAATAAACTGCTTGCCTTCACCCACATTGAACAAAGTGGGAAACCATCAGAGCAAAAAGTTGTTTTCTCCTGAAAAAAAGACGCTTCTAATGAAGATTGCCATTTTCGGGGGTGGCATTGCAGGGCTAACCGCTGCCATACACTTGCTTGATAAAGGCTACGAGGTAGAACTATATGAAAAACGTGCGGTGCTAGGCGGTAAGGTCTCTGTTTGGAAAGACCAAGATGGTGACACGATTGAGTCAGGTCTGCATGTGCTGTTCGGAGGCTATAAGGAACTGCAATCGGTGCTGAAAAAGATTGGTGCAGAAAACAATTTTGAGTGGAAAGACCTTGCGCTCATTTTTGCCGAAAAAGATGGACGGCAGACCCGCTTTGAAAAAGCCAAAGGCTGGCCCAGTCCTCTCGCAGAGCTGCTTGGCGGCTTGAAGACCAATGTAATTAACTGGCAAGATAAACTTTCGCTGGTGCGTGGACTGTTACCCTTATTGCTCTTCGGCAATGAAGAGTATTTTCGTGCACAAGACTCCCTCACTTACTCAGACTGGCATGCACGGCACGGCTGCACAGAGCATTCTCTGCAACGGCTCTGGCGACCGATTTCGCTGGCTCTCAACTTCATTGAGCCAAATGTGATATCGGCGCGACCAATGGTAACCATCTTCAACTACTTTGGTCGCAACTACGAAGACGCACGGTTCGGCTTCTTTAAGGCAAATCCGGGCGCAAGTATGATTGAACCCATGCGGCGCTACATTGAAGAGAAAGGGGGCAAAATTTTTGTAGGTTCGCGCCTCAAAGAATTCGTGCTAGATAGTAAGCTTGCTGTGCAAAGTGCTGTGCTGAGCGACAGTCGCTTCGTGGAAGCCGATGCATACATTTCAGCCCTGCCCGTGCATAGTCTCAAAAAGCTCATTCCTAAGGCATGGCTGCAATATGATTACTTCTACAATCTCTATCACTTTGTAGGCAGCCCAGTGGCAAATTGCCAGATGTGGTTCGACCGAAAAATCACCGACACCAATAACCTGATGTTCGCACACGGCACCACCTTTACCACCTTTGCCGATGTCTCAATCACCTGCCCCGAGGATTTTCAGGCTGGGCAAGGCAGTGCAGTAGGGGGAAGTGTGCTTAGCTTGGTGTTAGCCCCTGCACATCACTTAATGCAATTGCCTAATGATGTGATTGTCGCACGCGTCTTAGAGGAATTGAAAACACTCTTTCCAGTGGCACGAACTGCAAAACTGCTGAAAGCAACAGTGGTCAAAATTCCTGAATCGGTCTACAAAGCAGTGCCTGGCGTCGACCGCTACCGCCCCGACCAGCTCTCGCCGATTGAAAATTTCTATCTCTGCGGTGATTACACCTATCAGAAGTATTTAGCCTCAATGGAAGGGGCAGCACTTTCTGGAAAAGCCGTGGCGGAAAAGTTAGACGCCAAAGTAAGGCTTGCAGCCAGCACATTAAGCACCGTATCGGCGCAGCGTGGTGTCAATAGCGGACCAGTAACTGCGACCAAACAAATTTAGATGCACCAGTAGTGGGTAGAGGTTGTAGAGGTCAATGCGTGCACGCCAATTCGGGGCTAAGGGAAAGGTGCAGTGGTAGGCATCAAAGAGCCGCTGGTCGAAGCCGCCAAAAAGGTGCATAAAAGCCAGCTCCGCTTCACGATGCCCGAAGTAAACGGCTGGGTCGAAGACGACTGGATTGCCCTGAGCGTTGCAAAGAAAATTGCCACTCCAAAGGTCACCATGAAGAAGGGCTGGCGGCTCGGATGGGAAGATGCTTGGCAGCTTTGGATAAAGGGATTCAAACCGTTGGACAGCATTCGTAGTCATTTGTCCAGCGGCAACTGCACGCTCCACCATAGGCTGCAGTCGCTCACAGATGAAAAACTCCACCCAGCTCGAGTGTGGACGATTGCGCTGCGGCAACGCACCAATAAAGTTATCACGCACATACCCGAATGTCATTTGCGTATGTCGATGCAAGGCCGCCAGTTGCTCTCCAAATGTTTCCCAGAACTTCGCTGAAGGCACGCCTTGCACGATATACTCCAAGACCAGAAGCGCATCGTGTTCAGTCGCAGCAACAAGATGCACAGTGGGTACAGCAAGGGTGTTCGTGCTTTGCAGCTGCCTTAGCCCATCAGCTTCCGCTTGGAAGTTCTCGTAATGCGAGCGTGCATTATGCTTGAAGAAAAACTCACCGACATTTGTCTTAACATACTCGGCGTTGTGAATGCAGCCCCCTGATACAGGGCGACGGGCTAATACTTTCACTGTGGTCTGGAATCGCTCCGAAAGTAGATGCGTCAGTGTGTCGTAAATTCTTTCGCCCACGCTCTACTGCTTACGCCGGTTAAGGAAACCGCTGAGAAGGTTAGCTGCATCGTCCATAATGGAGCCGTCCGCATTGCGGTCTAAAAAGCGCGTTGCAAGGCTCATCAGGTCAGGAGCTTGAGCGGCAATTTGCTGGCGCTGCTGACCCAGAAATTGCGACAATCCACCAGCGTCCAGATGCTTGGCAGCACATAGCTTGCCCAGTGCGCCCATAACCAGCGGGGAGAGTATCTCCAGCAGATGCCCAATTTGCCCAGTGCTGAGACCAAAGCGCTCAGCCAGTGCCTGCTCAATCGGCGCGCGCTGGCTACCAAGCAGATGGCGTAAAATGCCTGCACCGTTTGCTGTCTGTGGATTCTGCAGAAAATCCATCACATTGTCCAGTATTGAGCCACTGTGGTCGCGCTGCAGGGCTTGCGCCAAAGCCTCAGCACCATCAGGCTGGGACGCATTCTGCGAAAGTGCAGAAATGAGTAGTGGCACGGCTGCCTGAAGAGCCTGCTCAGTAGTGCTGCGCTCCGCACCGATTTTCTGGCTCACTTGCTCAATCGCCTCGCTACCAAATTGCGACAGTAGCACCTGCACAAGATTTTCCATTTTTCATTACAGTTTAGTTATTTAAGAGAAATAGGCTGTCCCAGCTTGGCTTGCATGAGGTCAGCGAGGGCAGCGGATAGCTCAATGCCGCGTTTGTCATCAAGCCACCTGCCATCTTTCCAGTCAAAGCGCCAGCCACCTTGCGGCTCTGCGAGCCAAATTTGATTGGTCGCGCTCTGTCGGTTGACAATAAACTTCGTGCCATCTTCAAATTCAATCACCAGCTTTCCATCAGCAAGCTCGATTTCCACGTCGTCCAAGCCCAGTGCGTCAATCGCATTAAACAGACGCTGAAGCTCTTTTTCAATCTCAATTGGAAGATTGGGTTCTGCCATAGTGTTTGCGTGTGTTAGCGGTCATATCCAAAGGTAAGTGATGCCCAGAAACTTTCGTAGTCTGCTTTGGCAGTATCGGTTGCTTCAATCATCTTGACTAAGCTAATCATCCACTCACCATCTGGCACAATCGCAAACGAAGCAAAGCCCAGTTCGTCAGTGTGAAGTGTAGTCGTTGTAACCTTGCTGCCACGTCTGTGCCAGACCTTAATTTGTGCCCGTGAAAGAGGCTTGGCATTGAAGACAACCCGAAACCGCATTGCGTCGCCAGCTTGGAGCAGATATGGATTATGTTCAGGAATGATTTCAAGTGGAAAGCCTAACTCTTTTGACGCTGTCTCATCTGAGAGGTGTCCGACCTGAATAAGCGTTTTGGCGCATCGACGATATAGCTCCCGCGCAGGCTTTTTGACGTCGCCTTTTTGGCTGCGCAGTGCAAGTATATCTGTTAGCCCTTCTTCCTTGAGGTATGCGGCAAATTTCTCGGCATCTAACTCAATGAATTTTGGCGAAGTATGAAGCCCAATGAGGTAAGTGCCGTCATACTTGAATGAAAGCTCAATCGGTGCCGCAACACCATCTTTAATAACAGGCACTAGAGTCTCTGTAGCAGAGCGGTGGCACTGGAGAAATGCAATTGCCGTGCTTTGTCCAAATTTCCATGCTTCCCCTGTAAAGTTTTCGCCAACTAGTAGCGAAAGCGTGGTGCGCTCACCTTGTTTTAGACGAAACTTGGCAGGGCGGAGCCAAAACTCGTGGGCATAAAGCGTGGTGGCAATCAAATAAACGAAGAGGGTCAAGCAAAAACGCATCATTTTTTGCAAGGAGTTGGGTTAAGGGTCATTCCGCTAATAGGCAAAGCAGCGATTTTCAGAAGCAAGGCGTTCATCACACGAAGAAGTTCCTGCAGTTCAGAATCGGTGTGCCACTTGGCAAGGTCGCTCACATCACCGCTGCCGAGATGCTTTTCATGCAGCTCATCGTGAAAAAGGTGCACAAGAAAATCAGGCTTGAAGCGACTGTCGCCAACTTCCCAGTCTAAGCTCTCAATAAAAGGCGAGCGATGCTCAGCAAGCGTTTCTTGCACCAACGCGCGCAAGGTCTCGTAGAGGTCAACCTTTTCTTCAAGTTCAATTTCAATAAGCAAGCCACGGATACGCTCTTGCTTAAAGCGCGCCAGTTCTGTGAGGACTTCAGCTCTTGTCATCAGATTAAAGCTACATAATCTACCCATCGTGAGCAAGGCAGCGTAAGTGCTTGCTGTGATGTGCGCTAAGGAACTGAATCGCTATGGCTTTCTGCGAATCGAGATGTCGAGCGGAGTGTGGTGCACGTAAAGAGCTGCTTCCAACTGTTTTCGCATCAAAGTTTCTGCATCGTTTAGGAGGCTCGAGACAAGTAAATGCTGCTCGGCTTTCTGGCGCAGCCGTTGGACTGCCGCTTCACGCTCTTCGCTGGTGAGGCGATTCCACCAGCCGCTTTCCTCTTGCACAATGTCGTAGCGCGTCATCTCTATGGAGAGAAGTTTAGGAGCAGGCAGTTCTGCAATGAGTTTGGTTGGGTTGGTTTTGACAGTCAGTAAAAATTTTTCTCTAAGGTCAAAGCCTGCTTTTGCAACAAAAGTGCCACGCACGACCAGTGTTTTCGTGCTACCAAGAAAGGTGTGGGTGTATGCATCTTCTACTAAAATCTCCTTAGAGACAGTTGCTAGCTCAAGAATCGGGGTCGATTGCTGCACGACGATGGTTTCATTGAGTCGCACTTCGGGCGTAAAGTGCAAAGTGTGGCGCACACTACTAGCAACTTTCTCAGCAAGGTCCGTGGGAACCTTAACGAACACCACATAGACGGCACCAGCAATAGCGAGTGCTGCAAAGGCAACAGCGGCTATAAGTAGCGTAATGCGAGTCGTAAGCGTCATGTTGGCTTGCGTTTTCGAGGAGAAATCCAGACGTTTGAGACAAACAAAGTTGCGAACATTTTTGCCTTAAACAATGCAGAAACAATTTTGGGTCTTGTGCTTCATCTTTTGCTCGTTGCATCAAGTAGCGCGTCCGCAAACCATTGAGCACGATTTGGTAAGCTGGTCAGGTGCGATGCTGACAGTGCGATTTGGAGAGTCGCCTTGGTCGGCACAGGTGTTTGTGCAAAACCGAATGGTGCAAAATTTGTCTCAGTTTCAAACCGTGGTGTTCTTGCTGTATGGGCTCTATCGCTTCGTGCCGTCAAGCTCAGTAGGAGCAGGCTATATTTTCCTTACGCCTATCAACAACCGCATTCTGGACATTTTTTCCTTTCAGCTGTGGCACGATTTCAAAATTGGTGAGATGCCTGCGGTGCTCCGCTTGCGTGCAGAAAGCCTTGCGTGGCATGCTTTGCAAGACCCGTTCTTTGAGGTCATTCGGTCGTGGCGATTTCGTATCCGTCCCGAGCTGGCAATCCCGATTGCTGGGAATTTCTCGTGGCTCATCAATAACGAATGGTTTTTTACGCTGGAAGCCCCAGTCTGGAATCAAAATCGATTTCAGACTGGGGTGCGCTACCGACAGCCCGGAATTGTCATTGATGTGCTGTATCAAAATCGCATCATCAACCGCATGTCTCCGCAGCCCGTGCGTATGGAGCATATCTTGCTGCTGAATTTCTTCTACACGCTGACTGTGTGAACAGCTTGCACGGTTTCAAGGTATTCACAGAACGCCGTGTATAATCAGGTCAAGACGCTGCCCCAGCTTTCTCCAAGCGCTGCATAGCTTTCTCATAAATTTCATTAGCAAAGTCAATTGGCGCTTGAGGATTGTTTTTTTCGGTCAGGCCGAAGAGCTTATCGGCAATAACATTATGATTAAGTAGCCTTAGGCTAAGTTGCGGACGATAAAGAAATTGTGCGGTCAGTTCTGGGCCACCGAACACCATAAAGAATGCAACCAGCTTTTTCTTAATGCTCTCCAGAAGATTGCTCTGATTGAGCGCGCCAACAAAGTTGGGAGACATCGCAAGGTTGTAAATCGGTGTGCCAAGAATGATGAGGTCAAATTCTTCCAGAAAGCTGTAGTCGGCGCGAGGTGGCGTTTTTGCTTTCTCAACATAGACACCTTTCTCTACCAGAGTCTGCCCAATCGTGTCAATAATGCGGTCTGTAGAACCGCCTGTGGTCAGTGCGTCATAGAGGATAATCGCTTTCATACTGCATTGCGGTGTTAGGTTACTGGATTATTATGCGGCATTTTTGCATCAAGGTTTCTACTCCACAATTCTGACCTCAGTGCCAATTCGAATACGCGATTTCAAGTCAAGAAGGTCGCTATTGCGCAGCCGAATACACCCCTCAGTTGCAGCAGTTCCGATTGAACTTTCATCGTGCGTGCCGTGTATGCCAATGCCTCGCCACGCTTTGCCAGACTTCGTGCGTTCTTTAGAGGTATGCAGTCGCAAGAACCACGGTCCGTATGCGCCAGCAATTTCTCCTTTGCCATCTTTGAAATCGTGCGTCCACTTCTCCGAGTTCTGAATCTGGGAAATGTAAAAGTAGCCCTCAGGTGTGCGCATATCGCCCTCTGCTTCCTTGTCGCCCTTATTCTTCCCAACTGCAATAGGGTAGACTTTTTCAAGCACATCTCCGCAATAGAGATAGAGCTTATAGTCGCTCTTTTTAATCACAATGCGTGGCTTTGGAAAAGCTTGCCACTGCGTCGAACTCTGCTCAGGTAGATTCGGTCTAAATTGGCTGAAAAAACTTATCGCAAAAAGCAAGCTCCACATCACTTACCTTTACATAAATTTTTGCCAAAATAATTTTCTCTAACGCTTAAACCAACTGCAGCTATGTCGATTACCACAACCGTTCTTGAGGAGAAAATTGATAAAAAAGCTGTAGCCGCTGTGCTGAACAAAATTTTGGAGACCGAGCTGGCAGGCGTCGTGCGCTACACGCACTATTCGCTGATGATTTATGGCTACAATCGCATTCCAATTGTCTCTTGGCTACGCAACCAAGCCAGTGAATCGCTAGCGCATGCACAGCAAGCTGGCGAACTAATTACAGGCTTGGGTGAACATCCCTCTTTGGCAATCGGTCCACTCTTAGAGACGCACAACCATGACATTGGAGCAATTCTGCGTGAGTCACTCGAGCACGAAATGACAGGGCTGGCAGCCTACCGTGAGCTACTCTCTCTGGTAGAGGGGAGGTCTATCGTGCTGGAAGAATATGCTCGCCAAATGATTCACGACGAAGAGCTACACATCATGGAGGTTAATAAGATGCTGCGCAAGCCGGGCGAAATTGCAGCATTCCAGAATGGACAGTAAGCTTAGCAAAAAAAGAGGCGAGCGTTCGCTCGCCTCTTGTTGAAGCGGGTGGTAACACATCTCCAAAACGCACTAAACCCCATCTATATAGCCATAATGCCTGACCTTTTTTCTTTGCCCAATCTACTTTACTTTTGCCTAAGAGACATATGTGCGGCACTGTCAAAAAACTGTCATAACCAGCTTTGCAGTATGCTTCGCCAGCTTTTCTTCGCTCAACATAAAGCAGCGCTGTGCGTCGTGCTTGCCACGGTTTTTTCTGCCTGCGCAAAGCCTGAATACGATGTAAAGCTCGCTGCATTACCCAGTGGCGTGGAAATCCCAAAGGAATTGCAGGAGAAAGTGCGCTACGATGCCGCTAAGCAAAGCCTAATTGTGAAAGACCATATCACAGCGGCAGAAAAGGAGATGCTCCTAAAACTCTCAGATGACAAAATTTACCGCCGAGCCGTGCAAGCGCTCTATGAAGCCAATCAGCCAGATGAAACCCCTCAGAAGGGTGAAATGTTGGTTGGCGTCGAGCCAGCTCTAATGCCCCTTGCTGAAATTCTGGTAAAAGCGTTTAATGAAAAGCGCCCAGAAGCAAAAATTATGCTCGAGCCAATGTCGGCTAGTGAAGCACTGTCTGAGATTGCAAACAAACGTTTGCG
This sequence comes from Chloroherpetonaceae bacterium, assembly GCA_025056565.1. Lineage (NCBI taxonomy): Bacteria > Pseudomonadati > Chlorobiota > Chlorobiia > Chlorobiales > Chloroherpetonaceae > Chloroherpetonaceae bacterium. Next base: position 195,599 of record JANWWA010000001.1, on the reverse strand, counting down.
CTTTGCAATCACCATACGCGATAGCTCCAGTCAAGAAAGTGCGGCGTTTCGGGCTAATGATGTCAGTGTGCAGCGTCGCAAGGCCGCACTGGACGCATTTTGTTTCATCGTGCACCCGCAAAATCCAACCACCGAGTTAGGCTTTCAGCAAGTCAAGTATCTTTTCACGGGCAAAGTGAAGGATTGGTCAGACATCGATAAAAATCGTAAACCGCTGCCTGTTACACCGCTGCTCACCAATGATGGGCGGAGCGACTATCTGCGGGATTCGCTCTTGGCAGGCGAGAAGTTCTCGGATAGCGCTGTAGTCTGCAAGTCTAAAGAGGAATTGCTGGCGACGCTAAGCCGCACACCCGGCGCAATCGGTTATGTGTCAATGTATGATGTAAAAGATGTGATTGGTGTAAAGGAACAAGGTGGTAAGTTCGTAGTGGATATAAAGGATACTACACGGTTCAAAGTGGTGGCAGTGAAGGGGGCAGGCTTTGAAGCCTCACCTGTTCTGCCTCTGCAAGGCTATGTGGCAAACGGTGAATACCCCGCAAGCTATGCCATTCAATACTTTCAACGCACAGTTGGTCGCTTACCTGCGGGATTCTCGGGATTTTTATACTTCGGTACACCGGGCGAAGGGCAAGAAGTTTTCTTCAAAAATGGACTGGTGCCCTTTACGCAGAAGATAGTTATCCGTCAGTAGCATTTTAGTCGCCATTTTCGATGCAGCGATTGCTTCATATTTTGCTTGTAGGCTTGCTGGCTTGGCTCTTTGTGCAAGGCTGCTCAGGCTCGAGCGAGGATAGAAATGAAACCACCACTGAGGGCACACTGCGCTATGCGATTGACGAATCCTTGGCGCCTGCGATGGAGCCACAGCGGCAAGAATTTACACGCATCTGGCAAAGCGCAACGCTCATTGCAGAGACACTGCAAACACGGGCGGCAGTGCAGCGCCTACTGGACCGCAAAGTGCGCCTCATCGTCATCAACCGAGATTTGAAACCTGATGAAGTAGAGGCGTTCAAAAAGCTCGACATCCAGCTGGAAAAAAGACCTGTGGGCGTCGATGGCGTATGTTTTTTGGTGCACCCTGAAAACCCTGTGCGCCAGTTGAAGCTCAGCCAACTGCGCGACATTCTTTCAGGCGCGGTTACAAACTGGTCGCAAGTGGGTGGTGCAAATGCCCCTATTCAATTACTGATTACTTCGCCTAACGATGGAATGCGAGACCTGCTGCAAGATTCTTTGCTCAAATCGCTGGAATTTTCCAAGTTAGCCTACCCCTGCACCTCATTTGCACAGATGAAAACCTATATGCAGCGCACAAAGCACTTTTTGGCTTACACGGGCACTGCACACGCCCGCCCCGCCCTGAATGTAAAGCAGATGGATACCACAGCCTTTAAGGTGCTGGCACTGGCGGCTGATTCTGCAAATGCAGAAGCAGTTATGCCTTTCCAAGCCAATGTTTATGAAGGCAAGTATCCATTTGCGCATTTTGTCTATGTGGCTCACCTGCGCGGAGAAAAATTGCCAATCGGATTTACCTCCTTTCTTTTGCGTGAAGGACAGCAAATTTTCGTCCGACACGGCTATGCCCCTTACAAAGTGCCTATCCGAATCGTGAACTTCAAAGAAGATTGATTGACGCTCAAGCCTGCACACCTTATTTTCGAAATTCGTATGTTGCAGGCTGACGACAGTGATGGGTTATGACATTACGTGGCAAGATTATTTTTCTGTCGCTCTTTGTGCTCATAGTCTCTGGTAGCTATCCAATCGTTTCACTCTGGATGCTAAACCAGTTTGAGCGTGATTTTAAGCGTTATATAACTGAGCAAAGCAACGACTTTATCACACTCAAGGAAGTCAAAACACGCCTTCTGATTTATGACTCAGGACTGTGGAAATTTGTGGCAACAGGTGACAGGTCACTTTTCTCCAAAATGAAACCGCTGGAAGAGAGCATTACACGCGACCTGAAGGGGCTACTAAAAAAGGCAGATACAAGTTCGCTATCTTATTTCCATCTCTATCAAGTCAAGACGCTTTCGGAGCAGTATTTCGCAGAAGTAGCAGAAATTTCAAAGTCCCAAAATGCAGTTCGGCAACTGGCATTGCAGCAGCAGCAAAGCGTAGATAGAATCCTACGCGAAATCAATGCGCTTTTGGAGAAAAATCAAGATGACTTGGTCGGCGCATCAAATAAGCTGCGCGAAGAGCTTTCTACGCTGGCTTACCTTGCCTTTGGAATGGCCGCGATTTTTGTGCCTCTTTTGGCGCTGGTTACGTTTGCAATCTACCGCTCAACGGTCGTGCCTATTCGGGACATTCGTGACCGCTTAGGGAGCGTGAGCGTAGATGATAACAGCGCAATCAACCAAATGATTGCCGATATGCGGCAGTTCTGCCAGTCGCGACCAATTAACGATGAAATCACATTGCTGGTGCGAAAAATTACGGAGTTCGGCAAAGCAATCAACGAAAAGAACGAAGAGCTGAATCGCCTCATTATCACGGACGAGAAAACGCAGCTGTACAACTTTCGATACTTCAAGTCGCAACTGCATCAAGAGGTGGTACGGTCGCGTCGCTTCGGTGAGCCGTTTTCACTTATCATGGTCGATGTGGATAAGTTCAAACACTACAACGACACAAACGGACATCTTCTGGGCGATGAGGTGCTAAAAAAAGTTGCACGACTCATTCGCCAAGAATGTCGAGAAACCGACGTGCCCGCACGCTTCGGCGGAGAAGAGTTTGCCGTGCTGCTACCACGCACCGACAAGGAAGAGGCAAAATTCGTGGCAGAACGCATTCGCAAAGCAATTGAAGATGAAGTCTTCATCAATCAAGAAAAACAGCCCGGTGGTAATCTGACTGCCAGCTTAGGAATTGCGACTTTCCCGACTGATGCAAATACGGAGGAAGAACTTGTGAGCGTTGCCGATATTGCGCTCTACGAAGCCAAAGCACGCGGACGCAATCGTTCCCTACACTACGCCGACCTGCAACTCAGCAAAGCAGAATAAGTGCCGTGAAGTTTGAACTGGAAGTAGCTCGGCGATTTGCTTTCCCAAGTAGAGTGCGGCAAACTCGCCCATCGTTTATTACACTGATTGCTGTGATAGGCTTAGCCTTAGGCACTGCAGCACTCATTCTCACGCTTACAATTGTCTATGGCTTTAGCCGTGTTATTGAATCCAAAATTGCCCTGTTTGGGGCACATATTCAGGTTTCACACGCATCGCTGAAAGAAATGCCGCTTGATACGGTAGTGCTATCTGAGATTTCAAAGGTGCCTAATGTTGCAGCGGTTTCACCATTTTTGCAGCGCAGCGTCATTCTCAAATCACGGGCACCGAATGGCGACCCCTTGCTGGAACCTGCACTGCTGAAGGGTATTGTGCCAACAGAAGACGTAAGCCGCATTTGCGAAAAAGTCGTGGCAGGTGCATTCCTCTCCGACTCGGCATATCGCTCAGGGCTACCGATTCTTATCGGTAAAAAGCTGGCGCAGCGATTAGCGCTATCACCTCAGTCAGAAGCGCTTGTGATTGCATCAGCTACTGCACTGGATGCGAGCACGGTGCTGCCCCAAAGTCCAGAAGCCCTCTTGGAGCAACTTCGGCTGGACAATGCAGTCGTTGTGGGAATTTATGAGACAGGTCTTGCACAGGGCTTTGATGAAGCAGTGGTGTTTACAACGCTCCCTGCTTTGCAACGCTTCGTGGGCGCACCAAAGAGAATTTCTGGCTACGAAGTGCGCACCGTAGAGTTTGAGCAGGTGCGCCAAACAGGGAATGAGCTAAATCAAATCTTGCGTCCGCCACTGATGGCGCGCACAATATATCAATTGCACTCGGCTATTTATGCGTGGCTAAGCCTGCAAAAGAATGTAGTGCCACTGCTTTTGGTGATGGTGACCATCGTGGCTGCGTTTAACGTTGTCTCCACGCTGCTCATTATCGTGCTGGAAAAAAGCGCAGAGATTGGCGTGCTAATGTCATTTGGAGCAAGCCCAAAACACATTCGGCGCATCTTTGTCTCACAAGCCTTTTTCATTGCGCTGGTGGGCATTGCAGCGGGGAATGCCTTGGCGCTGTGTCTTTCACTGCTCGAGAAGCACTTTCATCTGATTCCCTTGCCAGCAGAGACCTACTACATTTCGGAAACACCGATTTTCATTGAACCACTGCACTACGGAGTTGTGTCTATTACAGCACTAGCAATTGCACTGCTTGCCTCACTGATTCCAGCGCAAAGTGCAAGCCGCTTGAAGCCAATAGATGCCATACGACTATGAGCACGCTCTCCCGAGCAGCGCAATTGAAGACCGCTCTGCTGGTTGCGCGCCGATTTATCTTTGCAGCAAAGAAGGTGCGCATGATCAACATCATCACTGCGCTGAGCATCTTGGGGGTGATTGTAGGCACCGCCACCATCGTAATTGTTCTCTCCGTGATGAATGGGTTTCGTGACCTTGCATACAATCTTTTCTTAGCAATTGATACTGAAGTGCGGCTGATTCCAAAGCAAGGTGCAACGATGACAATGTCAGACTCACTGCTGCTGCAACTGCGCCAGATTGAAGGCGTGGCATCGGCGCGACCATTCGTAGAAGGAAAAGTTTTGCTCATTACGCCAAAGCAAAGCGGGGTAGTGATGCTCAAAGGCATTGAGCCAGAGGCATATCAGGAACTTGCTCCCTACTTAGATGAACACCGCCGCTTTCTGGAAGAGAACCACATCATTTTAGGCTTGCCGCTGGCGTATCGTTTTTCGGCAATGTATAACACCGATGTGCGCGTGCTGTCTACCAAGCAAATTGATGAGGGACTGGCAGCCTTGCAAAATCCTTTGCTTCGCTCTGCGATAACACTCCCTGTGCTGCGAGTTGGCAACTTTTTTTCAGCGCATCGGCTCTACGACGATGTGTATGCACTCACCGCACGGCGTACTGCACAATCGGTGTTTGGATATACGCCAGAGGTTGTAACAGGAATTGAACTGCGTGCAAAGTCAGGGGTGTCTGATGAAGCACTAAAAGCGCGTCTTGAAAGCTGGCTAAGACAACAGGGACTATCGGAGCAATTTGCCGCCGAGAGCCTATCCGACAGATTTCTCGAGCTCTTCCGCGTAATGAAGTTAGAAAAGTGGGGCAGCTTTATCATTCTGCTCCTAATCGTAGTGGTCGCCGCAACCAGTTTGATTGGCTCATTGACAATGACAGCTATTGAGAAGCGGCGCGACCTATACTTTCTTGCCTGTATGGGATTAGCACCTCAGAGCTTGCGACATCTCTTCATCTTTGAGGGATTGCTAATTGGCGTAATAGGCACAGTGAGTGGCACACTGTTCGGCTTTCTTGTCTGCTTTGCGCAAAAAAAGTTCGAGCTGGTGCCGCTGCCGTCGGCTGAATCGTTCATTATTCGTGCCTACCCTGTTTCAATGATTGCAACGGATTTTGTAGCCGTGGTGGCAGCAACGCTAGTGATTGTCTTTTTAGCAAGCCTCTATCCTGCGCATCGTGCGGCACTGCTGGCAAAGGTGCAGCCCGACAAATTGCGCACTTAGGGGTGCGCAGACTCTGCCGCCGATTCTGACAAATCGTTTCCTTCTCCCTTTCGAGGGAAGGGCGTAACGCCATTTGCCCTACAACTTTTCAATCACGCGCTTAAATATTGCAGTCATCTTAGGCTCAGCTTCATTAGCCGCAGCAATAATTTCTTTGACATCAACAGGTTTTAGGCTCTCTGGAAAGCATTCGTCAGTGATGATGGAGATGCCTAAGACCTCTGTGCCTTGATGATTGGCAACGATGACTTCTGGCACGGTAGACATGCCGACCACATCGGCTTGGAGCAAGCGGAGCATACGATATTCAGCACGAGTCTCTAAGCTCGGCCCTGAGAGCGCTACATAGACGCCACGATGCACCTTAATTTTAAGCTCCAGAGCAGCTTCTTCAGCCAGCGCAATAAGCCGTCGGGAGTAAGGCTCGCTCATATCGGGAAAGCGGGGGCCGAGCTCATCATCATTTTTCCCAATAAGGGGGTTATCGCCAATCAAGTTGATGTGGTCGTCAATAATCATAATGTCGCCTTTGCGATAGAGCGGGTTCAGGCCGCCACACGCATTGGAGATGCAAAGCGTTTGGACGCCCAGCGTCTTCATGACGCGAATGGGGAAAGTAATTTCTTGCATGGAGTAGCCTTCGTAGTAGTGAAAGCGCCCCTGCATTGCGACGACATTTTTGCCACTCAGCGTGCCGAAAATAAGTCGTCCGTGATGCGACTCTACAGTTGAGAGCGGGAAGTGGGGAATTTTGTCATAATCCAAGCAAAGTGTTTGATTGATTTCTCTGGCAAGTCCGCCAAGACCTGTGCCGAGCACAATGCCAATCGGGTAAGTGTCACGGGTGTGCTGGCGGATGAAGTTGCTGGCTTCATTGATTTTTTGGCGCAATTCTGTCATAGCTGATGATTGGGTTCAGAGTATGCAAGGTTATTTTGCAACAGCGGATAAGCGAGTCTCGCGAAAGACACGCGTAAAGTCTGCAACACGTGCATACACATCTTTCAGCGTTTCGGCGTCAGGCAAAAACACGACTCGGAAAAACCCTTCTGTGGGATGAGTGCCAAAGCCAGAGCCATGCACGAACAGCACCGCCTTTTCGCGTAGCAGTCCTAAGACAAATTCTTCATCTGTGCCAAGCTCCCCTTGCTGCAAATCAACCTGTGCCATGGCGTAGAAAGCGCCCTCAGGCTTGTTGCACCTGATGCCCGGAATGCGGTTAAGGGCTTCGAAGGTAATGTCGCGCTGCTGGCGAAGGCGAGTGAGCGTAGGTTCAAGGTAGGAGGCAGGCAACTGCAAAGCAGTTTTGATGACATGCTGAGGCGGCATAGGGGCACAAAGCCGAGCATCGGCTAACTTGCGAATCGCAGCCATCAAATCGGGAATCAAGTGCGAGTTCGTCACGCTCATCCAACCCAGTCGCCAGCCCGGTGCAAGATAATTTTTTGAGAGCGATTCCATTGTAATAACAGGCAAGTCTTTGTCTGCAAGGCTACCTATCGGGATATGCTTGCCTTCAAAGATGAGCTTGTGATAGACTTCGTCGGCAATTACAACCAGTTTGTGTTCACGAGCGACTTGGAGCATGGCGCGAAGCGTAGCTTCAGAGTACAGTGCACCAGTCGGATTATTTGGGTTGATAATCACCAGTAGCTTTGTGCGAGATGTAACTTTGCAACGCAGTTCATCGGCGTCTGGCTGCCAGTTGTTTTGGGCATTTTGGCGATACTTTACTTCAACTGCGCCCAGTTTGGTGGCAATCGCAGTATAAAGCGGATAGCCGGGTGCAGGCACTAAGACTTCATCACCGGGCTCAAGAAGCGCTGTGAAGACAAGATCAGCTGCTTCTGAAGCACCATATGTGAAAATCACGTCTTCGGGGGAAGTGGGAATGCCACGATGGGCTGCCTCATCGGCAACAGCTTGGCGGGCTTCCAGAATGCCAACTGAAGGCGAATAGCCATTATGCCCATCTCGCATCGCTTTGATAGCTGCCTCAATAAGCTCCTGCGGTGGCTGAAAGCCATAAAGCGAGGGGTCGCCGATATTGAGATAAGTAACGCGCCGACCTTGCGCTTCAATTTTCTTGGCTTCAGAGACGATGTTGCGAATGGCGTATTTGTAATTCTGCGTGCGACGCGCAGGTTGATACGGCACTGACATATTTGGAACAGATTAGGTTATTCTAAGCTGTTTAGGATTTCATCAATGTTGATATGTCGCTTGCTTACAGAGCCTTTATAGGTTTCAACAGGCACTTCGTAGCGGGTGGTTTTCTCTGACTGAGTTTGCTCCAACGTAGTATCAGCGGCAGTAGAGCTAACAGAAGGCATGGAAGAAACAGACGGAGCAGGGGCAGGAGAAGGTTCAGAACGGGGTGGGGCGTCTGTTGGTGCTAAGTCAGGTTGACTGGTGCTGGCTTGGGCTTGCAGACGCATCTGCTTGCGTGCGGCAATTTGATTGACAATGTAAGCATCTTCATCAGCGGCAAAGGAATTCAAAAGCTCTAACTGTGAAGCAAGCAAAAGACGAAGTTTTTGAACAATCTCGTGTTTTTGCGCATTCAGGCGTTGGATGTCGTCGCTAAGGGCAATCGCTTCATTTTTGGCACGCTCGAGGATTTGCGCAGCTTTCATCTGCGCTTCTTGCCGAATCAACTCGGCTTCGCGCTTGGCATTTTCAACAACGCTGGCTGTAGATTGCTGGGCTTGTGCCAGTGTTTGATGTAAAATGCTTTCAACTTCCTTGAACTTCTGCACCTGACCCTCAAGCTCATAGAGTTTGCGTTTCAGCGCATCTTGTTCAGCCAAAGTTTCTTCCCACTGCTTGGCAACGGTGCCTAAGAAAGCCTCCACCTCCTCGGGGTCATAGCCACGCAAAACTCTATTGAAAGTTTGCTTTTTGATGTCAATTGGCGTGAGTTTCATGATGCGCGTCGGTTTTGCAATTTCTCGAAAGGTAACGATAACAAGCATTTTCACAATACACTGGAGGGCGCAGGCTAAATTGCAAGGTCAGGCTATGGGTTTAGCAAAAACATGAAGCAGCATCCCTCTCCCAGTCGGAGAGGGACACTTCGGCTGAAAGGGAAGCATGAAGATAACCGACTCTGCAGGAGAGCATCCCAATCGCAAAGCGTGAATTAGCCACGCTTTTGATTGAGCTCTACCATTAGCGTATTCTTCACCCAATCGTAGTCGGGCTTGATGGAAAGTGCATGCTGGTAGTATTGACGCGCTAAGCCATAATTTTCTTGCTCAAAAGCAGCCTTGCCTAACCAAGCATAAACTTCCTCTCTTCCCCAGTCAGGATACATTGGCGACTGCAATTGATAGGTCTTAAAAAGCTGCTCAGCTTTGCTAAGTGACTCGACAGCCTTGCTAAGGCCGCCGCCAAAAGTTTCAGGTAGGACAAACGAAGTGATGCCTTCAACCAAATGCAGGCGAGGATTATTTGCTTCAACGACTTTGGCTTTGCCCAAGGCTTCCGCAATTTTCAGGGCATACTTCATTGCTTCGGTGGCAGCTTTGACAATGCGCTGTGCATAGATGTAGGCTTCTAAGATGTGGGCTTCGGCAAAGTCGCTTTTCATGGCAAGCGCTTTGCCAAGATGTTCCATTCCCGTCTCAAACGAGCGTTCCATGCCGACCTCATCTTCTCGCTTGATACACCGCAAGGCATAGCGCACGCTGGCAAGCGCAATGTAGTAGTGAAGAATCGGAACGTGTTCATGCGTAGAGACCATCTTCTCTAAAGCAGCCACATAGTTGAGCAAGATGTTATCTTCGAGCGCATCAGGATTGTGCAAAGCGGCTCGAATTTCGTGAAACAGCATTTCCCGCTTCTTGCTGTCGGGTTTGGCTGACGGTGTGGTAAGTGGTGTATTAGTCTGTATTGCCATCGTTACATCTTAGTAATTTATCGTTATGTAATGCTCTAAGCTTGTGGAATGGCTCTACCGTTAAAAACCTGCGATGAAATAGCAGAGGCAAGGCACAAAGGTAACATTTTTTTTTGCAGTCGCACAGCGGTTACAGCACAAAGATAAAAATTTTCTTTGGCGATGAGATTGCCCGAAGAAAAAATTGAGGAAATCCGCCGCTTAGCCGATATTGTTGATGTGGTATCGGAGTATGTCCCCTTGCAGCCAGCTGGCAGAAACTACAAAGCACGCTCTCCTTTCACCAATGAAAGAACACCATCGTTTTTCGTTTCGCCTGAGAAGCAAATCTACAAGTGCTTTTCCAGCGGCAAAGGCGGCAATGTCTTCACGTTTGTGATGGAGATGGAAAAAGTCGGCTTTCTTGATGCAGTGAAAATCGTAGCAAAGAAAGTCGGCATAGATCTCTCGCAGTATGAGAAAGGCTCTGATGCAGCAGAGAAAGAACAAATTGAATACGCAGTGATGCGCTTTGCGGCAAGGTTTTTTCACCAAGCCCTCAATACGGCTGAAGGAAAAGTCTGCCTCGAGTATTTCAAAAGTCGTGGACTAACTCGGGAGACCATCTCACACTTTGGGCTTGGTTACGCCTATAACCACTGGGATAAGCTGATTGAGGCGGCACAGAGCGAAAACTTTTCGGTCGACTTGCTGCGGACACTGGGCTTGGCCAGCTACAGCGAAAAATCAGGCAAACACTACGATACCTTCCGCCATCGAGCCATGTTTCCGATTTTCTCAACAGCGGGCAAGGTAGTTGGCTTTGCTGGTCGCTTGCTCGAGGACGAAAAAGATGCACCAAAGTATATCAACTCGCCAGAAAGCCCGCTCTACGAAAAATCCAAGCTGCTGTATGCACTGAACTTTGCCAAAGATGACATTCGTCGAAAAGGAGAAGCCATTTTGGTAGAAGGTTATATGGACGCCATTTCACTGCATCAAGCAGGCATTTGCAATTGTGTGGCGTCCAGTGGCACAGCGCTGACAACTGAACAAGTAAAGTTGCTCTCACGCTACAGCAGAAATATCCTCTTTCTCTACGATGGCGACCGTGCCGGGCTTTCAGCAATGCAGCGAGGCATTGATACCATGCTCGAGCAAGGCATGACGCCGTTTGTGGTCATTTTGCCTGATGGACATGACCCTGATAGCTTTGTGCGAGAAGCAGGTGCTGAGTCGCTGCGTCAGTTTATCACGGCGCACCGTTTTTCCTTTCTGGACTTCAAAATTCAGATGCTAAAAGAGAGCGGGGCATTATCAGACCCTGTGCAGTTTCGTCGTAGCCTCTCAGAATTGGTGGCCACGCTGCTCAAGCTACCTGATGAGCTAGCACAGGAAATTTACTTTAAGGCGCTGTCAGAGAAGTTAGACATTAGCCTTGCACTGCTGCGAAATGAAGCAGAGTCGCAACAGGCAGAGAAACGCAGAAAGCGTCTTGCGCCGAAGCTGTCTGTATCGCCAGCCGTGCAACAGGCAGCGGCGCAGCACATCGCACCAGCAAAGCCTTCGCAAGCAAAAGAGGTTTTATCGGTAGTAGAGCGCACATTTCTAAAAGCACTGCTGGAAAGCACGGCACACGGATCTGCAGCGTTAGAGTTTACAGCCGAGTATCTTTCGCTCCTAAACTTGCAGCACCCGCAGGTGCAAGCAACGGTGGCATTCATACTCAGACGCTATGAGCAGCTTAAAGCACGTGGGCTAAATACGCTGGATGTGCCAAGTGAGCTGGCTTATTTGGAAGACGAAAGCCTACGCAACTTCATCTCAGAGCTGCTAATCGAAACACCCATTTCAGAACGCTGGCCGGAAGAATCCGCAACTCATCACGCGCGCCGATGCCTTCAAGCATTCTTAGACGCTACGAGTAGATTGATGATGGCTCAGTGCGATCACCTGCTAAAAGAAAATCTGGCAAAGCTGCAGCACACATTAGACGAAGCAGAACAAGTGCGCTTGCTCGAAGAACAAAAGCGCATTCTCGAGCGTCGTCAAGAAATACGCCGAGAGTTTGAAGCCATCTCAAAAAATTGGGGATGCTAAGCAGCACTTTCCGAGAGCGGACGGAATGCGTATAGGTGCTGCCTAATGTAGCTTTTGGTGTCTTCCCAAAAGCGAATGTAAAGTGGACCGTCTGTGATGCTGAGCGGATAGTGGGTGTCAGTGATGCCGTATCCAGAAGGTTTTTCTTTAGGCAAATAGGCTGTGCCAAATAGCCAATCCCAAATCGCTAATTTGGTCGAGAAGTTTATACCACCTTCTTTGATGTCACAGGAGTGATGCCAGCGGTGCATTTCTGGACCGTTGATAATGAGCTGCAGCACACCCGATTTGACATCAATGTTGCTGTGAATCCACATTCCCCAGATGCCGTCAATGGCGCCTTTAATGAGAATCATTTCAGGAGGAGCACCCAGCAACACAATTGGTGCAAATTCAATTGTTTGGTTAATCAAAATCTCCAGCGAGTGTGAGCGCATACCTGCAATCCAGTCAACCTGCCGAACAGAGTGATGCGCCTCGTGCAGTCGCCAGAGCACTTTGTTGTGATGTTGCCAGCGATGAAACCAATAGATGTAAAAGTCATGCGTAATCAGAAAAATGAGCGTTTGTGCCCAAAGTGGCACGCCCTCCAACAGCCTTAGTCGGGATAGCCCAGTCTGAGCGTCAATCCAATACACAATAGCTGAAATGATGAGCGATAGCACGTAGCTCTGCAAGAGGGCATAGAAGACAAGGTCAGCGAAAAATCCCTCTCGGAAAAAAGGCTGCCCTTTATCGTAGGGGAAAAGCCGCTCCAGCACGATGAACAGCACCGCAGCAGCGATAACCAGAATTGGTAGAAGACTGGCAAGCGCGGTAATGGTCATTTTTGCAAAATGTTTTCTCGGGCTGCAAAGATACGACTTCTTGGCAAATTAGACCGACCAAGTAAAGGGTATGGCGGAGAAGAGCAGTAAACAGATGCGGCATCGGTAGCACGCAATTGTGTTACCGACTCTACGCCCTTGTTTCAGAACGAGCAATAAAATGCGAACACGACACTCTGTTGTTGAACCTGATTCGACAATTTTTGAGTTATGTGGTAAAAAGCGGGTGTATGTCGTCTTGGAAAAATCTTGTTTGGCTGCGCAATGATTTGCGCTTGCACGATAACGAAGCCCTCACTGCGGCGCTAAGTAGCTCTCCCGATACTTTGCTGGTCTATTGTCTCGATGAGCGTCTTTTGGGCACGCTTCCATCAGGCTTTCCCAAGATGGGGAAGTTCAGAGCAAAATTCTTGCTTGAAAGTCTCGCAGATTTGCGTGAGCAAGTTCGCCAAAAGGGAGGGGAGCTAATTTTTCGCATCGGTAAGCCAGAGGAGATTGTGCCTGAGCTTGCCAAGGTCGCAGGCGTCTCTTTTGTGTATTTCCACCGAGAAGTAACCAGCGAAGAGCTGCGTGTGGAAGCCGCACTCCGAAAAAATCTGCAGGCCATAGGCATTCAAACCAAAGAGTATTGGGGCAGCACGCTTTATCACTTGAACGATTTGCCGATGTCTATTGAGCACTTGCCCGACGTGTTCACACAGTTCCGCAAGGAATGCGAAAAGCGCGCAACTGTGCGTGCCACGTTCCCCGCGCCGAAATCGCTGCGTAAGCCCACCAGCATAGAGGTAGGGGCGTTGCCGACGCTTGAGCAGTTAGGAATACAGCCGCCGCAGCCTGAGCCGCGTGCAGCTTTTTACTTCAAGGGCGGAGAGCGTGAAGGTCTGAGGCGCTTAGAAGAATATTTCTGGCAGAAGGATTTACTCAGAAACTACAAAGAGACTCGCAATGGCTTAATTGGTGCAGATTACTCCTCAAAATTTTCGGCATGGCTGGCTTTAGGGTGTCTGTCACCACGAAAAATTTACGAAGAAATTAAGCGCTACGAAGCCAAGCGCATTGCTAATGACTCCACCTACTGGCTCATTTTCGAGCTTATCTGGCGTGATTTTTTCCGCTTTGTTGCGCTCAAATATGGTAATCGCTTGTTCCACAAATTCGGCATTAAGGGGCAGCCAAAGAAGTGGTCTCGCGATAGAGTATTGTTCCAAAGATGGGTAGAAGGACGTACAGGACAGCCGTTCATTGATGCCAATATGCGTGAGCTAGCTGCAACAGGGTTTATGTCGAATCGAGGGCGACAAAATGTTGCCAGTTATTTGGTGCATTATCTGCAAATCGACTGGCGACTAGGCGCTGAGTACTTTGAGTCAATGTTGGTCGATTACGATGTGTGTAGCAACTATGGCAATTGGAACTATGTAGCAGGCATTGGTAACGACCCACGAGAAAACCGCGTGTTCAACCCTGTGCGCCAAGCGGAAATGTACGACCCCGAAGCGGCATTCATTAAACTGTGGATTCCTGAGTTGCGAAACATTCCGGCACGCCAAATCCTGACAGCAGAAAGGCTATCATACTCCTAAGCTATTCTGCTGTGAAGAATACCCTCGCCCACTGAAAATGATAAGACGAGAGTGAGAGATTTCTGCTTTGCGCGCATTCTACCATCGCAATTTGCTTAGTTACCTCTTGAGCCCAATGCCTTCGCCATCGGGGTGGTTACTCATTGGTTACTCGAGTGCTACATCTTGTCTGCAAAATTGCACACCATTGTCGCAAAGCGATGCTGAAGCGAGAGACGTTTGTAATGAAGCTATTTGCATATAGCGAGTCAGAGACAAGCTCTCTGAAAATTCAGCTGCAGCGCTCTGCGTCGGGAGAGACAGTCATCTTCAGCAGTGTGGAAGAATTAGCTCGCTACATTGAGCGCTGGGCGCGGCAGCAAACCTCAACGGATGGCGGACAAACCGAGAAGTAAAGTTGTTCTTTGAGGCTCAATCACGTAACCTAAACACATCAAACTATGAAACAGCTCTTCTTTCTTGGTTCTGCGATGGCTGTGCTGAGTGCAGTCGTAGCAACGGATCTCTCGGCGCAGATACGTCCTGATGCCCGCTTGGGTATCTATACCAACGGTGGGAATTTCTCGCTCGGTGCGGGTGTAGCGGTGCCGGTCAAAGTTCCCGGCTTTGGCACGCTTTCCATAAATCCTACTGCGGATTACATCTTTATATCCAGTCCGCCCGGTGGCAGTGCCCTCAGCATTTTCGTGCATGGTGATGTCGCCTATATTTTTGATATCCCTAAATCTCCAATTGCACCATATGCAGGGGCAGGTTTGCTAATCGCCTTTTCATCTGTCTCAGTTGATGTACCAACATTCGGTGGGGGCACGCAGCGTCAAACCTCGAGCTCGACCAATGCAGGCTTAAATCTGTTCGGCGGTGCGGAGTTCCCAGTGGGACCAGTGGCAATCTACGCACAAGCTAAACTGCTAATTTCGTCGGGAACAAATTTCCAGATTGGCGGCGGTGTGCGTTTCTGAGTAGAGCATAGTGGGCATATGGGCAGCACAAGAGGTGCTGCCTTTCTGTTTTAGGCAGGCATAGCAAAACAACCTTGAAGTCTAAGGCAAGCAAAGTGATTACATTGAGGACTTCCACTTGCCAGCAAACTCTTTGGCAAGCTGGCTGCTTAGGTAATTTAGCACAACTTTCTGCTCATCGGTAAGGTTGAGACTAATGTGGGTGGAAGAAGTGCCCCAGACAGCCTTGTAGTTTGCTTTTACGATTTCGGGCTGACCAAACTTGCGTGTAAGTTTGTGCTCCAAATCCTTGATAAGGTCGCTAGTGGAAACGGTGCCCTCATACTGAAAGATGCAAGTGGCCTGAATGAGCTTATTTTCTACGAAGCTGTAGACAATAATCGCAGGGTAACCTTCCTCTTCGCCTCTATAAAAAAGTCGTCCGGGGCTTTCTTTGATAAGCTGAGCAGTTTCTACGGCAAGCACTTGGGCAGGCTCCATTCCCCAAACCACATTTCGAAATACAACTTCTTGCTTCTGAACACCGAGCAATAGCAGCAGAACTCCAGCCATGGCAGCGCGCATCATACTCATTGCAATGGTTATACTCGCTTCAAGCTGGAGCAAAAATACGCAAGCAAAGAAGTTTTGACTTCCAAATAGGAGTTAAAAAATTGTTAAATCTGCAAGGCTGAGGAAGTGACAGACTAAGGGGCAAAAGACGCAAAGGGCGGATTTTGGCAAAGCATAACGCCGCTCGGTCAAATCCGCCCCACAAACTGTGCTTAGCGCGTGTTGCGCATAAAACGCTCTTTGAAGCGACCTTTAGTAGTGGGCTTGTAGTGCGTAGAAACGAATGCCCGGATTTGCTTTATGCGCTCGCGAGCATCGTCAGGTGCGAAGTATTCGGAGCTATATACTTTGGGTTCAGCCATCTTTGCTTGCGCCAGCGCAACCGTTTCACTGATGCGAATAATGCCAAATGGGTCATAGCCTGCTTGTGCAGCAAGATAAGCACCGTAGCGGTCGGCTTCAAACTCGTATTTGAGTAGACGCTTGCGAATGGCACGCTCATATGATTCAGCGGCAATTTCCTCAAGCTCTTGCTCGCTTTCATCCATTTCTTCTTCCATTTCTTGCTCGAGCTCGGCAAAGGCTTCAGCAGCTCGGATTTTTGCAATGCGCTTTGTGAGTTCTTCCATTCCGTGTCGGCGAATGACATGCGCAATTTCATGCGCAATGACAGCCGCCAGCTCTGATTCATCTTGGCAAGCATCAATCATACCTTTGGTGAGAAAAATATAGCCGCCAGGGCAAGCAAACCCGTTGATGGTTTCGTCTTGCAAAATAAAGACGCTAAAATCCCAATCGTAGAATGGTGTTTGCTCCACGATAGCGGCACAAATCATATTGACATACTTACTAAGTCGCGGATTTTGAATGACACCAAATTCAGAAGCAAGGCGAGCCGCGACGCCTGCGCCCACTGCAAGTTCATTGAGCCGGGCATCATACATCGGTGGTTCAAGACCCAGCGCAGCGAACGATACTTTGGTTGGCTCACCTTGTGCCTGCAACTCCCGCTTGAACGCTCGGAACTCAGCTTCGGAAAATTCATTAAACGTCTGGTCAAGCACGATGTCCAGCGTTTTATCGGTGAATTTCTTGGAGCGTTTTGCGAAGCCTTTGACTGCCGCTGCTACAGCAGCACGAGAGGCTTGCGCCGTGCTCCACTTGGTGATGACGCGCGTGCTGGGCACTTGCTTTTCTTCTAAGCAGTTTTCGGCAATCCAGCCACGTGTCTTCTTGTCAGGCAGTTCCACCTTCACCCAGCGGTCAGCTTTTTCGAGCATCGTAAGGGGGGTGTTAGCGCTCAGTGTTGCAATGAGCTTGTAGTAAGAGCCAGCGCCATCGCGCACTTGGCTATTGTCGCGCTTGGTATAGACCCGCTGCGCAAACGCAAGCTCTGCTTGCAGAAAGAGTAGCGCAAGAATAAAGCAAAATAACTGGCGCATATTTGAATCAATTTGAGTTAAAATCAATGAAAAGATGCTTCTCCAGCAAGCACCTTTACGAGTGCCAGCAAAGCAAGCTGTGCGCTATCGCACAAAGGTGATGGGCTACCATCACGGCAAAGCGGTTGAATACGGTCGCATATCCCACGCTTTGATGGTGCTATCTGTGCCAGCTGAGTAAAGCAGCAGACCGTCGGGCGAAAACTTGACGGAAGTGGCTTTGCCTTTTCCCGATTCAGGTGCGTGGGCTGCAATAACATCTAACTTTTGACAAGTCTTGGCTGAGTAAATCCGCACAAATCCATCGGCATTTGCCGTCGCAAAAATATGACCTTTTGGGCTAAACGCTACGGCAGTGATGGTCATAGGCTCTGGTTGTGTGGTGCGCACAGTGCCTGTAGCAAGGTGAGTTTGCCGAACGACACGGTCTTCGCCAGACGAAAGCACCCAATTGCTATCAGCATCCATTGCAAGGAGGCGCTTGCGGTGCAAACCGATGTTGCGAAGTTGTCCCTCTCGCCAATTCCAGACCATTACTTGCTGGTCGTTGGTGAAGGCGATATGTTTGTCGTCGCCTGTGAAAACCGCTGAGTAGATAGGGAAGGCAATCCCCATTCGAGTTCTAAGCAGTTCGCCCGTTTCAGCGTGCCAAACCTTTGCAGTTTTGTCCCAACTGGTAGTAACAAGCAGCTTGCCATCATGGCTGAAATTGACGGACGTGATAACGCTCTGGTGAGCAGAGAGAGTGCGCTGCAAGATGAGCGAGTCGCCTTTGAGTTCGAAGAGATGCAAAAGCCCGCGCATCGTGCCCAGTGCCAGTCGATGGTCAAACGCTGCAAGTGAAACGGCGCTGGTATCAGCATAACCAAACCACATTTGCTCAGGCTGTGCGGTGCGCCACATCACAATGCCTTTGTAGCTGGCTACAGCGGCGGCGTACTTACCATCGTTTGGTAAAGCAATAGATTGCAGCGCTGCACCAGCGCGATAAATCTCCTCTGGAAGCGTAACAGTGGGCACTTCTGCTGCAGGCGCGGGCTTACCGAATTCTTCGGGGTTGACAAAGCGCCAGAAAAGCGAAATTGCAGCAAGCAAAAATAAGATAACAAAGGTGAGTGGGCGGACACGAGAGCGCGCACCTGCAGCAGCGTTCCAGCGCTCAATTTCAGCCATTCGCGATGCATACTCGCTGTAGGAAGAGCCATCGTAACCTGCTTTTGCGGCAAAAGCCATTGCTTCTGAGAGGCGCTGCTGGTAGAGAGCATCGTATTGACGGCGTTTTTCTTCGTCAAGGAGTGTATTCTTGGCTTCATTGAGGCGCTGAGCACGGCGTTCAGCACGCTCACGCTCACGGGGCGATGCAGTCTGAAATTTATCAGGGTGGGTTTCTTTAATCAACTCCTTGTAAGCTGCACGAATTTCATCAGCTGTTGCATTAGGCTTGAGCCCAAGCTCCGCATAGTAGTCCACAAAGCGGTCTTGCTTGTTCATAGTGTTTCTCCTTCACAGTGTCGAAATGTGTTGAAGAAAGACTACTTCATGACAAGCTCATTTGGACTTTCCTTGCCGCATGCCCAAGCATCAATTGTCTCAAAGGTGGTATCGGCAATGTTGCGCAGGGCAGTGTCCGTCAGAAAGCCTTGATGGCTGGTGACGATGACATTAGGGAAAGAGAGCAGTTGTGCTAAAATTTCATCTTGCAAAACATAGCTGGAGCGGTCGTAAAAGAACAGCCCCTTTTCTTCCTCATAGACATCTAAGCCCAAATAACCAATCTTGCCAGAGCGTAAGCCATCGAGTGCAGCCTCAGTCTTCACAAGGCCGCCACGACTGGTGTTGATAAGCATCACCCCATCGCGCATTTTAGCAATCGTGTGTTCATTGATGAGATACTTTGTCTCAGGCGTAAGTGGGGTGTGCAGTGTAATGATGTGGCTTTCCCGAAAGAGTGTATCGAGGTCGACATACTCCAGACCATATTCCTTTGTGAGTGATTCATTGGGGTATATGTCGTAGCCAAGCAAGCGGCAGCCAAAGCCGTGCAGAATTTTAACAACAACTGACCCAATTTTTCCAGTACCAATGATGCCTGCAGTTTTGCCGTTCATATCAAAGCCGACTAAGCCAGTGAGCGAGAAGTTCAAGTCGCGCACGCGGTTGTAAGCACGTGGCAACTTGCGATTGAGGGCCAACATCAAGGCGACCGTGTGCTCTGCCACCGCAAATGGTGAATAAGCAGGCACATTAGCAACCCGTATGCCTAATTCGCGGGCTTTGTCAAGGTCAACATGGTTGAATCCAGCGGAGCGCAAGGCAATATGCTTGATGCCAAACGAAGCCAATTTTTCCAAAATCGGCGCAGAGCCATCATCATTGACGAAAAGCGAAACCACATTTGAGCCTTTGGCCAACTCAACGGTTTCAGTCGTGAGCTGAATCCTTAGGAAATTAAGCTCATACCGATTGCGAGCAGCCTTGATAAGGAAGTCTCGCTCAAAGGTATGTGAATCAAAGAAGGTAATTTTCATAGTTCGGGTGATTGCAGTTGAGCAGAGTTTGACGAATGTGAGGCATTGGGCACAGCCCAAATGCGAACCACTTGGTCTTCGCCGAAAGAGTAAATGTGCTTGCCATCATCACTGAAACCGATTTCCAGAGCCTTACCCAAGTGGGCGTTCCAGACTTCAAGTAGCTTGAAGGCTGCGGCATCATAGAGGCGCAATCGTCCGTCAGAATTGGCAGTGAGCAAGAAGCGGTAATCAGGGCTGTAAATCATCTTGGTAATTTGCCCAGATTCTTGACCAAGATGCTTGGCCGCACCAGTAGCCAAATGGGTCTGGCGAATCTCGCCGCCTTCGCTGGCAGAGGCAACCCAGTGGGGAGAGCAGCACACGTGAAGCAATCTGTCACGGTGCTGTGTAAGACGGCGAACAGCTCCATTTTTCCACATCCAAATTTTAACCCAGCGATCGTCTGTGAAGGCAATGAATTTCCCATCGGGCGAGTAGGCTAGCGAGCGAGCAGGTTGAACACCCGAGACAAAGGAGCGCTCTAACTGACCGGTCTCTAAGTTCCATACCTTGATGGTGTGATCATCAGCGGCGGAAGCAAAGCGTGTGTGGTCAGGTGAAAGCGCAAGGGCACAAAGTGGCTTTTGATGACCTGAAAAAAGCTGAGGCGGTGTCTGAGCCTTGTGCGCCCCAGCTGCTAAGCGCGCACCATCACTGGCAACCCACACAGTCGCACTGAGACAAAGCAGCGAAGGTGAAAATGGAAGCCTATATTGAGCACGAACTTGCCCTGTGGAGAGAGCATAGAGCGCAATGCCGTCTGGTGTGGAGCAAAGCACAGTCGGCAATGTGTCAGCCCAAGGTGCAAAGGCTACAGCAGTGGATGCCAGACGATACTCAGCAAGCGGTTTTGAAAGTGTCGTAACAGGTTCCGCTTCAGCAATACGCACCACACCGCCTTGCGTCATCACACCACGCCAGATAAGTCCCACTGAGGCGAAGAAAATGTAGAGCACACCTATGCCGAAAAGCACATAGCCCGGATTGATGCGCTGCATTGACTCTGTGAGGCGCAGACTGCGGTAAAACTCAGCGCGCCGTGCCTTAGAAGTGTCGCCTTGCGAGCAGTGGCTGTAGCCTTTTTTGGCGCGGTAAAGAGCATCAAAGGCTTGGCGACGAGTGGGTGACAGCAGCGTCTCTTTGGCAAGATTGAGTAAGCGAGCTGTTTCCTCAGCTGAGGCTTTCGTGTGAGCTGAACAGTGGGGCATCGTATCGGGGTGAGTTGCCTTAATGCGCTCAATGTAGGCACGGCGAATTTCATCATCGGTTGCAGTCGGCGCAACGCCTAATAGCGCATAAAAGTCAATGAACTCTCTGGGCGACATAGCTACTCCTTTCCAAATGTTGGCAACACAACCAGAGACAATATACAAAACCCCTGCAATGTAATTAAGAGCTGTGGTGAGAGTGCCCAGAAATAATTGGATATTTTTGGCTAACTTGCACGCCAACAATTTGGAACACCGTAACCTCAAGAATTACGATGGACGCACTCCAACAGTGGCTTGAATCGGCTGGAATCAAGTATGCAAATCTCATAACGCTGGCGCTCGGGTTTATTTTCTTGATTGTGGTCTGCTACGCTTCCCATTTCATTGCGCGGCGTATTCTCTTAGCATGGATTCATAGACTGGCTCAGATGAGCACATCGAAGTGGGACGATGTGTTAGTGGAGCACAAAACCTTTGACCGTGTGGCACATTTAGCCCCAGCAGTGGTGCTGCAGGTCGGGGCACCGTTTTTCTTTCCGAACTCACCAGATATAGTGGCTTTTCTTGGTCGCCTGAATGATTTTTACATCATCTGGGTAGCTGTGGCGGTGTCGTTTTCGCTGCTCAATGCAACTGCAGCGCTTTACCTGTCGTCACCAAAATCAACCAAAGAGTTCCCCATCAAAGTTATTGTTCAGGTCTTCCAGATTGTTGCAGTCTTCGTAGGTGCAATCTTTGGGTTAGCGATTTTGCTGAACGAGTCGCCCTTAGTCTTGCTCTCAGGTCTGGGTGCAATTACTGCCGTGTTGCTCATTATTTTTCGTGATGCACTGCTTGGCTTCACCGCTGGCATTCAGATTGCAACAAATCGCTTGGTGGCAATAGGCGATTGGATTGTGATGCCAAAATACGACGCCGATGGCACTGTTACAGAAATTGCACTAACTACGGTGCGAGTGCAAAATTGGGACAATACTTTCACCATTATTCCAACATATGCCCTCATTAGCGAATCGTTCAAAAACTGGCGGTCAGTGTTTGAAATGGGGGCACGGCGCATCAAGCGTTCCATCAACATTGACATTCATTCGGTAAAGTTTCTTGATGAAGCCGCAATGGAGCGCCTCTCAAAGATCAAGTATATCGCAGAATATATTGAGCAGCGGCGCAGGGAAGCAGTGCAAGAAGGCAGCGCAGGTTTGGTTGATGAACGCCGAATTACCAACTTAGGCGCCTTTCGTGCATATGTGTTCAACTACATTAAAAATCACCCCAAGATTCACAAAGGAATGACCTTCAATGTGCGGCACTTGCAGCCAACCGAGAACGGCATACCTATTGAGATTTGGGCGTTCACGACAGAGACATCGTTTGTAGACTATGAAAATGTCCAAGCCGAAATTTTCAACCATATTATTGCCATCGTGCCAGAATTTGAGCTACGCATCTTCCAGCGCCCGACGGGCTACGATATGCGGCAGATGTATCTAACAAATGGCGAAACAAAACGAGCGGCAGCATTACCACAATCAACCTAAGGCAAACGGTGGAGCCGCGGCAAAGTGTTTAAACAGGGAAAACAATAAACAACTGACTAACCTTCTTCGCAATGCCTGTTAAAATCACCGTGCTAAACAACGGCCCAATCAAAGTTGAGGGCGATACATTTGAACTTTGTGATGCGGCAGGAACAGCGTTTCAGCTGTCTAAACCGACAATTTTTCTTTGCCGCTGTGGTGCGAGTCAGAAAAAGCCATTCTGCGATGGTTCTCACCGCACGTGCAACTTTGTCTCCGAAGTGAAAGCCGAAGCGGCGCGATAAGGCACGCCTACGGACATAAGCTGCGAAGGTGGCTAGTTGCAGCGCTGTGGATACTTTGGCTTCCCACTGCCTTACAAGCCCAAGATTCGCTACGCCCAAAGACAGCATTCGGAGCGCTGACAAGTCGCAGCGTAAGTGTCTCATTTGAGCGATTTTTGAATACTTACTTTTGGCGTGCGCGAGCAGGATTCTTCCATGACTTCGGTGGTTGGCAACTGTCCGCAAGCGAGGCATTTACATCAAACCTTGCAGAGTTTGCGGGCGTAGCGCGTGAGCAGGCGGTGCGCGACGAAAATCAGTTTCAGGCAGAGCTGGTGCATCAAATTCAGAGTGGCTGGACAGTGCGGGCACAAGTGTCAAACTTTACACTCTCCGATAGCCGCAGTCTATTTCGCAACGATGCATTGGCGAATGCAGTGGCGTTGGGAATGGGCTTTGCACCGTCTTCACTACTTTTGCTCAGTGTGCTGGCGGGTGCAAAAGCCGAACAGCAGTTGGCTCAGCCATCCAGTGGCATAACTTATGCGCTCAGTGCGCAGCTCGACAGTCTAAGGGTCGGTAGTCTATCCGCATTCTCCAGTCTAAACCTAAGCGAAGAATTTTTAAGTCCTCGTCGCAATCAAACCGCACTGGCGACGCTGGTGTTGCGTCAAAATTACAGTGATGCGGCGTCGCTTTCTCTGTCAGGCGGCTACGAAAGGGTGCAGCGCGATTTTTTCTCGAATGTCTTTTTTACTGGTAGCCCCGAAAATCCACAAGTGGCCGTCGAGCGGCGCGTAGATCAAAACCTCTATACCCTCGATTCGATCTCCTATCACTTAACTGAAGCACTGTCAGTGGTAGCACGCTTCGAGCTGCGCTACCGACTGGTAAGGCGTGAAAATAGCCAGCAATTCTTGGACATCTCTCGCAGTTTATATGATAATGAAATTGCGCAGCAGCGATTGCTAACCCAAGCCAGTGCACTGTATCGGACGGCGTCGCTGCAGCTATCCTTCTCCTTTCTCTATCAGCAGCAATCGGAAACCTACCGCCCGATAAATGCCTCGCAAAATGTGCCAGAGGCACTGCGATTAGAACGACTGCGCAACAACGCCTTTGAAGTGGCGGCACTGGTCTGTGGCGCAGAGTGGCACTTGCGTGATGAAACAGGCGAGCCTATCAATCGGCTGGCGTTGCAGTATCAGATGCGCGGTTTTCGCTTCGATACCCCTTCGCCTGAAAACAACGATGACCGAGATGAGGTGAGTTATTTCCTAACACTGTCCGATAGTGTGCGCCTGAGCAAGTTTCTCGGGATAAGTCTCTTGCTGTCAGGCGCGCTGAGCCGCAATGTGTTCATTTTTCGTCAGCAAAGCGCAAATAGCACCGATAATTACATTTTGCGTCTCTCACCTGCGGTATGGTGGAGAGTTGGAGAAACTTTTCGAAACTATGCAGAATTTGGCGTGCTGGCAAACTACACGGTGTATCCTTTTGAGACCGTGCAAAGCGTGCGCAGCTTTTCCTTCCGTCAGTTCAACTTCTTAGACTCGGCGGAAATTTGCCTTTCCAAGACATTCTTTCTTAAATTACTCTATGACCAACGTATCTATGAACGAGCAGAGCTACTTTGGCGCGATTTTGCAGAACGACCACTCAACTCGTTCAATGACCGATTGATGCACATAGAAGCGTGGCTACGCCGTGAGCAACTGGCAGTCGCAGCTGGCGTAAGAGTCTTCTGGCGCCAGCAGTTTGGATTTCTGGGAGCTGTGCCACGCTTACAGCAAGAAGTGTTATATTTTGGTCCGACAGCTCGCATTACTTACTACCCAGCGCCTCAAACGGAACTGGAAGCGAGCGGGTGGTATCAAGTTGAGCAACTGGACGGCACAGTCATTCGTATCATTCCGAATCTAACCTTAGCCGTGCAATTCTCGTGGTGAATCGTCCAGCAGAGGCAACCGATTTCCCGCTGATGAAGACATCTTACGAACTGCGCCTGAAGAGTAAGCTGACCGAAGTTCGTAGGGTTGAGAAGTTTGTAAAGAAACTGGCAGCGCAGCATCACTTCTCTGAAGCGCGCCTGCATGATGTGATGCTGGTCATTACCGAAGCTACAAACAACGCCATTTTGCACGGCAATAAGTTAGATGCTAAAAAACGGGCAACGCTGCGCTGCACTGTTGACGGCAATCGTCTCTTGGTCGAAGTGCACGATGAAGGCAACGGCTTCGACCCCGATGCGTTGCCTAACCCGCTTGCAGAAGAAAACTTGCTCAAACCTTCTGGTCGCGGCGTGTTTCTTATCAAGCAGCTGGCAGAAGATGTGCGCTATGAGTTTTCTAAAACAGGCACCACAGTTCGATTTGCCATCACCTTTAGAAACTAAACCCAAATCTAATTACCCGTGAAAACCACAATCAACCCGCAAGAAGTCTCACCACGAGACTTTTACAAAATTCTGATTGGGTCAGTCTTGCCGCGCCCAATTGCATGGGTCTCAACAGTGAGCAAGGACGGCATTGATAACCTTGCGCCGTTTTCATTCTTTACGGTCGCTAGTGCAAACCCCCCTGTGCTATGTTTTGCACCAGCTATTAAGAGTGATGTCGTAGGTAGCCGAACAGTAGGCGTGCCGAAAGACACGCTCATCAATGTGAGAGAGACAGGTGAATTTGTCGTCAATGTCGTGAGTCGACATTTGGTTGAGGCAATGAATCAGACAAGCTACGACTATGACCATAGCGTCAGTGAGTTTGATGAAGTGGGGCTGACGCGTGAGCCATCGGTGCTGGTAAAGCCAAAGCGCGTGGCAGAGAGCGCAATTAACTTCGAGTGCAAGCTCTACAAGCTCATTGAGATTGGCTCGGAGCCGTTAGGTGGCACGCTGGTATTAGGTGAAATCGTGCTAGTGCATCTTGCGGAGCACGTGTTCAAAGATGGCAAAATCGATATGGATGCCTTAGACCCCATAGGGCGGCTGGGCGGACTATGGTATGCAGGTATCAAAGACCGCTTCGAGCTTCCACGCCCGACTTCGCCAAAGCTAACAGCCAAAGTGGCAAAGGAATAGAATTCCCCAAAAGTCGTATCTTCGCAAACGCCTAAGCCGACGACAATGAATGAGCTGGTAGGATTTCTAATCGGCAACGTGGCGTTTGCGCTGATTGCTCTCTCCTACTTGGTGCGAGATATTTTCTGGCTGCGCACGATGTCGATTGTTTCGTCGCTGGCAGGCATTTTTTACTGCTATGTTGTGCCAGCCGAGCCGCTTTGGGTAAATATCTTTTGGAACGGTGTGTTCATCGTAGTAAATCTGGTCTGGATTGGGATTCTGCTCAAAGAGCGACGCAGCGTGCATTTCAGTGAGGAAGAAAAAGAACTTTACAGCACCATCTTTCGGACTTTTTCACCAGTAGAGTTTATGAAGCTGATGCATATAGGCAAGTGGAAAGAAGGTAACCCAAACGATATACTCATCGTAGAGCAGCAGCCATGCGACTCAATGATGCTCATCTATAATGGAGAAGCTGAAGTGCTTTCCAAAGGACGGCGCGTTGCCATGCTAAAAGATGGTGCATTTGTCGGAGAGATGAGCTTTCTGACAGGTAATCTACCGTCCGCAACCGTTCGGCTTACGACGCCTACACGATACATTGCTTGGTCAAAAGATGAACTGCGACGACTCTTGAACCGTAACCCGTCGATGTGGGCAACGCTGCAAGGCGTGCTGAGCACAGACTTAACAAAGAAATTGACAGTTCGGAACGAAGAGGTGGCGACGCGACCATAACGCAGGGTCGTATAGGTAAATGCAGCGACGTACATTCACTTTGACAAAGACACCAGTAAAGGCTTTAAGCTTTGCAAGACAACAAAAAACACTCGACTATGAATCGCACTGCTTTTTCTATGTGGCGCGGCGTTCTTTTCTGGCTGGCACTAATTGGTGGCGCAGTCGGTTGCACATCGAAGCCAGAAGAGCCAAAAAAGCCTGAAAGTTCTATTGAAAAACCGGCCAAGAAACCTGTCGTGATTGGTTTTGTGCAACCCGTCGAGGATGAAACGCTCGACGAGGCACGCAAGGGCTTTATTGATGCGCTGGCTAAAAGAGGATACTCTGACACGGCAGGGACGGCGAAAATTATCTACCAGAACGCACAAAATGATATTCCAACGCTAAACCAGATTATTGATAAGTTCATTGCCGACAAGGTAACCTGCATTGCAGCCAATGCCACCTTGCCAATGATGACAGCACTCAAGAAAACCAAAGAGATTCCAATTTTTATGATGGTGGGACCCGCGCCAACCATTAATGACCTTGCAATTAAGACCAAAGATGGCAATGTCAAGCCGCCACCGAACCTTGTTGGCGTCTATGAAACACTGGCATATATTGATTCCAGCATTTCACTTATCAAGCGAGCGTTTCCGAACACAAAAACAATTGGCGTGATTTTCAACAGTGCTGAGCCGAACTCTACCAACGCAATGGGGGAGCTCCGAAAAAAGTGCAAGCAGAATAATATCAAACTGGTGGAGCGGGCTATTACCTCGACGGCAGAAACCCAGCAAGCCGTGCAAGCGATTTTGGCAAAAAATCCCGATGTCTTTTTTGCCTTACCTGACAATTTGGTCTTTGCTAGCTTTGAGATTATCCTGAAGGAAACACTCGCAAAGAAGGTGCCGATTGTAACCTCCGAAACGGGGCTTGTGAAGCGTGGGGCAACGATTGCCTACGGTGCAGATTTCTATATGTGGGGCTATCAAGCAGGTGAGGCTGCCGCTGAATACTTTGACACAGGCGACCTTGTGGCAGTAGGCTTGCGTCCAGTTAAAGTGCGAAAGCTGGTGCACAATGCAAAAATGGCGCAGGAACTTGGTTTCACACCACCGCCAGAATCGCAGCCTTTGTAATCAAAGTCTCTTTCGTGGCAAGACAAAGGCGGGTCAAGCCCGCCTTTCTACATTTCCGTCCTATCTTTCTGCCTTTTCGAAGAAGCAAGATTTGAGGCACAGAAATCAGAGTTTGAGATGCACTTTGCACACTAAAAAATCAATGCAGAGAACGTAACACGACCAAAGACCTATGCGACGCATTTGGGGGAGCCTGAGTCTGATTCTGCTCGTAATGCAAGGTGCACTGGCACAGCCTGTTGCAACCGTGTCGCTATCGCCAGATACATGCACGATTGGCGATGAAGTGTTCTACACCATTCAGGTGCTTAAAAAGCCATCGGTGCAGATGCAGTATCCGGCCGCAAGCGACTCACTGGTATTTTATCCGTTTGAAGTGCGCCAGATGAATCGCTTGCCTGACGAAACCAGAGAAGAGCTACGACTGGAGAGCGTGCGCTATACGCTGACCGTGTTTGATACAGGCATGCAGGTCGTGCCACCCATTCGGCTTACTTACTTTGATGAAGCAGCAAATCGTGCAGATTCACTGTGGTTAGGGGCGCAAAAGGTTTATGTTCGTTCCTTGCTGGATACAGCACGTAAGGATATTGTGGACATTAAGCCAGTGCGCAGTGTGCCTGTGCCAGCGTGGATTTATGTGTTGGGCGGTGCATTGCTGCTGGCAGTCGCAGTGGGCATCTACCTACTGGTGCGATACTGGCGGCATCGTCCTATGCCAATGCCAACACCGACCGTAGAGAACCGACCTGCCAAGACGCCTTACCAAATTGCATCTGAGAAGCTGCAGAGCTTAGCAGACTACTCGCTGCGTACGCCTGAGGACTACAAAACCTACTACACTCTGCTTAGCGACACTGTGCGGGAATTTTTGGAAAACTACTACAACTTCAACGCACGGGAACAGCTAACATCGGAGATTTGTGCTGTAATGGAAATGCGCCGACCGCCCGAAGAAGTGGGACGCATACGCAGGCTATTGGAAACAGCAGATTTGGTCAAGTTTGCTAAGTTCCAGCCTGAATTCTCTGAGGCGAAAGAAAGCTGGGCATTGGCTTACCAAATTATTGAGGTAGCCAAGCCAGTAGAGCCAGCACCGACAACGAACTTAGCAAAAACGCCATAAATGGTAGAGCTTTTCTTTCAAGAAAACTTTTCGTTTCAAAACCCCGAAGCGTTCTGGTTGCTGCTGCTTCTGCCTGTGCTGGTGTTCTGGCACTGGCATCGAGTGCGAACTGGGCGGTTGCCAGCAGTGGTGTTCTCAAGCGTGAAGGAGCTGGTAAAAACGGGGCATCAGGCGATTTGGCTGCAACTGGGACGCTATATGCCGCTCGGGCTGCGCATTTTGGCACTCAGTTTTCTCATTGTGGCACTGGCACGTCCGCGCTTGGAAAATCAGCGTCAGACCGTGTATGCAGAAGGTATCGATATTATGATGGTCATAGACCTCTCTGGCTCAATGCTGGCAGAAGACTTTGAGCCGAAAAATCGCATTGAGGCAGCCAAAGAAGTGGCAATTGATTTTATCAACCATCGTATCAGCGACCGAATTGGTCTAGTTGTGTTCGCAGGACAAAGCTATACCCAATGTCCACTGACGCTGGACTACAATCTCCTCAAAACACTGATTGCGAAGCTGGAAGCAGGGCAGCTTGCAGAGGACGGCACGGCTATTGGGCTAGCGATTGCAACGGCTGCCAATCGTTTGCGAGACTCACAGGCAAAGAGCAAAGTCATCATTTTGCTGACAGATGGACAGAACAACGCAGGTGAGATTGAGCCGATTACTGCGGCAGAGTTAGCAGCCGCACTGGGCATCAAAATCTACACGGTCGGCGCAGGCACACAAGGCTATGCAAATTATCCCTTTGAAGACCCGCTCTTCGGCAAGCGCTATATGCGCGTCAAAGTCGATGTCGATGATGCGACACTCACACGTATCGCAGATTTGACAGGAGGTCGATACTTTCGTGCAACCGACTATGAAAGTCTCAAAAAGATTTACCGAGAGATTGACGCGCTGGAAAAAACCAAAGTAGAGGTGGAGACCTTTACGGAATACAAAGAAGAATTTGTGCGGTTTCTGACGCCAGCGCTACTGTGCCTTGCATTAGAAGTGTTGCTGATAAATACGCGTTGGCGTCGTGTGCCTTGAAGAGCAGCGTATAGAATAGCGCAGTGCACAGCGAAAAGACATTGTGCACAACTCTAAAACTCTGGCTCTAAACCGCGCAAGACCGCACACATTCGGCAGATTTTTTCCCCTGCATCAACCATAAACCATGCTTTGCGAGCGTTATACCATAGATCGCAATCGCTGGCTTCGCACTTCTCAAAACCAATTTCAGTGGCAAAAGCAATGATATTTTCCTCCGTAATTTCTACGGGCAAACGATTGCCTAACTGAATTTCCTCTATCAGGGCGGCTCTTAGGACACCGAAGGAGGCAACAGGCTTAAAAATTTGCAGGCGCTCAAGCGCAGTATATTTGTTTGGGACCATTTGTGCATTAGATTTTGACGCCAACGCTTCTGAAAAGCGATTTCAACGCCACGTTTAATATGCAGAGCACTTCTACTCATCGAGCGCAAGAACGCATTTTTACGCTGTCTAATTTCCTAAGCGTGCTGCGCATTTTGCTTGTGCCACCGTTTATTTACTTCTTCTCCAATGGCGACAAACTCACAGCATTTGTGCTCATGCTGGTGGCGATTTCAACAGACTGGTTTGATGGACGCGTAGCACGCTGGACAAACAGTGTCTCTGAAATGGGCAAAATTTTGGACCCGCTTGCCGACAAGCTCTCGGCAGCGCTGATAGGCATGTACTTTGCCTACCTGGGTGAATTGCCGCTGTGGTTTGTGGTGTTTCTTTTCCTGCGTGATGCGATTATCTTCGGTGGAGGAATTTATGCCAAGCGCCGCAAGCATATCCTCACAACGGCGTTGCCAGCGGGCAAGTGGGCCGTTGGCTTTGTGGCACTGCTCTACGCAATGATTGTGTTCCCTTATCCGACGATTGACTTCTCTTTGGCAAAAACCGTGTGCATCTGGATAGCAACCGGCTTGCTGTTTGCATCATTTGTGCAGTATGCAATTCGCTTTCGTGATATTCTTCAAGGCAAAGAGGTGATCAATCTCTGACAGTGCAGTTTGTATTTTTGCGTAGGTATTCTTGCTAAACTATCGCCTAAGCAAGCTGTGGCAAAGAAGCAGGACGACACGCCGCTGATGCGGCAGTATGAGAAAATCAAGTCGCGCTATCCAGATGTGATTTTGCTCTTTCGCGTGGGCGACTTTTACGAGACCTTTCACGACGATGCCAAGCGACTCTCTGAAGCAGTCGGTATTGTGCTGACAAAGCGCGCAAACGGTGCGGCAGCAGATGTGCCGCTGGCTGGCTTTCCACATCACGCCCTTGAAACTTATGTGGCAAAGCTGGTTAGACAAGGGTTTCGTGTAGCCGTGTGCGAGCAGATGGAAGACCCAAAGTTTGCGCGCGGCATTGTCAAGCGGGAAGTAACGGACATCATCACACCCGGCGTCAATTTTAGCGATAAGCTCCTTGATGAAAAGCGCAACAACTACCTGTGTGCCGTTCACTTTGCTGCTAAGGGGAGCATCGGCATTGCTTTCATTGACGTAACAACCGCTGAGTTTCAAGCCTTAGAAGTGGAGCGTGGTGCATTTGCCGAAGCACTGCAAACCATTCAGCCCTCAGAAATTCTTTACTCTAAAAAGCAAAAAGCAGAGCGCCTATTCCTTGAGCAAAGTGCGCCTGCGCAGGTAGCCTTTACCGAACTCGATGAGTGGCTGTTTAGCCTTGATTACGCTGAGCAGACGCTACGCAATCATTTCAAGGTGCATTCACTCAAGGGCTTTGGCATTGAGTCGCTGGATGCGGCCAAAGTCGCAGCCTCTGTCATTTTGAACTACTTAGCCGACACGCAGCGCCACAAGCTCGAATACATTCGCAAGCTCTCTCGCCTTGACTTGGGCGACACAATGACGCTTGACCCACAGACCAAGCGTAACTTGGAGATTCTTTACTCTATGCAAGATGGCTCGCGTAGCGGCACGCTGCTTGGCATTTTGGATAAGACGCTTACCGCAATGGGCGCGCGAATGCTTAAAAAATGGCTGGCTCGCCCTTCTCGCAATTTATCCCTCATTCATCAGCGGCTGGATGCGGTGGCAGAGCTGGTTGCTGATAGCCACCGTCGCACTGCTCTGCGCGACTTGCTTAGAGGACTATGCGACCTTGAGCGTGTACTGTCGCGCATTGCGATTGGGCGTGCGGCGCCCAGAGATTTGCTCATTCTTGCAGGGTCGCTTGCGCAGATTCCGAACGTTCAGCACTACCTGTCTGCTTGCCAGAGTCGCTTGCTGCGACAGCTATGTGCGGCGCTCTATGACTGCAGTGAGCTGGTCTCGGAGATTCAGGCCGCAATTTCGCCTGATGCACCGGCTTCGCCTGCGGATGGAAATGTGATTCAAGCAGGCTACCACGCTGAACTCGATGAGCTCCGTGAGATTGTGCGTAATGCAGAAAAACGCTTGATTCAAATTCAGCAAGAAGAGCGTGAAAAAACAGGTATTGCGTCGCTAAAGGTGCTCTACAACAAGGTCTTTGGCTACTATATTGAAATCAGCCACGCCAATCGGAGTAAGGTCCCACCGCACTATGAGCGCAAGCAAACGCTGGTGAATGCCGAGCGATACACCATTCCTGCACTCAAAGAATACGAGGCAAAAATTCTTTCTGCTGAAGAAAAGCGGCTCGAGCTCGAGACGCGCCTTTTTAGCGAGCTATGCCAAAAAGTGGCCAGTGCAGCAGAGCGCATTCAAGCCAATGCTGAAGCATTGGCTATCTTGGACACGCTGCAATCCTTTGCAGAATGCGCCACACTCTACGGCTACAGCAAGCCTGAGGTAACTGATGAAGACATCTTGCAAATTGTTCAGGGGCGGCATCCTGTCTTGGAGCGCCTCATGCCACCGGGCGAAAAGTATGTGCCGAATGACTGCTTGCTCGACAGCGAGACGCGTCTGATGCTGATCACGGGGCCGAATATGGCAGGGAAAAGCTCTTACTTGCGCCAGACAGGGCTAATTGTGCTGCTGGCACAGATTGGCTCGTTTGTGCCAGCAGAGCGTGCCAGAATTGGACTGGTGGATAAGATTTTTACGCGCGTAGGCGCAAGCGATAACCTTGCAGCAGGTGAAAGCACCTTTCTGGTCGAGATGAACGAAGCCGCACACATTTTGAACCATGCGACGGCACGCAGCCTCATTTTACTTGATGAAATCGGACGTGGCACTAGCACCTACGATGGAATGTCAATTGCATGGGCAATCACGGAGCATATCCACGATGTGATTGGCGCAAAAACACTTTTCGCCACGCACTATCATGAGCTGTCTGAATTGGAAGCGCACCTCCCTCGGCTTAAAAACTTCAATGCAGCAGTGGTAGAAACTGGGGACAGGGTGATTTTCCTGCGCAAAATTGAGCGAGGCGCGGCACAGAATAGTTTTGGTATCGAAGTCGCAAAGATGGCTGGTCTGCCAGCGTCGGTCATTGAGCGAGCGCGAGAGATTCTGGCGCGCCTTGAGCGTGAAGAAGCTCAACGGCTTGCTGAGGAAAAGGACTTGCGCAGCAAAGCCAAAAAAGTTGAGCTGCGAGCGATACCGCAGGAGAATTTTCAAATCTCGCTGTTTGAAATGGGCGACAGCAAGCTGCGTGAAGCATTGCTGCAGTTAGACCTCAATCGCCTGACGCCAATTGAAGCCCTTTTGAAACTGGCTGAACTGAGGCGCCTTGCAGAAGGCAAGTAGCACCGAGGGCAGGGGAGGCGCAGCTTGCAAAGAAGAAAAGTGGGAGCAAGCAGCCTGACGAAACCCCACTGCAATTATCTTCGGACTGAGGCAATACGCTACAAGCCCTGCGCCACTCAAAAAATGCCTGCAATTCTTTACCTTTGCGCCTAAACTGACAATGCCGACGCTCGCTATGAAAAAAATCAATCTCATTTTCGGCACGCATAATCACCAACCTATCGGCAATTTCGACTCTGTCTTCGAAGACGCTTACCAGCGTGCATACAAGCCCTTTCTCGATGTCTTTGAGAAGTTCCCAAACCTCAAAATCTCCAAACACTACACGGGCATTCTCTTCGAGTGGCTCTTGGAAAAACACCCTGATTTCTTCGACCAGCTACGAGCGCTGGTCAAGCGTGGCAACATTGAACTGATTAGCGGTGGATTCTATGAACCTATCTTAGCGGTTATTCCTGACGAAGACAAAATTGGGCAGATTGAGAAACTCACGAAGTTCATCAAAAAACACTTCGGCTTTCGTGCCGAAGGACTTTGGCTGGCAGAACGCATCTGGGAACAACATCTCACTAAACCGCTGGCACAAGCAGGCATTCGATATGTGATTTTGGATGACACGCATTTCAAGTATGCTGGTCTTAGCGATGAGCAACTTCTGGGCTACTACATCACCGAAGAGCAAGGCTACACTACAAACCTTTTCCCAATTTCCAAAACTTTGCGCTACACCATTCCTTTTCAACCTGTGGAAAAAACACTGGAATATCTCTACAGCGTCGCAGATGAAAGCGGAGAGCGGCTAGTGGTTTTTGCGGACGATGGCGAAAAGTTTGGCGTCTGGCCCAACACCTACGAACATGTCTATGTCAAAGACCGTTGGCTTGAGCAGTTCTTTAAAGCGCTGGACGAAAACCGCAGTTGGATTCGAATGATGACCTTTGCTGAAGCCTTGCGTGAGCTGAAACCGATTGGCAGAATCTATCTCTCAAATGCGTCTTATGCCGAGATGATGCACTGGTCGCTGCCGACCGTCAAATCCTATCGTGCATTTGAACAATTTGAGAAAGCGCTAAAGAAGCACCACTTGCTTGATGGCAATGATGTCTTCGTGCGGGGAGGCTTTTGGCGCAATTTTATGGTGAAGTATCCCGAAGCCAACCAGATGCACAAGCGAATGCTGGAAGTCTCTGCACGGGCGCAAGCCTTGCTGGCAAAAGGCAAGAAGGTAGGCAGTAAGGTTTTAGATAAAATCTGGGCGGCTCAATGCAATTGTCCGTACTGGCACGGTGTATTTGGAGGCACTTATTTGCCAAATTTGCGCCACCCCATCTACCAAAACCTGCTTGAAGCAGAAGTGGCGCTGGATGCAATTGACAACAAGCACGGCGACGTAACCGTCTCAGTTTATGACTTTGACCGTGATGGTCAAGAAGACATCGTGCTTAAATCCAACGAATTAGGGCTATACTTCAAGCCTTCGGACGGCGGCAAACTGGTCGAGCTGGATTACAAAGCTGCACGCAAGAACATTTTAGACATTCTGACACGCCGCGAAGAAGGATACCACGCCGAGCTACGTGAGTTTGCAAGAAAAGGCTCACATGCTCATGCACAGAACGAAGGGGTTGCCAGCATTCACGATATCGTGAAGATGAAAGAGGCGGACCTTGACAAGTATCTCTACTACGACACCTATCGGCGTGGCAGCCTGATTGACCACTTCTTTGAACCATCGGTTACGGCAGAAGACCTCTACCAAAGCAAAGCCGTTGAACTAGGCGACTTTATTACGCGAGCCTATTCTTACAAGCTCAGCGGCAACAAAGCCAAACGCACCGTCGTGCTTGAGTGCGTTGGCGAAGTGCGCTCGGCAGGCAAGGCAGCATTTGTTGAACTATCAAAAGCTGTAACGCTTGCCAAAGGCAAATCAGAGTTCACGGTAGATTATGTGCTGCGCTTGGTCTCTGACGAAGTGCTTCCGCCACTTCGCTTCGGCGTAGAGTTTGCTTATGGACTGCTGGCAGGCGATGCACCTGACCGCTACTATTACTTTGACGGCATTGAGCTGGCTGACCGACGTTTGCGCTCAATGGGCGAAGTGCGTTCCCGAATGGTTGGCTTAAAGGACGAGTGGTTGCATATTCACGCACGGCTGGAAGCGTCGGAAGACGCAACTGTCCTGCGCTACCCCATTGAGACCATTTCGCTATCGGAAGATGGCTTTGAGCGCGTCTATCAAGGCTCTGTTGTGGTAATGTGCTTCGACCTCAAGCTCACAAAAAAGCCCTATCGGATTTCCTTTGTGCAGCGCTTCTCACGGGCTTGATAGCAGCATAACCCTTTTCACAAGGCCAGCGAAAAGGATGCGCCACACTTTCGTGTAGAGATTCAGCGCGCTCTGCACTGGTTTATCCTTGCGCAGCAGACCGCTTGTTACCGCCATAGACATTTTCCTCAAAATATGACGGGCGAATGCGCTTGCGCATTTCAGCAGGTGTGATTTTGAAGCTATCCGCCACTGCGAAAAGATGCTTAATGTGGTCACGTGGAATACAGGCGAACATTTCGCTGGTCTGAAGGTGGTTGTGGATTCTGCCGCCACCGTCGCCCACGACAAAGACGCTATTATTCTCCAAATACGGCACGCTGAAGAGCGAAGAACAGGCACTCATTCCAAGTTCGCCAATTGGGAATTTACCAATGCGTGTTGAGGCGGCCCCTGCAAGAATCATCGCATACTGTGGCTCACAGATGACAATGACAAGGTGCACCAGACTTTCGTCTTCCACCATTGAAATTGGCGCGGCAGCAATCGCCTTAAACTCACCTTTAGGCAAGTTGGCAGTGTTGTGTTTGTTAGCTTTGGCTGCCTCGAGCGTGTAGAACTGCTGCACATCGGTCATATAAATGCCGTCGGTGATGTATTCGCTGGCATTTTCAAGCATACCGAGGTGGTAGAGTCCGACGAGGCAATCATGGTTGTGGCGATCGATATAGACGCGCTTGCCTGTATCGGCGTGATACACAAGGGCGCATGGCACATCTTGAATAGGCGTATAGCCCGGAGGCGGTTCATGGCGGCAGTAAGTGATGGCAACGGCGTTGTGCTTCAATTTGAATTGCGCCATCACAGCTTGGAGTTTTTGGAGGTCAATTTTTTCGCCGGTCTCGCTTACAGCATTGTAGGAATTGATGATTTGCATACTTCCTCCTTTTTCAATGGAAATGTTACAATGATGCCGAAACTTACGGCTTTTTTCGCAACGGAAAAAGCAATCGCGTCCCGCTTTTCCGTATAGCTTGATTTTGCATGGAATTCACTTGCGCTCGCAATGCGTAGACTGCTCATCATTTCATGCTCCGACCGCAAGCGTTCAAGCAAAGGCAAACTGCCTGCGTGGGAGCGTTACGACGGCGTAAGTTTTCGCCTGCTCAAAAAACTGCAACGCGAAAACGCTTTCCCGAAAAATCTTGACGTCTTGATTCTTTCGGCAAAGCACGGTTTGCTCTCTCCTGAGACGTGGATTGATGACTACGATTTGAAGATGACCGCTGCGCGCGCCTTTGAGCTTGCTCCGTCTGTCTCGAGGCAGCTTGACCGCTTGCTTCGAAGGGAAAAATATGCCGATGTTTTTGTTAATTTGGGCAAAGCATATTTCTCCGCGCTTGCCTTATCGGAAGAATTGCCCAAGCTCAATCTAACTTGCGCGCAAGGCGGAATTGGTAGTAGAATGAAGCAAATGAAGGCGTGGATTTTTCAAAGCGAGGTGAGGCGATGAGCGAATATCTTTCAGAAGAAGGTGTTAAGAAGGATCTGCAGCGGCAGCCCAGCATAATGCTCAAACTCGCCGAAAATGCTCTACAAGTCGCAGAAAGCCTCAGAGGAAATTATTTCAACAACACTGCTAAATTCATCGCTGCGCTCCGCAAAGCGATGGAGCGTACTAATGAGCCTATTTTCACCAAGCACAAAATCAGCAATGCAGATTGGTCTCAATTTCAAGGCGAAGTCGTTGCGTTCATAGATGGCGGCGTGGGTCAAGTCGAGCTTTCCAGTCAAGTTCCCGTTCTATTGCGCGTCGGTTCATACGTGGTCAAATCAGGGGAGCGCAATTTGGCAGAACGAGAAAAGTTTGGCTACTACCCTGTAATTCTCGGCGATTTAGAAGGTGGAACCAAGGAGCGACACGACTTTATTGACATTGTGCGCATCATAGCAGAACTGCTTGGTGGCTTATCGATATTAGAAAGCTATGAAAAAATCAGCGTATTAATGTTTCACGGACCACTTGTCTATACGGTCAATCACTACACGGGTCACTCACCCTTCACTGAAAATGATATTGATAAATTTCTTGCTCACTATGGCGCAAAAAGTCAGCGTGGGCGCGAAATAAAAGAGAGTTAGATGACCAGAGAAATATCTTTTGGGCAATACGCTCTAAAAACGCCAGCGATATTTGCCAGTTACCGTTTAGGCGATTTTCCGAGTGCAGGACTCAAAAGTCATCCTTGGAACATCACTGAAACCGAAGCCCTGCTTATCAACGCTTTTGACTTCACGCGCCCAAAGTTTCGGAAACATTTAGAAAACGGCTGGTCGGTTGAAAAATATCTTGACTTCCCCAATAAACCCGTAATGATTGATTCGGGCGCATACTACTTTTTGAAGCATCCGCAGATTACAGTTACGCCCGAAGAAATTTTAGAAATTGAATTAAAAGCCAAGGCTCAGGTGGGCGTCGTGCTCGACCACCCATTTCCTCCAAATGCACCTGACAAAAAACAACGGATTACGACGACGATTCGCAACACGAAGCAGATGTTTCTTGCGCTGTCAAAAAAAGAAAGTCAGATGGAATTGATGCCAGTTGTTCACGGACATAGCAAGCAGGAAATTCGTGATTGCATTCGTCGAATTCGTTGCGCAATGAATGCGGACATTACACGAATTGGCATCGGCAGCATTGCTCCCCTTGCGAAACACGGCAATGGCAAACTGGCAAGCGAAGTCATCAGAGCCGTGAGGGCTGAACTTCCGAATGCGCACATTCACTGCTTTTCAATGGGTTCGGCACTTTCAATGTTGCTGGCGTTCCACAGCGGCGCCGATACCGTTGATTCGCAAAGTTGGATTCTTTCTGCGGCGTTCAAGTTGGCTCAACTGCCAGGGCATTATGTTACGCGGCTTGCGGACCGCGAGTATGAAAATCGCGAGCAATTCAAAGCTGCCAAGCGCGCTTTCGCTGAACGCATCAAGCTACTTCACGACGAAGAGGGCTATTACGTCAAAGATTGGCAAACAGGTAACTGGATTAATATTGCTTGCAACGGGGAACTAAACGATTACGTGGATAGCCTATCTGACATTCATAGCAACGAAAATGTGCACAATCGTGCTTGCCACAATCTTTGGACATATAACTTCGAAGCACGGAAAGCGCGAGAAGCAATGCATAGCGACAAGTGGGAAAAATTTATCTGCAAACGACTATCCAATACGCGCTACAAATTCATTCAAGCTGAAAAGCAAATTTGAAAAAGTATGAGGGTGTTTGTGGTGTATCGTGTGCTAAACACTTCTGCAAGTAGGAAGTGAATGCCCGTTGTCTCGTCCTTAAACTCGTCTTCCGTAAAGACCTTCGGTTTTTGATTCGGCAGGCAGAGCGCGATGCTTTCAAAAAACAGTTTCACTAACCATACTGCACTTCTCGCCCGATTCAAAATACTGCTGAGCTTGTCAGAAAAGTCCACCGCACTTTGCGAGAGAGATAATGTCAATTGCGGTGAGCAGCGGCACAGTCATCTGCTGCACATCGTGCTGCTAATCAATAGAGAGCTTGAGATAAATACACAAGTTTAAACGCAAGCTCGCTGGCTATGCTGAACTTAGCGTATCGGGAGAGAATGTTCCCTAAGCGTAGTTGAACGATAGAGCGATTCAAACTCGGCATCGTTTGCCGCGCTCTTTTTCGTAGTCTGAAATGTGGATGAAGCTGAGATGTTCTGCATTGCGCAACGATACTTAATTAACACTGCCTCGAGAGGTATGCACATTTTTCCCAAAAGCCGAAACTACGCAACACGCTAATGCTGCGCCACTTCAATGCTCAAAACGCTGCTAAGCGTCTGAGAATGTCCAGCATTTTCTTCTCGTTAGGCAAAGCGGCTTCTTCCAAAATCGGATTGTAGGGCACGGGAATATCCAAACCGCCAAGACGCATCACAGGCGCATCAAGATAAGTGAAGCAATGCTCCGCAATGAACGCCGCAATCTCTGCGCCAAACCCTTGCGTGAGTGTGTCTTCATGCGCCACCAGAACTTTGCCTGTTTTCTTCACCGTGTTGAAAATCGCTTCCTTGTCGTAAGGAATAATCGTGCGCAAGTCCACCACTTCTACGCTCACACCTTCTTGCTCCAACTTCTTTGCAGCATTTAAGGCTTGCTGCACCAGCGCGCCGTAGGTAATCACCGAAATGTGCTCGCCTTCTCGCACCACTTTAGCTTTGCCAAACGGGAGAAAATATCGCTCGTCAGGTTCAGGCGATTTGGCAAAACTTTGACGATAAAGATACTTGTGCTCCAAGAAGAGCACAGGGTCGTCCATTCGGCAAGCTGTTTTCAGCAGACCTTTGGCATCAGCTGCATTGGAGGGAAAAGCGATCTTGATGCCGACGCAATGGGCAAAAATACCTTCAATGTTTTGCGAGTGGTAGTGCGCCCCGTGAATATATCCGCCCACAGGCACGCGAATCACCACAGGACATTTCCACTTGCCTGCAGAACGATAGCGCATCATTCCCAGCTCGTTGCGAATCTGCATCATCGCAGGGAAGATGTAATCGCCAAACTGAATTTCCACGACGGGCTTATAGCCCATCACGGCTAAGCCAATCGCCGTGCCCACGATGGAACTTTCCGCGAGCGGCGAATTGAAACAGCGGTCTATGCCGTGTTTTGCCGTTAGCCCACGTGTTGCGGTAAACACACCACCTTTGCCACCAGCGACATCTTCACCGTAGACCAGCATTTTAGGGTTGTGCGTCATTTCTTCATCGAGAGCCTTGTTAATGGCATCGACCATCACAATAGGGGCGCCGCTGGGCACAGTGGCTTCAAACTCTACTGGCACAGGCTCACTGCTAAAGATGTGCTTTTCAACCTCTTCGGGCTTTGGGTCAGGGCGCGATTCAGCCCAAGTGGCGGCTTCATCAATCTGTCGCCTGATTTCTGCACGGATTGTCTCCAGTTCTTCCGCCGTAACCACGCCTTCTTCCAAAAGATACTGCTCATACTTGATGAGGCAGTCCCTCTTGCGGTCTTCGGCAAGCTCTTCTTCGGTGCGGTATTTCGTGTGGTCATCAGATGAAGAATGCGGCAACAGTCGCACCACTTTGGCGTTAATCAGCACAGCGCCTTCGCCTTTGCGGCAGCGTTCAACCGCTTCTTTAGCCACATCATACATCTCGAAGAAATCCGTGCCATCCACATCGTATCGGATTAAGCCCTCGTAGCCCGCCGTGAGTTTATAGACCGATTGTCCAGCTGTTTGCTCCCGAATAGGGACGGAGATAGCGTAGCCATTGTCCTCAATGTGGAAAAGAACGGGCAGTTTTTCGCGTGAAGCCCAGTTCAAAGCTTCGTGAAAATCACCTTGTGAAGTGGTGCCTTCACCGCTGGAAACATAGACGATTTCAGTTTTCCCTTCTGCTTGATTTTGTCGCTTGCAGCCCATTGCAGTGCCAACGGCTTGCAAGTATTGGGTGCCAGTGGGCGACGACTGCGAGACAATGCGCAGCTTATCGTTACCAAAGTGCCCATACATCTGCCTGCCTGCAGTGCTGGGAGATTCCTCTTTGGCGAGGAACTCAAGCATTGCATCTTCAATCGTCATACCCATCGTAAGGCAGTAGGCAAGGTCGCGGTAGTATGGGTAAGACCAATCGGAGGCAGTTTTAAGATGGGCGGCGATGGCAACTTGTGCCGCTTCGTGACCCGATGTGCCAATGTGAAACGACGCTTTGCCTTGCCGAAGCATTTTAAGCAGCTTGTCGTCAATGCTCCGCGCCGTGAAGATGAGCTTGTAGTATCGGAGAAGTTGCTCTTTGCTAAGCTCGCTGCTGGCGCTTTTCTTTTTTCTTCTCCCGACAGATTTTTTTGCGCTGGTTTCAATCATAACGAAGCGACTTAAAGAGAAGTTGAAAAAGTCTTGGGTTCTATGCGATGCAGTTCTGCAGCTAACGTCTGCTGGCTGACGGGCTGAACTGCGACACCAAATACCGTGCTAAAATGCTTGACAAATAGGCTCTCAATATACGATAGCGGCACCTCTCGCTGTAAAATTTTTGCGAGTGAAGTTACCCCTTTGTCCGTAATTCCGCAAGGAACGATGCCTTCAAAGTAGTGAAGGTTGGTATTGACATTGAGCGCAAGTCCATGCATAGTAGTCCAGCTGGAAAATCGGACGCCGATAGCGCAGATTTTTTCCTCGCCAACCCAGACGCCTGTGTAATTCTTGCGAGGATCAGGGTGCCGTTTTCGCCCAGCCTCAATGCCGAACTCACTGAGGAGATTGATAACAACCTGTTCTAAATCACGGAGATAGCGATGCACATCTTTGTAGAAGTGATTCATATTGAGGATAGGGTATGCGACAAATTGCCCAAAGCCGTGATAGGTGATGTCGCCGCCTCTATCGGTTTCAAACACACGAATGCCTTTTTCTTTGCGAATGGATTCATCCCACAAAAGATGCTCGGGCTTCGTCTGTTTGGTAAGGGTATAGACATGCGGATGCTCAACGGTGAGAAGGGTATCAGGTATGTCTTCCTTTCGCACGCGCTCAAAGATTTGCTTCTGGAGCTGGTAGGCTTGGTCGTAAGCCAGCGTGCCCAGTGAGACAAGTTGAACAGTCCGCATACCGTGTAAGTGTTTCGCAACTGTGTTGCAGCTAACGTTGCCGTTTTGTTAATTTCTGATTACGTTACTATACTTAAAAAACTGCTGCATCTTCTCTCTATCAACACAACAAGGGATGGCTATGAAAAAACTGGCACTGCTCTCTATTTTTCTCTTCCTCTTTTCTATGGCGTCTGCGCAAGATTACTACTACTATCAAGGGCAGCGGATTACGCTGCAGCCAAGAACTGACAAAATTGCAGTCGTTCTGAAATCTACTGCGAATGCAGCACTTGCAGAAACGCAAGTGCGTGCGCTGCTTAGCTCCAGTGATACGGTGGCGCAAGTGCTTCCAAATGTCCTGCTGGTGAGTTTTAGCACAGCTCGCTCTCTACCTGAAATCCAGAACCTTCAAACTCAGATGGAAGCACAAGACCCTGTGAAGTTCTCCTCAACCGTCTACTTTGGAGAATCTGAGCAGGTCTCACAGATTGTAACCGATGAATTCATTGTGAGGTTGCGCCCAAGCGTAACCGTTGCAGAACTAAACCAGTTTAATGCTCTAAATGGCTGCACGATTGTAAAGCCCTTGCTGCTGGCTCGCACCTATCTTTTGAAGAGCAACGATAATGTGGAGCTCAATGCACTCCAGCTTTCAGAAATCTATCGCCAAAGCAATCTTTTTGAGTGGACAGAGCCTAACTTTGCCTATCCCAGTTTTTGCCTATTGCACAGCGCACCAAATGACCCGCTCTACAGCCAGCAGTGGGCAATTAAGAACACAGGCACGGTTCCGCTCACAACAGGTGGCAACTCTGTCGCTGGCGATGCCACCACAACACTCGGCATTGCAGGGGCTGATATGAGCGTGGAGCAGGCTTGGAATTTTGCAACTGGTGCAGGCGTCAAAATTGCGATTCTGGACAGCGGCGTCGACGAATTGCACGAAGACCTAACTGGCAACATTCCTCTTCCTGGATATGATGCGTTTACAGATACCTACTTTTCCACGAAAGGTCAGTACGATTCGCAGGGACACGGCACAGCATGCGCAGGTTTGGCTGCGGCAGTCACAAACAATGGAATTGGTGTGGCAGGGATTGCCCGCAATGCAACGCT
Organism: Chloroherpetonaceae bacterium; assembly: GCA_025056565.1. NCBI lineage: Bacteria > Pseudomonadati > Chlorobiota > Chlorobiia > Chlorobiales > Chloroherpetonaceae > Chloroherpetonaceae bacterium. The sequence goes on along the minus strand of JANWWA010000001.1, from coordinate 152,316 downwards.
GCGCTCCTACCGCATTTTTAATCCTAATGCGGCAACTGCCGCTCAAATTGCTACAGCGATTACGCGCGCCAAGAACGATGGAATGGATGTGCTAAGCAATAGCTGGGGCGGTGGCTCTCCAAGCAATCTGATTACCAACGCAATTGATGATGCAGCAACGACGGGCAGAGGCGGTCTTGGTTGCATTATTCTCTTCTCTTCTGGTAATGACGGGCGCTGCCCACCTTCATATCCTTCTTGGCTTCCAAATGTGGTTTGCGTTGGTGCTTCTACACAGCAGGATGTGAAGAAATCAGCTGGCACGGGCAACCAGTGGTGGTGGGGCGGCAACTTTGGCGAGCGTCCGTATCCGGGTGGGGGCGACCTCGATATCGTGGCACCTACGGTTTGCATGACCACTGACGTTACGGGTAATCCTTCTGGTATCGGTTATGACCCCGGCAACTATACAGCCACATTCAACGGCACGTCCTGCTCCTGCCCAAATGCTGCAGGCGTGGCTGCGCTGATTCTCTCTGTCAACACTAGCCTGACACGCCTGCAAGTGATTGAATTTCTCTATCGCGGCGCCGATAAGATTGATAACATCCCTTACAACGTCAATAAACCTTTTGGCAAGTGGAACCCATACACAGGGTATGGGCGTGTGAATGCACTAAACTCCGTGCGTTTGGCTGCAGGCGTAGATGTAACGCCGCCCACAATTGTGCACACGAATGTGCTATCTCATACTAGCACCTACCCCACCATCATCACGGCAGAGATTGTCGACCAAAATGGTGCTCCAGTGCCCACTACTGGCCCAAATAGTCCAAGACTCTTCTATCGCTTGAAAAAAGGGGCTAATCCTTGGAGTGCCTTTGTGGAGGTGTCGGCTTTCTCAGTCGTCGGGAATGTGTTTTCGTTCCAAATTCCGTGTGTGGGGCACGAAACACAAGTGCAATACTACATTCGTGCTCGCGATGCGGCTGGAAATGAGCGCACTTTCCCACGCTTTGCTAACCCAAATTTCCCAACGACGCTTTGCTACTACGCCGTTGGCACATTCAACACGACAAGTCAGACGATACCCTCTTTCACACTGGCGCCGACCAGCGCTACTGGCATTAGTGTCCTGTCATCGTCCGTTACATTCAGCAGCCCGATGACTATCGTAAACACACGCGTGCGTCTGAATATGAGCACGCGCCGTCCTGTCCGTCAAAGAGTGATTCTGCAAGCGCAGAGTATCACTTCCAGTGACCCAACTAACGACCGCAAAGTACTTTACTCCTTTGCAGGAATTGGAGAAAATGGTGAGCTGTGGGTGTATGGCACAGCAAATGCAGTTTGGATTAATAACGCCATTGTCTCAGACACAGCATCCCAATACTTTGGCAATATTCCCACACCGCTTTCAGCGGCTTACTCAGGCTCATTTTTGCCTGACCATGTGATGCGAGGCTACAATGGCGTCTCACTCCCTGCAAATCATCAGTGGCGCGTGATTGCGACTAATAGCACACCGAACACATTTTCTACACCCAACGATGCAGTGTGGAATGCCATAGAGATTTTCCTTACGCACTTAAGTGGCACGCCCAGCGCGGCGGCTCGTTTAGATTCGCCAGCTGATTCCATTCTCAACTTCGGAAACGCTACAACCGCCACAGTCGATTTGCCTTTCGTCTTGCATAATGTCGGCAATGCCACGCTCACCTGTGGCACGCCGACCTTTACTGGGCCGTCTGCCTCGCGTTTTTCCATTCAAGGCACACCACCTAGCTCAATTGCTGCGAATAGCTCTGGCACCTTCACCATTCGCTATACGCCAAGCACACCCGGCGTCGACCAAGCGGTTTTGGAGATTCCAACCAACGACCCATCAAAACCCGTCTTCAAGGTGTCGCTACGTGGCGTGGCGCCAACCGTCTACTCTAATCTCTTTATGCCATCTGGCTCGCCTTCTACAATAACCTTTGGCGGCACCAATCTGACTTTCACGGCAAATGTAACAACACCCGCAACCGTGAATGTCGGTTTCTATAACTTTGATATTCCAGTCCCAGGCACCTTACCGCCGAACATTGTGCGTATCAGCAAATACTATTGGGCGATTCAGTCCTCAACCCTTGGCTTTAGCAGTGGGGTCGTGCGCATTCCTTTAACGGCAATTGCAGGTCTTGGCACGCAGCTAAACAAGCTGCATATCCTCAAGCGCGATGAGCCTGCAAATCCCGGCGATCCATGGCAAGATATTGGCGGCACTATCGTTGGAGGAAACCTTGAAAGCACTGTCGCGTTTAGCTCGCTCTCCGAATTTGCAATTGGTGATGAAATTGACGGTGATAGTCCACTGCCTGTAGAGCTGGCTGCATTCACAGGTCAAGCAACCCCGCAGGGCGTTCAGCTTAGTTGGCAAACTGCCTCTGAGCTGAATAACGCAGGCTTCATCGTGATGCGCTCCGTTGTGCCCGCAGCAGGTGAAAATGCAACCCCTGCAGTAGCCATCGCTTCATATGAGTTTTCAAGGGCCTTGCAAGGCAAAGGCACGACCACTTCTACGACCCAATACAGCTACTTAGATAACACGGTAGAAGTAGGCAAAACATACACCTATCGCTTGCGCTCCGTCGACTTTGACGGCACTATTCATGACTACCCGCAAACTGTTACGGTCGAGGTGCGTGAGCCAATTCAAGCCAGAGCTTATGACTACGCGCTTGAGCAGAATTACCCGAACCCATTTAATCCGTCCACCATCATTCGCTTCACAATGAAAGAAGCAGGCACGGCAACACTCACTGTGACTGACATCTTGGGTAGGGTGGTCAAGCAAGAGCAGTTGCAAGCTCGCGCTGGGGAGAACATCTACCGCTTTGTTGCGGAAGGGCTGCCCAGCGGAATGTATTTCTACACGCTTCGTGCCGCTAACTTCCAGCAAACCAAAAAGATGGTGCTAATAAAGTAAAGAGCAACGTTGCATCACCGCTGATCCCTCTCTCTCCTTACGAAAGAGAGAGGGGATAGCTGGCGGTGGAGCAAATCGGAGTTGATATAAGTTAGTGGAGTTCCGCGCTGCTTTAGCGAGGAAGTTTCCAAAGCAAATTGCAGAGTTTAGAGGAATTGCTATATTTGTTACATAGCTCAGGTGAGGTAGCTCAGTTGGTTAGAGCACAGGATTCATAACCCTGAGGTCGAGGGTTCGACTCCCTCCCTCACCACGACACTGCGATTCCCAAGTGCTCTCACTGCATCACGTTAATGGAGACCTCAGCTTTGAGCGCCTTGCTTCAAAGTGCCTCTGCTTAAAAAAGCTCTGCCGCCGACCTTAAGGTATGATGCTGATGCTACGCATCACTGCTCCTCAAAGAACGCAGCAAAACCCTCAGAGACCCGGCAACCTGCACAAAAACAGAAGCTTTAAGGCAAGACTTCAAACGCAATGAACTGCGTAACCTGTGCAGCATTGAAATTATCGTCTGAGACGACAACAAGCGTGCGATTCCCATTCGATAACCTAGGCCCGAAGCACATTCCCTCGATGTTGTCGATACGGCGGTTCTGCAAGTTTGCGGCAATTGACTCAAAGTCAATTACCAAGCGCTTGCGCATCACAGAGACAGTAGCAGGATTGATTGCATCAATTGCTGAAACATCTTGAGCGCCTTGCAAGCTGGCTTCATAAATGCGAATGTTGTAATCAGGCGTGCCGCCCACTGCAAAGGAGCGTTCCATCACAAGCATTGTAGTATCAGTAAGAGGCAAGATTTCCACGACACCGTGCACAAAAAACGCAGTGGGCGGATTGGGAGTCGGTACAAGCCTGTCCATTCTGTATGCAAATTCACCTGTGCTGCGTCCAGTAGCTTTGTCAAAACGAATCATTCGGATAATGCCTTGATTGGTCGCCGTGGAACGGTCGCCATCTTGAAAGAGCGGCTCTTCCATTGCAGCCCAGACGCTACGACCATCGACACTGAGCGCGACGCTTTCAAAGACACCGTTGTTTCTCGGACCACGTGCAGGCACAGAAGTCGTATCCATCAAGTAGCGTGAAGGCAATGAGAGCGCACGAATGTGACTGCCATCACGGCGAATTTCGTGAATAAACGGCTGTGCAATAATCCGACCGTTGACGGGATTAGGACCACCGCCTGGCGCAGGACGGTAGCCTTCACTAGACCAGTAAAGCGTGTTGGTTGAGCGGTCATAACAAAGTCCCTCAGGGTCAACAGCATCTGCACTTGGGCGACGCGGGAAAGCTCTGCCAGAAGGATCTTTAATGAATGTAACCCCTGTCAGTTGAACTTGTGAAAAGGCATTTTGCGAAATCGTCAAATTAGCCGTGTAAAAGCGCACTTCGTTAGAGTCGGCTGCATCGTCGCACATCAGATACCACGTGTTGCCGTCGTAATCAATGCCTGAAAGACCCCCAACCGTCGTGCCCTGAAATTTGGTATTGAACGGAATGCGCTGTTCGCCGATAAAGCGCAGCGACCCAACACGAGTAGGCGCCTCTGACGATGAGGGCGAAGAGCTACCAGAGCAGCTGGCAAGAAGCAACGCACCACAAAGACTTGTGATGACAAGGAAGATGCGATTGGAAAGCATAATCATCTGAGCAATCTAAGTGTTGTGAGCGCAAATGTAGAGCACAGGTGTTAAGGCAGTGTGAGACAATCGTTAGAAAAAGGTTAAAGGTGAAGAAAAGGGGTAAGGGTGAGGTAGGCTTAGTGCTGGCATTTCGTCCAAAGTCAGCACGACTTGTTACGTGTCAAGAACTGTGGCAGCGGATAATGCAGACAGACAAAGCAGCTGCCTGCAGACTTCGCAAACGCACAGTTTTGTATCTTCACACGGCGAACTGGAGAGACGGTATGAAAGCCCCAAAGCGTGCTGAATATCCCAATCGCTCAGTTTCAAAAGTAAAAGAAACTGCAAGTCAGGAAATTGATACGGAACTTGAGCAAATTTTTATAGAGCTTCATCAATCGCCACGTGAGACGCTTGCCAGAATTCGCCGTCTCCAAGAGCTGGTGCACAAACATTCCAATCCAGAAGTGCAGTCAAGAGCACTGCTGGCTGAGGGCATCGCTGAGGTCTTGCTGTCCAACTACGCACGCGGAAAAGAGTATCTCAGTTCAGCAATAGCGCAGCTGAGCAAGCTCGGAGACCAAAAGGGAGTTGCCTTAGCTCACCGGTTCACAGGCGCCGCTTACTTCAAGACAGGAGATTACCAGAAAGCACAGAAAGCATTTCAGCGCGCGAAGAAAATCTATGAACAGATAAACGATTTGCGAGGTGTGGGCGTAACACTCAACAATTTGGCTGCACTCGACCAACGATTTGGAAACTTTAAGGACGCGCTAAGCAAATTTTTGGAAAGCGCTGAGATTCTAAGGCGATGTGGCGATGAAGCAAATGAAGGAGCAACATTAGCAAATGCAGCGCTTCTGCTTGAGAGATTGGGGGACTACCGCACTGCGCTCGAGTATGCGTTGAAGGCTCTCACCTGCATAGAAAAGCATCACAACCCGATGCACACCGCAGCGGTATTCACTACGCTGGCGTCACTTTCAATGAAATTGGGAAATCTTACTGCAGCGATGGATTATGCATTGAAGTCCAAGCAAAGTTTCGAGGCATCTGGCGAAAAGTTTGGCATTGCGACTGCACTGACCTTACTGGCTGAGCTTTACCAGCAACAGAGGAAATTTCCAGATGCGCTGGCAATGTATCGCCAAGCCTTGTCGCTGCGTCAAGCCCTGCAAGACCGCTGGGGCATGGCAGATGTATGGATGCGCATCGGTCAACTCTTTGCTGATGAAAAAAAGTGGCAAGAAGCAGAGAACGCCTACGAAGAAAGTCTATCACTCTTTGAGCAGGGCGGTGAAAAAGCGCGTCTGGCACAAGTAAAGCTGGCTCTGTCCAAAGTGTGGCTACAAAAGCAACTGTTCAAAAAAGCTGAAAAAATGCTGCAAGACGCACTGACACTTGCGGAGGAAGCAGGAAGCACCGAGGAGATAGCTGCTATTCATAACGCGTTGGCATTGCTCTATGCGAACACAGGACGCTACAAGCAAGCCTACGAGCATCACTGCAAATTCGCTCAAATAGATGCTACGCTTAAAGACGCAGAGCGGCTAAAGCAAATGCAATACCTTCAAATCCGCTTCGATGTGGAGCGCCTTCGAGACGAGCGAAAATTCTTTGAGCACAAGGCAGAGAAATTAGAAGGCGAGATGAAGCGCAAGCAAAAAGAACTGATGAGGCTGACAATGAGCCTTGTGAGGAAAAATGAGTTTTTGAAAAGTCTCTACGACATGCTCGGCGACGTGCAACTGGGGGCGAGCAAAAAAACGCAAAACGCTGTGCAGAAAATCCGAGCTGAGATTCAAGCCAGCCTACGCTCCGAAGAAACCTGGAGACTTTTCGAAGCGCAGTTTTCGGAACTGCACAAAACCTTTCTGCAAACGCTTGCAGAACGCTATCCCAACCTGACACCCACAGAAATCAAAGTGGCGGCAATGCTGCGGCTGGATTTATCCACGAAAGAAATTGCAGCATTGCTCTATGCATCTGAACGCACCGTCGAGACGCATCGACAAAACTTACGCCGAAAACTAAGACTGGGAGCGGAAATCAGCTTGCAAACCTTCCTCGCCTCGCTCTAAAAAGCGGGTCTAAACTGACGCCAAAGGCGCAACTTACAGCCCGTCTCCGTAGAAAATACGTAGTCCCCTCGCAGGAAAATTTTGCTACACTTATGTTGAATCTTCGCAAAAAAATTAACCAGTGGGTAGCGAACGATGAAACAACGTCTTCTCCAACTGCCGGCAATCGTGATGCGGAGTTCAAAAGTTAGTAGCGTATGCTTTGCAAGCTGCCTTGCCTTGTGCGCACTATTCGCAATGCCTGAAAAATCAGCTGCGTTCTCAGTGCTGGCAAACTACACACTGAATCAGACGCTAAGCGATGAGCAAGCACCAACTAATCCAGCTCGCAACATACAGCACATTGGTGGCACGCCCACCTACTCTCTTAACGGGATTCTTCTTACAGGCACGCAATATCTACAATCGCCAGCCGTTTCAGGGTTGGGGAACAGCCGTTTCACCATCACGGCTAATTTTCGCATCACAGGATACCCGAGCGATTATATGCCGGTTATCACGGCTTTTGATTCTGAAATTGCGGTTCTGGTTACTTCAAGTGGCACGCTGCAACTACGCGTAGGCACAAGCACTGTAAGCACCACACAAAGTGTGCCGCTAAGTGAATTTCATAACATTACCGTTACGCGCGGTGATGGCACAACGCGGCTTTACTTCAATGGCGTATTGGTCGCAACCAGCACAAGTGCAGTCAGTAGCAGTACCAATCAATTACTGACACGCTCTTCAATTGGTACCACACTTCGGTATTTCAACGGCATTATCAAGAACATACAGGTCTATAACCTTGATTACAGTGTGAATACGCTGACCGATGCCACGTCGCCTTCCTTAGGACAATTCCGCCGAGCAGTGCGTGACATTCCAAGCGGTGGCTCCATTGTCTTTGAGCCGACACTCTCTGGCACGATTGACCTCACTGTGGGCGGAACCTTAGGTATAGGCACGCTACTGGGCACGCCGTATGGTGCTCTCACAATTTGCCAACCACCCAGCGGAAACATCACCTTGCGAATGAATCGTAATATCCCGACTTTTGAGATTGCAGAGTTTGAAAATTTTGGTCAACCGTTCCCCGATGGAGAGATATCAAATGCAAAGAAGCCCGATGCAGCGGCAAAAGAGGTCGGTGAAAGTCGTCTAAATGCGACTGGCACAACGAGTGATATCGTCAACATTGCTGGTATCACGATTGATGGTAACAATGCAGGGGGCGGTGGAATAGTGTTTCTATCGGAGAGTACGAGTAGACTATTAACCCAATTTGGAGGCACATTTCGCGCCACAAACTGCGTGTTCAGAAACTGCCGAGGGGCAAATGGTGGAGCAGTAGATATCCAATCCACTAGCACTGCAGGGTTTAACTTTGTAAACTGCACCTTCGAAGGCAACCACGCTACCAGCGGCTGGGGCGGCGCCATCAGTAGTACGCCCGCTGGCATTCTGGATATTACAAATTGCACATTCACAAACAACCAAGCTGCACTCTCAGGCGGTGCAATTGGCTTGCCGAGCGGTGGCACAGTGAACATTACGAATTCTACATTTGCGAACAATTCATCGCAGCGCAATGGCGGTGCGATTGCTCTCCAAGCAAGTGCTGCCGCTTGCACACTGAGCGTAACAGGCAGTACGTTCAGCAACAATAGCGCTGCAACAGGTTTCTCAGCAGGTGGTATGTTCGTCTCGGCGGCGAGCGGGAGAAATGCCAGAGTTGTGCTCACAAACTGCACCTTCAGCGGCAATACAGCTGGCACATCACCAGCAGGAATTAATATGATAGGCAGCGGCACGATTTCAGCAGAGCTACGCCAATGCACTGTTACCGAGAACAGTCCAGGTGGCATAGGAATTGGCAGCGGTGCAGCAATGGTGATGGTGAATACAATTGTTGCCCTAAATAGTGGGAGCGACATTACAGGTTCAATCAGTACTACTGGGAGTGTCCATAACCTTGTCGGTAATGGCACGGGTATGACAGGTATTGCCAATGGGAGCAATGGCAATCAAGTTGGCACAGCCACCTCACCGATTAATCCTCGGCTGTCTGCACTAGGCAACTATGGCGGTCCTACACAGACACGAGCACTACTGCCGGGCAGTCCTGCTATTGACGCAGGTGCAAGCGGCGCGCCGGCAACAGACCAGCGGGGTGTTTCGCGAGTGGGTGCGCCAGACATTGGTGCCTTTGAGTCGCGTGGTTTCACCATAACTGCAACAGGAGGCACCTCGCAAAGCACATTGGTTGGCACAGCCTTCCCAACCGCATTGTCAGCCTCTGTGTCTAGCTCGTTTGGTGAGCCAGTGAACGGTGGCGTGATTACCTTCACTGCGCCAGCTAGCGGCGCAAGCTGCACATTCAGTCCCAATCCTGCAACAATCTCGGGAGGAGCCGTGAGCACCACCGCTACGGCAAATAGCACATGGGGGAGCTATACCGTTACAGCTTCCGCAGCAGGCATAAGTGGTTCCGTCTCTTACAATCTGGTCAATATCGCGCCTGAACCGACGGCATCATCAGGTGTCCCAGTGCTGAGCACCACACCGACAGCACCACCTAACATTACCGTGAGCTTTACCCCGGCATCGCCTGCACCGACGGGCTACTTGGTCGTGCGCCGCCCAGATGGCACACCACGCACTTCGCCTGCCGATGGCACGCCATACACCGTAGGCAGCACCTTCTCGGGGCAGACAGTGGTCTCCAATACTAATGCCACAAGCTTTACGGACAATACCGTTACCTTCGGTGTGGGATACTTCTATGACGTCTATCCCTTCAATGGTGCAGGGCCTGCTATTAACTACTTCCAAGCAGGAGTGCGAACTAATGCTGTGCCGCTTGTGGCGCTTCCAGTAGAGCTGACATCGTTTGAAGCAAAGGCTCTGGCACGTGGCGTGGAATTGCGCTGGACAACGGCGTCGGAGCAAAATAATGCAGGCTTTGAAGTGCAGCGCCGACGCATTCGTGGAGAAGTGGGCAGCGAAGCATGGCAAGTCTTGGGCTTTGTGCGTGGCTATGGCACAACCAGCGAAGCCAAATCGTATTCATTTCTCGACCGCACAGCCTCAGGCAGAGTCGAGTATCGCTTAAAGCAAATTGACTTTGATGGCACTTTTGAATATAGCCCCGTGATTGAAGTGGAAGCCAGTGTGCCCCGAACCTTTGAACTCTTACAGAACTATCCAAATCCATTTAACCCGACAACAGTGATTAGCTACGAACTACCCGTAGCCACCGAAGTGAGATTGGAAGTCTTTGATATGCTAGGCAGAAGAGTTGCAACGCTGGTCAACGCAAGGCAAGAGGCGGGGCGCTATCAAGTATCGTTCAATGCAAGTGAACTGACCTCAGGGCTGTATCTGTATCGCTTGTAACTTTCAGCAGACCAAAAAAATGATGCTGATGAAATAAGAGAGCAAGTTGTGAGTAAGTGTCTCTAACGTCTATCTAAAAATTCGCTAACCTAAAAAAGCTGCATAGCCATGAAAAACATTCGACTGTCTGCTGTGCTGCTTTTGCTGGCAGCACCATCGCTCTTTGCACAACAAGAGGAAAAAGACATTCCAGGTGCCAAAGACCACCCCCTATTTACACGCCTCTCAGGGTTTGTGATTACAAAGTATGAAGAGAAAGACTTCGACCGTGCTGAGATGCCTGTTGCGGCAGATGACCCAAAATGGCTCATCTGGAAAGAACTGGAGGGCAAAGTTACAAGGATTACTTACCGCGCAAAAAAAGATGTAAAAGTTACAGAGCTTCAGGTGGCTCGCAACTATCTGAATGCAGCAAAAAATGCAGGGGGTGAAATTGTCTTTGATGGCGATGGTCGAAACTGGACCTACAGGACGCGTGAATACTTCACAGCGACATCTGGCAAAATGTTTGACGTAACGGTCAAATTTAAAAGGGGTGGCAGGGAAGCGTGGGCACACATAAAAACCAGAGCACTAATTGGAATGCCGTTAGAATACTTCCTGACCGTCGTAGAGCTGGAAGAGATGAAGCAAGAAGTAGTAGCCTCCAGCGAAATACTGGATGCGCTGAATAAAACGGGTCGTGTGGCGCTTTACATTAACTTTGATGTGGGCAAAGATATCATCAAACCCGAGTCGCAGCCTATCATTGACGAAGTGGTAAAGCTCCTGAGAGAAAATCCTTCGCTGAAACTGTCTATTGAGGGTCACACAGATGACACAGGCACACCCGAGGGCAACCAGCGCCTCTCAGAGATGCGCGCCAAAGCCGTGATGAACGCACTGGTCAGTCGTGGCATTGACGCCAAGCGTCTCAGCGCCGTAGGGTATGGTCGCACAAAACCGATTGCCGACAACGCCACTGAAGAAGGACGGGCGAAAAATCGACGTGTGGAATTGGTAAAAAAGTAACCCTCTGTACCTCTGCCTGTTCTTGCCAAAGAAAGAGAGCTTTACCGAACAGATGAGTATGGATTTAAAACGCAAGAGCGCCTTTCGGCGCTCTGCGTGCTATACGTCCCCCACACCGTATAGCCACCCAACGGGCGTCGGGTGTTTGAAGATTTGCAGTTAACACAAACTTAATACTAAGAAAACATTTTTGCAACACTTGCACAAAAAAATTTGACTGCGTGAAACACTCGACTTTTTGCCTGAGAGCACCTTTCCTATCTTTGAGCTTCAAAAAAAGAGCACTGTGCTAAAAGTCAGCAACCTCTACCCACAACTGCAAGACCTAAGCAGCCGGCTTGCGCAGCGCGCGCCCCAATTCAGCAAGAACCTAAGGCGCTTCTATGAGCTACTGCAGAGCCAGTCAGCGCTGAAGGCGCGCTTCAACCCTGAGCAGGCAGCACACAAGGTTATGGCAATTCCAATTGAAGAACCGGCCCTGAAGAAAGCAACGCCACCTCGACCGAAGGAACTGACGCTCTGCGCTAGCGATGGCTCGCAGATTTTTCCTGACCGACATCTGAGCGCAGATTTTTTTCTGCTGAACCTCAGTCGAATTGTATTGCATCTGGGCGTAAATGAAAAGCCAATGCTCCGAAACGAGGCTCAACTCTTTGAGCGTGAAATGCTGGCAGAGAAGCTAAATGTGTCCGAAGAAGATGAACCGATTCTCACGGTTGAGTTGGTAACGGCAATGCGCCAAGAAGCAGAGCTTCAAGTGCTACTGGAAACTTGCCAAAGTCTGCGCGTACATCGCCCGCTGCTGGCACTTGCCGATGGCACTTTGCTCTGCTGGCACCTAAAACGCTTGCAACCGCTGGCTCTGCAGCGCCACTTCATTGAACGGTATGCATCAACCCTTACGCAGTTTCAAGCAGGGCAGCTAACTGTGGCCAGCTACATTAGCGCGCCCAGTAGCCGAGAAGTGTCGAACTTGCTACAGCAACTCCTCTGCTCTGAACTTGAAAAAGAAGACCTATCGCTTGAGCTGTGGCTCAATGATGCAAGACTTTTCTTTGGCTATTTGCAAAGGGGAGAGCGCTCCGCCGTCTTTGCAAGCCGCTCTGAAATTTTGCAGCACTACGAACCAAGCGACCGAGTGTATTTCTTCTATCTGCACACAGGCTATGAAATTGCACGTGTCGAATTTCCAAAATGGTGTTATGACGCAGGGGCAACCGACTTTATTCATGCCGTGGTGATGGACGATGTGCAAAAAGGCAGGGGCTACCCGATGATTCTGACTGAGGCACACGAACAAGCAGCCATTACCCCTGCTGAACAAGAGGAATTTTACCGACTGTTAGAACATCTATGTGCCTTGCAGGGGCAGACATTAAATTACTCGGCGAAAAGCCTCTCAAAGCGAATCGCAAAACTCTAACTTAGCTATGGCTCTAAACCAAATGCGCTACCAACCTGTTCTTTGGCTTAGCCTGCTAAGCGTAGCTTTTTCAGCCTGCCTCACACTCGACCCAGATGAGACGCCTGTGATTGATGCAGAAACGCGCCTCAAGCGAAGCTCTACCATTATCGGCGATACATTCAATGTGGTGCTCTTGCCGCCTGAGCCGATTGATTCAGCCGCCAGGCCGCCTGAGGTGGTCTATACCTTCAAATTCTGGCAGCCTGAGTTTTTTGAAAATGAGGCGCCACAAATTCGGCGAGTGAAAATGGAAAACTACCGTAACCTATACTGGTTTGCTCCGATTGCGATTCCTTCGAGTGCACAAATTTTATCTTACTACATCACTGGTGCACCCTATCACGATTCTTCAGCTGTTGAAAGCTACTTGGTCTACAATCGCTCTGGCAAGCCCGTGCAGTGGTCGCATTATCGCTTAGCAAATGTGCTTCGGCAGCGAGGAGCACCAATGGATACGGTGCTAACACTTCTGCGCACAGAGCTATCGCTCTACCCGAATAGCGATGATGCTTATATCTCATACTGGTCGTTGTATTTCCAGTATGCAGGGCGTACCGATGAGGCACTGGCAACGATTGAGCGAGAAATTGCTGAAGTGCGCCGCCAGCGCCGTGATGACCCCCGCTTGCTTGAGGCAATTGCAATTATGTATGTCTATGGAATGAATGACCGTCGGCGCGCCTACGACATCACCCGTGATATTCCTGACGCCTATCTGCACCCGCTCAACCTTTACAATCGCTTTCTGACTGACCCTGATAACGACCGCCGTGAGCTGGCACTGGCAGCAATGACCGAAAAATATCCCACGCACCCACTGACCGTGAAGATGAACCTTTCGCATCTACTATTCTACCTTTCGAACCAAAAGCTCTCAAACTACAAAGACCGTGGCGCGATCTTTGCCGAAAATTTGCTGAACCGTCGCCTAAGTGCTTTTCGCACCAGTCGCATCAATACCTACGCTGTGCGCTATCTTTTTGACTACTACGCCGACCTGAATCTTGCCAAAGCCCTCCCATATGTGAAAGATGTGCTGCGTATGGATTACGACCGTGAAGTGTATGACCTACGCACACTCTTGCACTTCTCAGAACGGTTTGCTAGCTCAAAAGACTATGCGGGCTTTGCGATTGACCTTGCAGGCAAGGTGCTTGAAGCTGTTGAAAGCGAGCAAAAAAAGCCGCTGGTTCTGCGCCCTGAAGCAGAGTATGTGCAAACTGAGGCAGGGCGACAGCTCTTTTATCAAGATGCCATGGGCTGTGCGTATTATTGCATCGGCAAAGCCTATCGCAGCATTGGCGACGAAAAGAATGCGCTAAGTAACTTCCGAGAAGCAGAAAAAAGCTGCCTGTCTCGCCGAGCAGAGTTGTATTTTGAGATGGCGCAGTCACTCTACGCGTTAAGAGAAGAAAGCGCACTCACATCTGCCCTAAAGTCGCTTGCAGCACAGCCCTCGCAGAATGTGCAAAAGTGGATTGAAGAAACCCTAAAGCCGAAGTTCAAAAAGGGGGAATCCTTAGAGACAATGCGTCTGGCAGCAGGAAGCACAGCATCGGCACCAGCGCTCCAGCTCTCTATGCTCGACGGCAAAACGGTATCGCTGGCTAGCCTATCCAGCAAGTTAGTGCTGCTTTATGTGTGGTCGCCCAATTCTACACTCTCAAAGTTTTTGCTGTCAGACTTACAGCTTCTTAACGCAAAGTATCGAGCCCGTGGTGTGTCCATGATTGCGTTAGATGTAGAGGACGGATTGAAGACTGTGCGGCAGTCACCCGATGAATATGCTTACGGCTTGACCTTTGCAGCCGCATCACCTGCTGCAGTGCAGGATTACCAAATCTGCTTGCTGCCAAGTGTCATTCTTATCAAAGATGGCAAGGTGGTTTATCGACAGTTTGGATACAGTCGTGAGTTTTTATCTCAGCTTGAAACAGCCTTGCAGGAGTTTCTCTCGGAGCCGACCGTGTCCAACAGTTCAACCAAAGAAAGAGCAAAGAAACGATGAGGGGGTCGTATATTGGCGAAATTGTGCGTGCGCACACATCAGAGTTTTCAGCCGTCGTGCCACCCGCATTGCTGGAGCAAGGGAACTTGCCGGTGTGCTTGGGAACACTGGTGAAAGTGCAAACCGCACGCGCTGCGGTCTATGGTATTGTTTCTTTCATTGAACACGCTCCATTCGACTCCAGCCGAAAAATTCTGCCGCACGGCAAGAGCAGAGATGAGCTGCGCAAAGAAATGCCGCAAGTGTTTGAGCTGTTGCAAACTGAATTTACGGCAATTGCAGTCGGCGTAGAGACTGCAGAAGGCAAGCTGGTGCAGACCGTGCCACCGACACCGCCTGATTTGCACGATTTCGTCTATGCAACTTCCAGCCACGACCTTGCACGTTTTCTGGAAAGAGCACCAACTTTTTTACGACTGGTGTTGCAGAGCCGCAGCACTGTGTCCGATGAAATTATCGTTGCCTTTTTCCGTAATTACCAAGCTCAGATGAGTCGCCAGTGCTTGGTAAAGCTGGGCAAAGAGCTGTCTTACCTTTTGAGTGACGATTACCGTCGCTTGGAATCTATCTTAATGCGCATCTATGACTAATGCGATGCTCACAACGAAAGCTGCAGTGCCGGAGACTGCTGCGCTGAAAGTGCGCCCATGTGCCGTATCACTGGGGCGGGGACTGGACTTGAAAAATCCCGTCATGCTGGCATCTGGCACAGCCTCCTACGGCGAGGAGCTAAGTGCGCTGGTGAATCTAAATGCGTTAGGTGGCTTGGTAACCAAAGCCATCTCGCTGGAGCCACGCGAGGGTAACTTGCCGCCTCGCATTGTGGAAACGCCAGCAGGAATGCTCAACGCAATCGGCTTAGCAAATGTAGGAGTGGAGCGTTTCGTGGCAGAAAAACTGCCTTTTCTGCGCACGCTGCAGCTTGCCGTAGTGGTCAATATCGTAGGGCGATCAATTGAAGACTACTGCGAAGTGGTGCGCCGTTTAGATAGAGAAGCAGGTATCAGCGGCTATGAAATCAACCTGTCGTGCCCAAATGTCAAAGGGGAGTGCATCATCTTCGGGGTCGATGAGGGTGCAACTTACGAAATCACAGCGGCCCTCAGAGCCATCACCTCGCGCCACCTAATGATTAAACTGACGCCAAACGTGACATCAATTGCCAAAATTGCACTGGCAGCGGAACGAGGCGGAGCAGACTCAGTGTCGCTAATCAACACGGTGGTGGGAATGGCAGTTGACTACAGGACGCGCCGCCCGAAACTGCACAACATCACAGGAGGGCTGTCTGGACCTGCCATCAAGCCAATTGCACTGGCAAAAGTCTGGGAGGTCTACCAAGCAGTGCGGATTCCGATTGTGGGAATGGGCGGCATTAGCAGCTTTGAAGATGCAATGGAGTTTTTCCTTGTGGGCGCAAAAGCAATTCAAGTCGGCACAATGAACTTTGTGCAGCCTAATATCAGCGTAGCGCTTGCACAGCAGCTTGAGGCACACTTTGCGCAAGCCGATTACACCTTCTCTGACTATGTCGGTAGCTTGCGTGTGGCGTAGTGAATTCAATTTGTTTCAAACGTTCAAAACCTACGCCTTGCGTGATGTACATCACACCTTGTGAAACTTCACCAAAATTTTACACCTCAGAGCGAAACAACACTGAAAGAGTTGCGTATATTTGCACCAGTTCAGGTAACACTCTGTTCTTTGCCACATCAAAGACTCTGCACCTACAGTCAAGCGCCCTTTTGCTTGCAGCAGAGCCTCCTTTGTTGTTTTGTTGTTTTGTTGATAGAGGGTCCCGACCACCGTGTCGGGACTTTTATTTTAGACATCCTCTAAACCGTATTGCGCTTGCCAGCGCTGCAGAGGTAAAGAAAAAAATTTCGCAAAAAATGAGGAAAGCGCATAAATTTGCGCCAGCTTGTCCTGTCAAACCGACCAAACTTAAAACTATGCGGCAGTTCATCATTATTCTGCTACTACTGCTATGTTTCTGCGTGGAAGCCAGTCTTGCACAGCAGAGCAAAAGCCAACCTCCAAAACGCAAAAAAATTGAGTTCATTGAATACGACCTGCCAAATGGCTTACATGTAATTTTGCATCAAGACCGCTCTCTGCCTGTCGTTGCCACATATGTGCTCTACCATGTTGGTAGCAAAAATGAATCGCCTGACCGAACAGGCTTTGCGCACTTCTTTGAACACCTGATGTTTGAAGGCACGGAGAACATCAAGCGGGGACAAATTGACAAGCTCATCTCTGGTGCAGGAGGCAATCTTAATGCATCAACCTCCTTTGATGCAACCGACTACTTCTTCAACCTGCCGTCCAATCAGCTCAAACTGGCGCTGTGGATTGAATCCGAACGAATGCTGCACGCCAAGATTGACTCGGTCGGTGTAGAAACACAGCGACAAGTCGTCAAAGAAGAGCGTCGTTTGCGTTATGAGAATCAGCCATATGGCACAGTTTTTTTTAACCTTGCATCAACTGTGTTTGCAGGCACGCCATATGCTTGGACACCTATCGGCGAAGCGCAGTATATTGACCAAGCCACGATTGACGAGTTCCGTGCATTCTACAAAAAGTATTATGTGCCCAACAATGCAACCTTAGCGATTGCAGGGGATTTTGATATTGAGGAAACCAAAAAACTGGTTGAAGCCTACTTCGGTGAAATCCCACGTGGTGCCGACATTGAGCGACCCAAAATCACCTTTGCGTTGCAAACCGAGCCACAATACCGCGAAGTGGTCAAAGACAATACGCCACTGCCTGCAACCATTCACGCTTGGCGTGCTACGACGCAAACTGACAAAGATGCCTACGCACTGGAAATCCTTGCAAATATTCTCGCTAACGGCAAAAGCTCACGGCTCTACAAGCGAATGGTCGAAGATGAACAGGTTGCCGTGCAAGCTACATTCTTCCCGTTTCTGCAAGAAAATGTGGGTATGATCGCTGTATTCGCCGTTGGAAATCGTGGAGTAGACATCAAGGAGCTGGACAGAATCATTGATGAAGAAGTAAAGAAAGTGGTTGAAAAAGGTGTAACAGACGAGGAACTGGAAAAGGCAAAAAACCAGAAGGAAGCAGAGTTTGCAAATGCGTTTGGCTCAATGTTTAGCCGAGCACGCAGTTTGGCGAATTATCATCGCTTCTATGGTAATACGAATCTCATTAACACAGAGCTGGAGGAATACCTCAAAGTTACACGTCAAGATGTGCAGCGCGTGGCAAAGAAATATCTCACGGAAAAAAATCGCTCGCTGATTCACTACCCGACGCCTGACGGCAAAAAAGGACAGTAAGAACCCAAAAATTCAAAAAAATAAAGTGCACAATGCAGAAGTCTATTTTCATTTTCTTAGCGGTAGCACTCTTTGCAGTAAGCCAAGCGGGCTTTGCACAAAAAATTGACCGCACCAAAAAGCCCGAAGCAGGACCTGCGCCAGAAGCCTCGTTCCCAAACTACACCGAGACGACTTTACCAAATGGGCTTAAAATTTTCGTCATTGAATCAGACCGCAAGCCAACTATTACTGTCCGAATTTTGGTAAAGGCAGGTAGTCGCTTCGACGGTGAGAAGGCAGGTTTAGCGAGTTTGACGGCTGAGCTACTGGGCAGAGGCTCAAAAAAGCGGAAAGCCTCAGACTTTGCTCGAGAAGCGGATAAAATCGGTGCAGATTACGATGCTACAGCAGGTGATGATGCAACCTTCATCACGATGTCAGGTTTGACCAAATACACTGACAAGCTGCTCGAATTGCTGGCTGATGCAGTGCTGAATCCCACCTTCCCAGAAGAGCAGCTGGAAATTGTGCGCAAGCAAACACTCTCCAGCATTACGGCTGGCAAGAAAACCCCCGCCACGCTGGCAAGCAACCTGCAGCGCAAAGTGCTCTTTGGTGAACACCCCTACGGTAAGGTTCAAACTGAAGAGAGCGTAAATGCAATCAAAGTAGAGGACTTAAAGAACTTTTACAATGCACATTACTTTGCAAACAATGCGACGATTGCCGTAGTGGGTGATGTCAAAACTGCGGAGATTGTCAAAAAGCTCCAGAAGTATTTTGGCAAGTGGAAGCAAGGCACACCGCCAAGGCAGACGGTAGCCGAGATGCCTGAAATAAGCGGCAAGATGATTCACTTGGTTGATTTGCCCGGCTCCGTGCAGTCTAATATTCGCGTTGCATTTCGGAGCATACCTCGCAACAACCCCGACATCGTAGAGCTGGGTGTGGTGGAATCCGTATTAGGCGGAGGCTTTTCAGGGCGACTGTTTCAAAATCTGCGCGAAAAACACGGTTGGACATATGGGGCATACTTGGGCGGCAGCGCGCTCTTGCTTTCTGGCTACACAAGTGCCAGTGCAGAAGTGCGCAATGCGGTAACTGACTCAGCGATTGTGGAAATTCTGTCAGAAATGCGTCGCATCAAGTCGGAGCTGATTGCTGAAGAGGAGCTTAAGCTCCAGCGTGAGTATCTGACAGGCAATTATCTCTTAAGCCTTGAGCGCGCTGAGCAAAACGCCACACGCTTGCAAAACATTGAGTTCTACGGGTTGCCAGCCGATTACTACAAGACATATGCCAAAAAAGTCAGCAGCGTAACGCCTGAACGTGCGTTAGAGCTTGCAAAGAAATACATTGAAGCTGAGAATTTAGCCATCATCGTCGTGGGCGACGCAAAAGAAATCAAGCCGAAGTTAGAAAAAATTGCAAAAGTGCGCGTCTACGACACAGACCTTAGGCCTGTCATTTCACTCACGCTCGACCTAACTGGCGAAGAGCTTATCAAGAAACACATTGAAGCAATTGGTGGCGAAGCAGCAATTAGGAAGATTCAAGACCGATTGATTGAGGGCAAAGTGAACATCTTTGCAGGTCCGCAAACCATTGAAGGCACTTTTAAGCAAGCACAGAAATTTCCAAACAAGCAGATGCAAAGTATCACAACACCGCTGTTCTCGCAGGAAGTCTATTGCGATGGCAAAAAGGTGGTGCAAAGTGGAATGGGTGGCACGCGTGAGCTGTCGGGCGAAGAGTTGTCGGCGGCATTAGAAAATGCACAGTTTAATGAACTCTATCGCTATGCCGAATTGAAGTACAAAATTACAGCGAAAGAGAAAAAGATGATGAAAGGCAGGCCTGTCTATGTAGCAGAGTTGGAGCGACCGTCTGGCAGAAAATCGACGCTCATTTTTGATGCGGAGGACTTTATGCTGATTTCCGAGACGCGCAAGCAAAACACGCCGCAAGGCGAGCTGGAAGTAACGACTACATTTTCAGACTTCAAGCCCGTAGATGGCGTCATTCAGCCGTTCAAGATTACGCAGTCTCTGGGAATGGCAGATGTGCAGCTTGTCGTGAGCAGCATCAAGCATAACTCAGGTATTTCAGACGAGATGTTTGTGAAGAAGTAGAGTGCGTTTTCAGGGTAAAGTTGGTTTTTTTAGCCGTCGAAGTGACTTAGCAAGAACGAGTTTTAGCAGGTGTGATTGAGCTCAGCGAGGCGTTTGTTGATGTCAGGGACAGGAATGTAAATGACACCTTCTTGGCTATCGCCGATAGGTTCAGTGAGCTTGTGGAAGTGTAGATAGGCGGTGTAGGCAGCAATAATCGCATCAATTTCGTCGTCGCTAAGCAAGATTTTAGAGGCACGTGGCATATTTTTGACATAGCGCGAAAGTTTTGTCTGCAAATACTCACGTGACTCCGCCCCATTTTTTTTGCCACTGGGTGCAATGCCTAAGCGTGCCTTCGTTGCCTGCGGATAGACTTCAATAGCGTCGTATCTAGGTTCTAAATGCTTGCGCAGCGAAATTGCCCGAAACGTGAGTTGAGCAAGCATTGATGTGGCAAATGTGGGAATCCCCAAAGTTGTAAGGTCACGGTCGCACTTACGGCTGGCATATGTGCCGTATTTGCCACTGGGAAGAGAAAGTGGCGCATCAATACCGACCAGCACGGGGCGGTGATACTCAATGTAGTTGTTGATGGCAATATCAGGCTTGACCGTATTGACCAAGATAAGTTCTCGCTTGTCAGAGATGGCAGCAATGCCGGTGGGTTCATCAATGCGACCTGCAAGGTCGACACCGAAGAAGACTTTCGACTTTATCGGCATACTACTACTTGCCTTTCTAATGTAATGTTGGAAATTGTCGCATGCCTGCGAATAGACTGGTGCAATATACGCAGGCTGTAGAGACTTTGGAAAAGAATCACTATCTTCTGCGCTACTTTGTTCGCAATGAGGATAGGGATTTTGTTGCGTTCTCTATCAACAAAACTAAACTTGCAATGCACGCTAAGGCATTTTTTGCCATTACAATCATCACACTTTCAACAAGCTCGTGGAACGATATGCCTATCTTAGCGAGTAGAACTGCGGTAAAATCTGCATCGCTGCGCCCTACAAAAGCAGCAAAGCAGTCCGATTTGCCCAAATATGCAGCGGCATACAGAATTGAGTCACTCGCACCAAACCTGCACCTTTACCAAATTTCCATTACGGTGCAGAACACAGAGCAAAAGCCAGAGCTGGATTTCATTTTGCCAGCGTGGCGACCAGGGCGCTACCAGATTCAAAACTACGCGGCTAATGTGCAGGAGTTTAGCGCTCGAGCGGGCAAAGTGCCGCTCTTTTCCACCAAAATTGATAAGCAAACTTGGCGTGTGCGTACCGACAATCACAGTGAGGTAACCGTATCCTACAAATACTACGCTGGCGCACAGCTCGATGCGGGAAACTCATATGTGGGACGAGAGGAGATGTATTTCAATGGCTCAAATCTTTTTATGTACACACCTGAGACGCGCTTCAAACCCGTTAGCCTTTACATTGACTACCCAGAAGGCTGGTCTGTAGCCACCCAGCTGCAACGCACCGATAACCCACGACTCTTTACGGCGGAAACCTATGATGACTTAATTGATTCGCCAACGATTGCCAGTCCTACACTTGTAACTTTCTCTACAAAGGTCAAGGGCGTAACGCTTCACATCTGTTTCCACAACGGTGATGCGCTCAGCGGTAGCCGCTTCAATCCGGCACAGATTTCAAAAGACCTTGCAAAAATCGTAGAGACGCAGTTTGAGATGATGAAAGACGTGCCGCTAAAGGAATACTGGTTTCTCTACCACATTATGCCATATCCATTTGGACACGGCGTTGAGCACAAGAACTCAACCTCTATCGTGCTTGGTCCAATTGATGCAGTCAATACGGCTGAATTCTATGACCGCTTCTTGTCCATCACCTCACACGAGTTTTATCACGTCTGGAACATTAAGCGCATCATTCCAAAAGAATTCGTGCCTTACGACTACACACGAGAAGTTTATACCCCGATGCTCTATGTTTCCGAAGGCTTCACAAGTTACTATGGCGACCTAACCTTAGCACGCAGCAAGCTCTGGTCAGCAAAGCGCTACCTGAGTGACTTGGCAGCAAACATTACAAGTATGCAGAACCAGTACGGACGCAAGGTGCAGCCCTTAGCGCTCTCTTCGTTTGATGCATGGCTGTCGGGATATGGAACAGGGCGAGCCAATAGCACCGTGAATTTTTATAGCAAAGGAGAGCTAGTCGGGCTAATTTTGGATATGGAAATTCGAAAGCGCACCGCAAACAAAGCCTCGCTGGACGATGTGATGCGGCTACTGAACACAGAATTTGCTCAGAAGCAGCGCGGTTTCTCTGCAAAAGATTTCGAGTCGCTGGTTGAGCGGGTTGGACAGTCGTCCTTTGCCGAATTTTTTGAAAAATATGTCTATGGCACCGATGAATTGCCCTTCGAGCAAGCACTAGCAGTAGCAGGGCTTGAAGTACGAAAGCTGCCAGCACCACAGCCTTACTTTGGTGCGTCAGTAAAAACAGAGAGAGATTTTCAAGTAATTGAAAGCGTTGTGCCTGAGTCGCCTGCTGCACTGGCTGGCTTCGACAAAGGCGATATGCTAGTGGCTATCAATAACGAATCATTGATGGGGAAAACGCTCACGGCAGCGCTAGCAAAGCTCAAGGCCGATACAACGGTAAAAATTGCCTTTTTCCGAGACGGCAAACTGATGGAGAAAAGCGTAAAGCTGGCGGAAGCTTACACCTACGACATTGTAAAAAGAGCAAATCCAACAGCACTACAAAGAGCAGTGGCTGAATCGTGGCTTGGCACGCTATGGAATGAGATATGAGCGGATAAGTTGCCGAGCAATGTGTGTGCAACTACATCGCTGCCCTGATTCCGACAAGGGCAAAAAAGAGATGCACTTTGTGGCTGCAGATTCGCCTCAGAGTTATCCGCTATGAATGCTTTATATTTGAGCCAGAGACAACGACAAACAAAATCCCCCGCATAGGTTTAGGCTATGCTGAAAACGCTTTACATCAAAAATTTTGCGCTGATTGATGAGCTAACGATTGAATTTGGCAGCGGGCTGAATATCATTACAGGTGAGACAGGAGCGGGTAAATCAATCTTGATTGGTGCGCTCAGCTTAGTCTTAGGCGACCGTGCAAGCTATGATGTGGTGCGCAAAGAGGCTGACAAAGCAATCATTGAAGCGGTGATTGATGCCTCAAACAATGAGCGTGTCAAACATCTTCTACTGGAACACCACCACGAGTATCGTGATGAAATGATTTTGCGGCGTGAGATTTCTGCCAAAGGTCAATCACGCTGCTTTATCAATGACTCACCTGCCACGCTGGCTTTACTTAAAGCTGTAGGGGAACTCTCTATTGACCTGCATGGGCAACACGAACATCAATCGCTCTTGCGCGTGGAGACGCATCAGCGCCTTTTAGATGAATACGGCGGTTTAGGGGGCTTGGTAGAAGAGTATCAAGCTGAGCTGGCAGCATATCGGGAAAGCCAAAAGAACTTAGCTGCACTGCGCCAGCAAGAAAAAGATTTGTTTGAGAAAAAATCGCTCTGGGAGTTTCAAATCCGAGAAATTGATGCCGTCTCGCCTGAGGAAAACGAAGAAGAGGAGCTGATAACTGAAATGAATGTGCTGGAGAACTCCGAAAAACTGTTTTCCGTTACCAGCCACATCCATGAGATTCTCTACAGCTCAGATGACTCAGTGCACAATCGTCTGGTGCAAGTGCGCAACCTGTTGCAAGACTTGTCACGCATTGATAAAAGCTTTTCAGATGTCGCAGCCGATGCGCGCTCAGCACAGGTTTTGGTTGATGAAATCAATAAGTTTGTGCAAAGCTACAACTCCCGCTTAGAGTTTAATGCGGAGCGTCTGGAAGAGGTGCGAGAGCGGCTATCAGCCCTGCAAGCATTGAAGAAAAAGTATGGCGCAGGCAAATCGCTGCGAGAAGTGATTGCCTATCGGCAGAGAATTGGAGCAGAGTTAAGTGTTGCAACAAATTTTTCAGAAGAAATTGCAAAGCGTGAAAAAGAGCTGGAGCAGCGCCATGCCTCTCTACTGGAAGTTGCCCTGAGACTCTCACAGAAACGACAAGAGACCGCTAAGCGACTGAGCCGAGCTATTATTGAAGAGCTGCGCAAACTCGGTATTCCCCATGCCAAGTTCGAGGTTGAGCTCAGCCGTGAGGAGCGTCAAGATGGGGACTTGCGATACGGAGACAAACGCTACGCCGCATTTGCTACAGGCATAGACCGCATAGAATTCAAGCTTTCTACCAACCTTGGTGAAGATGTAAAGCCGCTGGTGAAAGTAGCGTCTGGCGGCGAGGTATCGCGTGTTATGTTGGCACTCAAAAGTGTGCTGGCAAAGTCAGACCGACTGCCCATTTTGGTGTTTGATGAAATTGACACTGGCATTAGCGGCAAAATAGCGCAGACCGTAGGTCTAAGTATGAAAGACCTGTCACGCTACCATCAAATTATCGCCATCACGCATCTGCCGCAGATTGCAGCGCTGGCTGATATGCATTTTCAAGTGCGCAAAGAATTGGTAGGCGGTCGCACGGTCTCGCGAGTAGAACGCCTAAGCAGTGAGGCACACCAGTATGAAGTCGCACGCTTGTTATCTGGCTCAGAGGTAACTGATGCGGCACTAAGGTCTGCACAGGAGCTAATTGCAGCAAGCACAATGGTGCCTGAAAGTGTCAAGGCAAGTAGAGTGCTGGAAGAAGAGAAAACCGATTGAAAGATGAGCTGAGCACCCTGCGAATTTTAGCGTCTGCGCCGCTTCGTTCCCCGCAAAAGAGAGAAAAGTCATTTAATGCATGTCTCTCTCCTATTGAAGTGGGAGAGGAACAGTTAAACTTGCACTGGAAAACTTACGGTTTCGCTTTTCTAAAACTTTTTTCAAAATTCACAACTGCCGAAAGGCAAGCAGTTTTTTCAACATCACTTCTCTCAGGGGGTTGCTATGAAAACCATCCTCGTTCCAACCGATTTTTCCAAGCACTCTGATTGGGCGATGGAGGCGGCGGTTTCACTTGCAAAGAAGCTTAAAGCGGCGCTGCACCTAATACATGTGGTCGATATGCCGCAGTATGCGTTCAGTGCGGCGCACGAGATGTGGAATATGGAAGAGCGCCAGCGTGTGGTAGGTGAAACATATCAGAAACTCAAAGCGCTCTCGCAAGAGCCACCGCTAGCAGAATTGCCCGTCCAAATTGCAGTCGAGCAAGGCTCAGCATATCAGATGATTTGTCAATACGCTAGCGACAAATCAATTGACCTCATTGTGATGGGGTCGCATGGCATCACGGGGTTACGCAAAATTTTTATTGGCTCAGTAACAGAGCGCGTCATTCACCATGCGCCTTGCCCTGTGCTCAGTATTAAGCATGAGCATCAAGCGATGAACTTTCGCAACATTGTGTTTGCCTCAAATTTTTATCAAGAAGCTGTAGAGGCCTTCGGGGCGGTGCAGCACTTTGCTGAGCTGTTCGGAGCGAAGATTCATCTTGTCCGCATCAATACCCAAGCCCGATTTGAAAGCACGCGATTTGCAAATAAGCTCCTACGCGACTTCGTAGAGCAAGTGAAGCCTAAGAACTACACTATCAACATCTACAACGACGAGAGCGAAGAAATTGGAGTCTTGAACTTTGCCGAGGATATTGAAGCGGACCTGATTGCATTACCCACGCATGAGCGCACGCGAATCAGTGAGCTAATCAATCCCAGCATTGCAGAAAGCGTCTCAGAGCGTAGTCCTATCCCTGTGATGACAATTAAAATCCCAACGCCTGCGTTCCGCTACGAACTAAGTCGTGCAGATAGAACTTATCTGGCTTGAGCTTCAGCAGACACACGCGCCGCTTGCAAGGGCGGCGCAAGTTCAAGTGAGAACAGAGCGAGGGAAAGGAAAAGCCCGACAAGCAAAAATGAGCCACCAACTAAATACGGCGCATGAGGGTCTAAACCATAAAAAAGGCTTCCAGAAAGCGGTCCTAAGATGCGTCCGAGTGAACCAATTGACTGCGCAACGCCCAGAAGCTCCCCTTGCTCCTCTGGCTTCGCATAGAGCGAGATAAGCGAAGTGTTGACCGGCGTAACTAACCCATTCCCAATAGCAAGCAGTGTAAGTACGAAAAGACCAGCTGGGAAAAGCCAGCCTTCAGGCACAAATGGAATGAGGGTGATACCGACGCACATTGTGGCAAGCCCTGCCGTTAGAACTTTGCGTTCTCCAAAGTGGCGTGAGAGCCGACCAATTAGCCCACCCTGCACAATCACAGAAATAATGCCAACAAGCGCAAAAAGGTAGCCAATTGCCTTGTCTGTGAGTGCGTAATGCTCTCTCCAAAGCAGTGGCACAGAAATTTGCATATTGACGAAAGCAAATACGAAGCAAAAACCAATAATAAGGAGACGACTGAGTGCAGGGTGTTGGAAAGCGCTGGCCATCTTATCTATCTGCAGAAAAGTAAGGCGCATTGAGCCAGACTTTTTTTCTTTGAGCGACTCTGGTAGCAAGAAATACGCTAGAAGCAAGTCCAGGCCTGTAAGAAGTGCAGCAATGTAGCCAACTGCTTCGATACCATATGCAGATTTAACTATACCGCCAATCGGCGGCCCTAACACGAAGCCAAGTCCAAATGCAGCGCCTAAAATGCCCAGTGACTTGGAGCGATTCTCGAGAGTGGTGATATCGGCAATGTAAGCCTGTGTAACCCCTACGTTTGCTGAGCCAATGCCTGCTAATATGCGTGAGAGGAGCAAAAGCCAGACTGTGTGCGATTGCGAGAAAATAAGGTAAGAGACAGTCGAAGTCGCCACGCTGATTAGAATCACAGGGCGGCGACCGATTCTGTCGCTAATCGTGCCCCATAGAGGCGCAGAAAAGAATTGCATCAAAGAGTAGCTACCAGCAACTATGCCAATCAGCAAAGGCGAAGCGCCTAACTCACGCGCATAGTTCGGCAGAAGTGGGAGAACAATGCCAAAGCCAATAAGGTCAAGAAAAACGGTGAAAAAGAGAATGACGAACGAAGATGTGTTACTCATAGTAAAGTTCCCACGAATGTAAAACGCTGGCTGCGCAACGGGCTAGGCAAATGAAAGATACGAAAAAGGTAGGGTGAAAATGGTAGGGGCAACTTTCAGATGGCTTAGGGCTTAGAGGGAAAACGAGTCGGATTCTTGCGAGATGGTGCTTGGTGAGTAGGCGTAAGTTTTGCGCGAAGCGAATCTCTACGAACAGGAGTACGGGACACAAGAAAAGGTGAGCGCAGGTCAGATTGTTTGATGCGCACCAGCACATAGAACATTTCATCCTTGAGTGAATTCCAGCGCTCCACAACCTCAATGTTACGGAGCTGAAACTTGAGCTTGAGAGCAGTGGCGGTCTCATACAGGCGCTCACTGGGCACTGTGCTGCGGATATCAATTCGAATGGAGTATAGTTTTACAGCAGTATTGGTAAGGAGAGCAAACATTGCCTGCTCCTCGGCAGTCTTCCACGCATCATTCTTTGCACCGCGAGATGGGTAAAATCCAACGCCATAAAGGTAGCCATCCTGTATCCAGAAGCGTTTTTGTATCCAATCAGGTTCTGGCAAAGTTTTGATGTCAAGAAACTTACGTGGCACACTAAGGGTGGAATCCAGAGAAAAAAGACAAGCCATATCACGCCGCGCCACACTGGTAATGAAGCAGTCAATTTGATAGAGGCGGTCTTGAACCACTTGCAAAAGGCTATCTGGAAAGTAATAGTAGTAGTCGCTATGGATTAAAAACTGGTCGTTTTGCTCATTGGTATAGACAATGTAAGTGCCGCTGGCAATGCATTCACGATAGACGCAATACATTCTGGCTGCATCAATTTCCGCTGGGGTGCGGTTGTATGTAAAGCCAATCACAGTGTTAGGATAGCGTGATGGATAGAGAAACCACTCTGGATACACTTGCGCACGACTGACTGCAGGGAAAGCAAAGGCAAGCAAAGAAAGGAGCCAGACAAAAGGCTGTGACATTGCAGCAGTGATAGAGTGTTAAAAATTAGAAAAGGGAGGGCAGAGATTCTGCCCTCCGAGACGGCGGTGACAGACTTGGCTTACTTTTCGTATTCAGCCATTTCTTTCTCAAGTTCCTTGTATGCCTGAGAAGCGCGGAAGCGTTCGTAGAGCTTCGGATTGGTCTTGGTTTGGTCAATGATAGACTGATTGAGCATATCAGGATCCATACCATAGACGACATAGACGCGGTAGTTGCCGTCTTTCTTCTTGTAGACTTTTGGCGGAGCAAGCTTTGTAGCGCCTTGCAAAACATTCTTGCTGGATACTTTCATCACATTCGTGAAGGCTTCGTTGATTTCAGGACCGCCCGCAGAAGTGTTACCACTAATTTCTTCGGCGAACTTCTTGGTGAGGGTCTGAACCTTTGCTTCATAGCGCTCAGAAATTTTGCGCTGGCATTCCATCACGGCTTTCTGCTCAGCAAAGTCCTGACGCGGAGATTCTGAGTAAGAAACCTCAGCAATGCCACCCTTCTTATTGATGCGCTCCGCTAACTCGTAAAGCTCAGGCGCCATCTGCTTGACTTCCGTGAATTCATCTTCGGCTTGCTTAGCTGCGCCACCGCCGCCACAGCCAATTGCAGCAGTTACAAGGGAAACAGCGAGAAAGAGAGATAGAAAGGGTCTCATAACTAGTTACCTCCATTTGGTTGGTGAAGATGTATAGCTACATCTGCCTTTGAAATCATAGGCAGACAAATATAGTGTATGTGCTGTAAGGACAAAAGTTGCATATATCAAGCAGCCAAATCGCTCACATTTTGTTTATTTTGACTTGAAGAAAGCAAAATTTTTTGCTACCTTCACGGCTCAAAATTTTTAGCGGAGATAAATGAACGATGAGGTGGGCGTGGATATGTGCGGTCTTGTGGCTTGGGGTGATGATAAGTCCAGTGGCGGCACAGCAGTCGCAGAAAATTGGCTTCATTGATTCGCAAGTGATTATTGACGCCTTACCCGAAGCGCAAGACGCAAAACGGAAGCTGGAAGCGCTCTCCAACGAGTGGCAGGCAGATATCAAAAAAAAGCGAGAAAATCTGGAGAGAATGTTTCAGGAATATCGCACCCGAGAAATTCTCTATACCGAAGAAATCAAAAAGCAGAAGCAAAGTGAGCTAATTGCTGCTGAAAGAGAGATTACAGAGTATCAAAATCAAAAATTTGGCGTAAATGGGGAATACTTCCGCAAGCAGTCAGAATTGATGCGTCCAATTCAGGACCGAATTTTTGCGGCGCTAAAGGAAGTAGCCGTAGCAGAAGGATATGACTTTGTCTTTGACCGTGCGTCTGATACGCTACTGCTCTATGCCAGTGAAGAGCATAACCTAACGAAAAAAGTTTTGGAGAAACTCTCCGGTCTTTTTCGCCGCAATTCAGGCGGCTCATCGTCTAATCGCTGAATCTAAACCAAAACGGAGGAGCAAACGGAAAAATGTCATCTATCAAAGAATGCTTGCAACACATTCCCGCTGCAAAGGGCGCAGTGTTAGGGTTCGGTATTGCACTGGGCTTTATGCTAGGCGTAGCTGCATTGCCACCAGCCAGTGAAAGAGTGGGCTTTGTGGAGGTCGAAAAGGTGATTGCCGAGCTGCCAGAAGCAAAATCTATCAAGGAAAAGC
The DNA here is from genome assembly GCA_025056565.1 of Chloroherpetonaceae bacterium. Classification (NCBI taxonomy): domain Bacteria; kingdom Pseudomonadati; phylum Chlorobiota; class Chlorobiia; order Chlorobiales; family Chloroherpetonaceae; species Chloroherpetonaceae bacterium. The sequence goes on along the minus strand of JANWWA010000001.1, from coordinate 122,725 downwards.
TCGAAAAGGAGCAACAGCAGGCAATGAAGGAACTGGAAAAGAAGCAGAAAGACCTCAAGGACGCCTTCGATGAATATGAGCGCAAGAAAACAATGATGCGCGCCGAAGAGCAGAAGAAAAAGGAAGAAGAGCTGCAAGCGCAACTGGCACAGTATCGCCAGTTGGAACAAGCCAAAAGTGCAGCGTTGCAGCAAAAGCAAGCCGAGCTACTAAAACCAGTAGAAGAGAAAATTGCCAAAACGATTGAAAAAGTGGCTCAGCAGCAAGGCTACACACTGGTCATCAGCAAAGGTGGAATTGCAAATCCCGTGCTTTACGGCGACAAGAGCGTAAACTTGACCTACAAAGTCATAGATGCAATCAAGTAGCTGAGCTTGGTAAAAATCCAGACGGCGCAGAAAGTTCTGCGCCAATTTTTTTGCTTGTCCAGATGTTCAGAAATACTGCCGAAGTCTATGCAGCGACTGCTTGGTAGGTGGCTTTCAGTGATGCTGACCGCTGTGCTGGTTTCGTGCAGCAGCCGAACCATGCCGCCCCGTCAGAGCCTGCTGATTATCACCAAAGACTTTCCAGTGCAAGAGACTTGGGAAGCCACAGTCGTCTTCACCGATTCAGGTAGAATGAAAGCCACTATTTATGCACCGCATGTAGCGCAGTATGCCAGAGAAGGCAATACGAACACAGAAAAACGACTGGACGGCAACATCGTCGTGCACTTCTATGATGCACAAGGGCAGCATTCTTCCCAGCTGAATGCCAAGCGCGGCATCATCTATCCAAACAACGATATTGAGGTCTTCGACCAAGTTGTAATGCGCACGCGAGACTGCACCACCGTCCGAACCGAATACGCAAAGTGGACAAGCAAAGACCAAAAAATCCGCTCCGATAAGTTCGTCACGATTCAGCGACCAACAGAGACACTAAGCGGCATTGGTTTTGAGAGCGACCAGAACTTAAAGCATTACCGCATCTTCAAAGCCAATGCAGTCCTGAAAGTCAAGCAGGAAAGCGAATTGTAGGAATGTCAATACGCCTTGCACTGATTTTCGGCGGACGCTCTGCCGAACACGAAATTTCCATTATCTCGGCGCGTTCAGTTGCCAAAGCAATTGACCCGAAAAAGTATCGTCTCACTCCTATCTACATTACCAAAAGCGGTAAATGGGTTGGCAGAAGCCTCTCACAAAAAGTGTTGGAAACAGACTACGAGCAACTCATAAAAGATTTGACTGCTTTGCACAAAGTCGAGGCAGAAGTTGAGGCAGCAGCTGACAAAAGTGGCTTCAAGTTTGATTTCAGTCAGTTCGATGTAGCGTTCCCAGTGCTGCACGGCTCATTTGGCGAAGATGGCACAATTCAGGGACTTTTTGAGATGCACCAGATTCCCTTCGTAGGCTGCGGTGTGCTAGCAAGTGCCTTGACAATGGATAAAGCGTTCTCCAAGATTTGCTTCAAAGCAGCAGGACTGAATGTCGCAAAATACTTGGTTTATTGGCGAGAAGACCTTGAAGCTCGGCTTAAAGAGGTGGTGGCAGAGTCGGAGCAGAAAATTGGTTACCCGATGTTCGTCAAACCAGCTCGCTCAGGCTCTTCAGTTGGTATTTCAAAGGTGAAGAATCGAGCACAGCTACAAAAAGCACTGCAGCTTGCAGGAGAATACGATGAAAAAATTTTGGTCGAGCAGGGTATCGATGCAAGAGAGTTAGAAGTGAGTGTGTTGGGCAATCGCTCGCTGGAGGTGTCAGTAGTAGGGGAAATTGTGCCTGTCAATGAGTTTTATGATTACGAGGCAAAGTATGTGAAGTCAGGGTCTCAGCTCATTATCCCAGCCGAGTTGCCTAAGCGTGTGGCTGAAAAGGCGCGTGCGGCGGCTGCAACAGCATTTCGTGCAACAGGCTGCGAAGGAATGGCGCGCGTAGATTTTTTCTTAGAGCGCAAGACCAACCGCCTGTACATCAATGAAATCAATTCTATTCCGGGCTTTACCTCTATCAGTATGTATCCGAAGTTGTTTGAAGCCTCAGGTGTGCCCTACCCGGAGCTTATTGATAGGCTTATCACACTGGCATTTGAGCGCTACGAAGCAAAAAAGAAAAACAAAATTGCATTTCTTTGATGCAAAAAAGAGGGAATTGCTGCCGCTGGGTAGGACGTGCATTGCATGAATACTTGAGGTCTTAGCGCTCAGCATGGTAGGAATACTGGAATTTCAGAATTGCTTCGTAAATCGCTTCGGCAATCTTCTGTTGACCAGCTTCAGAGGCAAGAAATTTTTCGTTCTCAGCGTTTGTAATGTACCCTGTCTCGACCAAAATGCTGGGCATAGAGGGTGTCCAAAGTACCATGAACCCTGCCTGTTTGACCCCATTATTTTGAAGCCCACTACGCTGAGCAATGCTTTTGCTAACCAATTCTGCCAGTTTTTCTGACTGCTGCATAAAGGCGCTTTGCGCCATTGTGACCATAATCAGATTTTCTTCGGTATAGTCTTTGTAGCGGTTCTGGAAATCAGCTTCTTCGGCAATCACGGAGTTTTCGCGCTGGGCAACTTTTAGGGCAGCTTCAGTCTTGTGTAATCCAAGTAGGTAGACTTCTGTGCCTTCTGCCTTTTTGTTCAAGCTAGCATTGCAGTGCACACTGATGAAAAGCTTAGCGCCATTTTTGTTAGCAATTCGGCCACGCTCGTCAAGCTCGACAAAAACATCGCTTTTGCGCGTGTAGATGACCTTGACATCGGGCATATTTTTCTCAATGAGCTTGCCCAGCTTGAGCACAATACCGAGTGCGACCGTTTTCTCAAATGTGCCACTGGGACCGATTGCGCCGGGATCTTTGCCGCCGTGCCCTGCATCAAGACAAATCACATCCAGTTTCCACTTTTCGCGCTCCTGCTCAAGCTCACCACGAATGCGCTCGACTTTTTCATGCTCTAAAATTTCCTCGACATTCACATCGCGTAGCACAAGCAGAAGAAAGTGATTCGAGCCACGCTCTCTGGCGAACTCGCTGGACTTGATTTTGTAGCGCGCAGTGTTAAACTCGAAAGTAAGCTGCAGTGCACCTGACCGAAGGCGGATAGCTTGGATAGATTTAAGGAAGCTGGTCTTGGCAAACTTTTGTGTAAGCGCAGCAATGTTTCCTGTGGCTTTCACAAATGTAAGATAAGCAATGCCATTTGCATCAGGTGGAATGAACTCATACTGCACATGAGGTTGCGTGGAGAAAATGCGCACAACCACACCATTCGCTTTTTCATCAACACTAAGGCTAGGAATTGTGAAGCGTTCATCCAGTTCTGGCTTAGGTAGTGCAGCCGTATCGGTGTTTGTGGCAGCAGCAGTTGCAATCGGCTTTGCGGCGCTGTCGGCTTGCGTAGGTCGGAAGACAAGCGTAAGTTTCTTTGCAGTTGGGTCATAACTGGCGGCAGCGCCAAGCCACAGTGTGAGCCACTTACCAATGTGCTTGGGAGGCAAAAAGTGTTTGCCAGCCTGCAACAGCGGTGCAGCGGGTAACTGCATGGCTTCTTTGGTATCTGGATTCCGCCAGACTAACATAAAATGGTTGCTTTGCCGCAGCAGACAAGAATCGCCTCTTGGCGTGGCAACGGTAAGTGTAAAAGCAGTCTCTGAAAAGGGGTAGCGAAGTGCGTAGCACAAGTCGGCTACAGCAACCATTTCCGTGTTCTGAATGACCTCTAAAGGCACTTTGTCTATGACAGAGCGTCCGTCAGGCAGGGTCATATCCAGCGTGAGGATTGGCTGCGCAACTGCGGCGCGCCAGCACACGAGCAGCCACATCAGACCAAAGAGGGCAGGCCGTTTCATTGTCAAAAGAATTCGGTCAAGAAATTCTAATCCAAAGTATAGAGATGCTAGCCCTCATTGTGATGCTAATGTGCGTGCAAGATGAGATTTCGGAGCGCTTGCTCAGAGCGGCTCAGCACCCAAATTTAGTAACAGTTGCGGCGCTTCCAAACTCTCACCCTGAAACAGCCCGTATTAACGCCATTGCGGCGTACTTGTTTCAGCTATCCACCTTGATTCGCACCACAGGTATCTGGCAAGTGCAAAAGGCTGAAAAGACAGTGCTCTACTCAGGCATTGAAAAAGGTTGGGTCGGAGGAAGAGGACGGTTCAGCCGACCGAATGCGCTGGGTGCGGCGGCCTTTGAGGTGCTGGTTTCAAAAGATGGGGCACGTGGCAAAGTGCTGTGGTATGCTGACACACTCTTTGCGCAAGCCAGAGCCATATTTGAGTGGATAATTCGCGAGCGTGCCTCACTCTACACCTTGCGTGAGTGGCAAGCCGATACGCTAACCGTTGAGCAGCTTGAGCTCTATCGCAGTGGGGAAGGCGAGTATGAGCGACGAAGAAATCATCGGCTGACGCGCAAACTTCATTGGACGCACAATGGCAAGCTGCAATGCGATGAAATGCCGTAACCTTCTGCAGCGAGGATTGGCGTGGGTCGGGCTATGCACAGTGCTGGTGCGTCAGCTTGCGGCGCAAGATATTGCCCCAAACGTTGAGATGCCTCCAGCGGAACTGCGTGGCGTCTGGATTGCGACCGCATTTGGCATTGACTTTCCAAAAAGCACCCGCCCCGAAGAGCAGCAAAGGCAACTTGATTCAATGTTTCAAGACCTCAAAGCTCGGAGATTTAATGCAGTCTTCTTTCAAGTGCGCATTCGCGCAGATGTGGCGTTTGAGACCCCGCTGGAGCCTTACCACGAATACTTCACAGGTGTCTATGGAAAGGCACCTGCTTACGACATTGTGCAATACGCTATAGACCTTGCCCGCAAGTATGGACTGGAGTTCCATGCGTGGTTTAATACGATGATTTTGCGTGGCAAAAACACGACGAAAAAATCAGTGGGCGTGCCGTCGCTGTGGGAGCGTTACCCTGAGTGGATTGATGCACGTGCGCATGCAAATCCTGATGAACCTACAGCCTTTCTAAATCCAGCAAAGCCAGAAGTGCAGGCGCATTTGCTTCAGCTGATCTTGGACTTTGCACGCCGCTATGACATTGACGGCATTCAACTTGATGACTATTTGCGATACCCAACCGTAGACTTTCCAGATAGCGCAGAATTTGCGCGCTATAACCCACGTGGCTTATCACGAGCTGACTGGCGGCGTGAGGTGATTACACGGTTTGTGGAAATGGTCTATGATAGCCTGATGCGGCTGAAGCCCTACCTCAAGTTTGGTGTAACGCCAGTGGGCGTCTATCGCCGCTTAGATAGTGAGCCTGTGTTAGAAGGCTATGCGCTGTATCAAGATGCGCGGGAGTGGACACGCCGAAAAGTGTGCGACTATCTTGCACCGCAGCTCTACTTTCACATTGGTCGCACTACTGAAGAGGAGGCACGCCTGCGTCAGTTCAACCCTGATTTTGCTGCGCTGGTCGAAGACTGGTGCAGCAACAAGCACTTTCGTCATCTCTACATTGGCATTGGTGTCTATAAGCCGGCAGTGAAAAAAGAGTGGCACAGACAACTTTTGCTGGCGCGTCGTGCAGGTGCAGATGGCATTATTTTCTACCCATACAGCGCAACGGCAGGGATTGCGGCCTTTGAAGAATTTGCGCGTCTGCCAGCTATGCAATGGAAATGCGCAGTGAAGCCAAGTTCGCCACAGGGTATTGAAGTGAAATGGCAAGGCAGCACCATCACGCTCACTTGGCATCATCAGCCTGAGGCACGTTGGTATAACCTCTATGCCCTGCAAGGCACACGCTTGACGCTGCTGCAGCAGCACCTTTCGCGCACTACGACGACTTTCTCAGTATCATCTGGACAAAAGTTCTTCCTCACGACAATTGACCGATTCGGTAACGAAAGCGCACTCTCACCCGTCATTGAAATTCCTTGATACGGTGCTACGACACTCCTCTGCGACATTGGGGCGCTGAGCCTGAGGGTTTCACAGGTGATAGCAGCAAGTGTTGGATAAAGAGACTGAAAGCTAGAAAGGAACGGACTTGGTCTTGAAAAGAAAGGCTGCAGGCAACCGTCTTTTTGCGGAGTAAGTCTTATCTTCGCTGGTGGAGGGCGAAATGAATGGGCGAGAGCTACGCATACTGGTCGTCAATACCTCAGCAGAAGAGACGCATAGTCTTGCACAAGTCTGGCAAGCAGCAGGGTTGCCAGTTCGTGCAAGGGAAGTGCGCACGCGTGAAGCTCTGCTGCGTGCCTTGCAAGAAGAACGACCCGATGTAGTGCTGAACTGGTGTCTTTTCCCTGAGTTGGACGGTGTATCAGCTTTGCAACTGGTTCATCAGGTCGCAGAAGATATACCATTTGTGATAGTCGGCGAGAGACGAGGGCAGGCAGCACAGTTGTGTTTAGATGCGGGAGCAACCGCTTTCTTTGAAAAAGGTGAGGCGCAGAAAGTAGCAGAATTTATGCGTTCGCTATGTAGCGGGCTGCAGGCGACTCAGTCAAGCGAAGTTGTGGCAAAGCGTAAGGTGGCGTTGCTCATAGAGCCGTTGTCGCTGCGTCTGCGAATTGAAAAAATGTTGCAGAAGCGTCGTGACATGGTACTCCTGCCGCTATTGCGAGGAATGTCTAATGCACCGGCCACACCTGATCTGCTAATTGTAGCATTAAATGAGCTAACCCCCTTTTCCAGCGTAATGGTTTCAGACTTGCCACTCTTTTTACTTGCTAGTGAAAACACGGAAACCCAAGCAATTGAATATCTACGGCAAGGTGCATTAGGATATGCACTGATAGAGAATTTGACAGAAAAACGCTTAGATGCAGCACTCTATCAAGCCTTCAGGTGGCTGGATTTGGAGCAGCGGTATGTACAAGAACATCAAAACATCAAGAAGTTGAACGACGCCTTAGATGTGCTGGAGCAGAAGTGCAAGAAACTGGAAACAAGATGCTCAGAAATGGAGCTGGTGCTTAGCAATGAAATCGAGCGGGCTGAGGGGCTAAGACGAGAATTGGCAGAGCAAAACGAATTGTTTGTGGCGCTTGCCAAAGAAAACGAGGAGCGCCAGTTCTGGATTGAGGCTTTGGCGCAGCGAGAGCAACGCTTCCGAAAAATGATTGAGCACTCCAGCGATATGATAATGCTGCTTGACAGTCAGGCGCACATTCTCTATGAGTCATCAGTGGCTGAGCGGGCTTTGGGTTACAGCAGCGAGGAATTGCTGGGGCATTCGCTTTTTGAGCTGGTGCATACCAGTGACAGGGAAGCAATGCAAGCGGAGTTTCTGCAGAGCATTCACAAGACTGGAGACATGCCGCCCATGCGGCTACGAATGCAGCACAAAAGCGGCGAGTGGCGGTATATCGAATTGGTCGCAAATAATCTTTTGCACGACAATGCGATTTGCGCCATCATCGTCAATTTGCGAGACATCACAGAGCGGGTGCAGGTAGAAAAAGAACTGCAGCGCGCTAAGGAAGACTTTGAAGCACGTGTTATTGAGCGCACACGCGACCTAATTGAGCTAAGCCGAAAACTGCAGGAAGAAATTGCGGCACGAAAGCGTGTGGAACAGACGCTGCAGCAAAGCGAAGACTATTTCTGGACAATTTTCCACCTCAGCCCAGCGGCGATCCTGCTCTGCAGTGCTGAAGACGGCAAAATCCTCAATGCGAATACTGCTTTCGAGAACTTATCAGGAATTTCTTATGAAGATGCGATTGGACGCACCATTGAGCAAGTCGGCTTGCAACTGTCTAAAAAAGAGCTAAGCGAAGCACTTGCGCACAAGACCAACTCAAATGCTCTGACTGGCATGGAGACCGAACTAATTTCGCAAACTGGTGAAGTGCGCAGCGTTTTGGCAGCAGCCCAAGCAATTGAGTTAGGCGTGCAGAGCTGCTGGCTCATCATCTTGCAAGATGTAACAGAGCATAAACGTGCTGAACTGTCGCTAGCAAAATCACTGGCAGAAAAGGAAATTTTGCTCAAAGAAATTCACCACCGCGTCAAAAACAATTTGCAGGTGGTCTCCAGCTTGCTATACCTGCAATCGCTAAAATTAACTGATGAGCGAGCAAGGGAGATTTTTCGTGAGAGCCAGAACCGCATCAAATCTATGGCACTTATTCACGAGCAACTCTACCAGACCAAAGACTTTGCGGAGATTAACTTTGCAGAGTATCTCCACAGCTTAGTGGGAATGCTATCAGACTCTTACACAGTGTCTTCATCTCTTATTGAGGTCAAAACCAGTTCAGAGAATCTCTCGGTCAGTATCCACGCAGCCGTGCCAGCAGGGCTAATTGTGAGCGAGTTGGTGACCAATAGTCTCAAGTATGCGTTTCCAGATGGCGTAGCGCCCAGTGGCGGAGAGAAAAAGATTACTATCTTCGCTGCCAAAAATGCAGAGAAAGAGGTGTGTTTGGAGGTGCGTGATAATGGCATAGGCTTTCCAGTTGCAAACCCGATTGAGTCGCCTAAAACCTTAGGGCTGCGGCTAGTTAAAATGCTGACGGAGCAACTGCACGGCACAGTTGAGGCGCGCACTGAAAATGGCGCGGTTTTCCGTATTTCCTTCAGGGACGACAGCCCGTAGTGCGGCACCCCCGACAAGCTGTATGAAACACTAAACTTTGCGCAAATTCAATGACCCAGTCCGCGTCAAGCATAACGCCAGCTAAGAAGAAAGTGCTTATTGTGGAAGATGAGGCGATTGTCGCAATGCATCTCTCTGAGCTGTTGGCGTCGCGTGGCTACGATGTAGCGGGTATTGCGGCCAGCGCAGAAGCGGCACTGGAAAAATACGCCCAGAGCAAGCCCGATGTGGTGCTGATGGACATTACCATCAAGGGTAAAATGGATGGGGTGATGGTCGCAGAAAAAATTTTAGCTGAAAAAACAGCGCCTGTGGTGTTTCTGACTGCGCATGCGGACGATGACACGCTCCGACGCGTGCAGGCGGTCTCCCCATATGGGTTTATCCTCAAACCATTCAAAGATGCAGAGCTCTGTGCGGCGCTGGAAATTGCAATGATGCGTTTCCAGAGCGAGGTGCAAGTATATCGCAAACGGGATTTGTTAGAAGATACTTTGATGAGCATTCCAGAAGGGTTGGTGGCTGTCGACAAGCAAGCCTGCGTTCAAATTATGAACGATGAAGCGGAGCGGCTGACAGGTTGGAAACGAAGCGATGCCTTCTATCGCCCAGTAGATGAAGTGATGAAGTTGGTCGAGGAGCGGTCGCACCAGCGTATTGAGCCGCCCCTGATTACAGCGCTTCGAGAAAAGCGAACGGTGCAAGTGCCACCTAAAACGCGCCTAGTTAGTCGCAATGGGGCTGAAACCCCTATCGTCGATAGTGCCGCACCGATTTATAGCAGAGAAGGAGAAGTGGTCGGCGCCGTGATGGTCTTCTATGACCTAACACTGAAAGGGGCACGCCAAATTGAGGCAGAATATGTGTTGCAGAAACTCATACAGGAACAGCGGGAAGATGCGCTCAGGAAAATTGCCAGCGGAATGGCGCATAACTATAACAACATTCTGGCTGCAATTTTAGGCAACCTCAGTCTCTTGCAGATGGAAATTGAAAAATCCTCGCAGAGCAACGTGCAAACTCGGCTGCGCCGCATTGAGGAAAGTGCAATGCGTGCAGCGATGCTCACAAGCCAGCTTGTAGGCTACACAGGTCAAGGGCGATTACATATTGAGCCGGTGAACCTGAACGCACTAGCCAAAGAGGTCTTGGACGAGATGAGCGAAACAGTGCAGAGCGATCGAGTCGTGATAGAATGTGCCTTCTCAGCGAACTTGCCTGCAGTGCAAGGCGATAGAGTGCAGCTCAAGCAAGTAATTCTAAATCTCTTTCTGAATGCTCTGGAAGCAATTGAAGAAAAAGCTACCAAACAAAGCGGTTTTCGTGGTAAAATTCAACTCTCTACTTTCTCGAGCCGACTAAGCGAAAAAGAAGCGCACAGCTTCGTATTGCCAGACAATAATCCTTTTGTGTGCTTAGCAATCAGCGATAATGGCATTGGAATTGCAGCAGAACATCAAAGCAAAATTTTTGAACCCTTTTTCAGCACAAAAGAAATGCCCCGTGCAGGCTTAGGGCTGTCTATGGCACAGGGCGTCGTAAAAAGCCATCGTGGGGTAATCATCTGCAACTCTATTCCAAAAGAAGGCACAACCTTCTCTGTCTGGCTGCCTGCATACTTGGCGCAAACGGTGTAAGCACACTGTAGCAAGGAAGCGAAGAACAGAACATGCGGCGCATAGCCGATTTGCGCCTTACCTAAACTTGTTTATCTTCCTGTTACTACACTTTATCTCGCTCATTGATTCAGGCTGCACAATGAAATCATTTACGCTAACAGTTAATCGTCAATCTTATACTTTGAAATTGGACCCAGATATGCCGCTGCTCTGGGTGCTGCGTGATGTATTAGGGCTAACAGGCACAAAATACGGCTGCGGCAAAGGTTACTGTGGGGCATGCACCGTGCTAATTGAGGGAGAGGCAGCAAAGTCCTGCTCACGCCCTGTTGAAATGGTCGCAGGCAAACGCATTACCACGATTGAAGGACTGGCTGAATCAGGGCTGACAGCATTGCAGCAGGCATGGATTGAAGAAGATGTGGCACAGTGCGGATACTGCCAGCCCGGGCAAATTATGACCGCAGCAGGGCTGCTAAATGAAAAACCAATTCCCACCGACCAAGATATTGACGAGGCAATGAGTGGCGTGCTCTGCCGCTGCGGCACATATCAACGCATTCGCGCAGCCATTCATCGAGCCGCACGGCTGCACCAGAAAGGAGGACTGAAATGAATGCCAAAGAGCTGAACCCGACCGGCGTCTCAAGACGCACAGTGCTAAAAGTGCTGTCCGCAGCTGGAGCGGGTCTGGTGTTGGGCTTTCATCTCTTGCCAGATGACAAACACCAGATTTTTGCGGAGACATCTGACCAGAGCAGCTTCGAGCCAAATGCGTGGCTTCGAATTGAGCAAGATGGAACGATTACTGTAACGATTGGCAAAGTGGAGATGGGGCAGGGTGTGCATACGGCGCTACCGATGATTGTGGCAGAAGAGTTAGATGCGGACTGGACAAAGGTGCGTGTGCAGCAGGCTGATGCCCACGAGAAATACGGGCGAATGGGCACAGGAGGCAGTGCGAGCGTGCGCACAAATTGGGAAACACTTCGCAAAGCAGGTGCAGCGGCACGAGAAATGCTCCTTGCTGCTGCAGCCAAAGCAATGAAAGTGCCTGAGCGTGAGTGTCGCACAGAGCAGGGATTCGTACTTCACACCAGCGGCAAAAAAATGAGCTATGGTGAATTAGTGCCGATAGCCGCTACCCTTGCGCCACCACAGAATCCAACGCTGAAATCTCCTACCGACTTTAAGCTGATTGGAAAACCCACTCGTCGCTTAGACCACCAAGAAAAGATAACGGGTAAAGCCATTTTCGGCATTGATGTGAAAGTGCCAAATATGTTGGTGGCGGTCGTGGTGCGCCCACCTGTTTTTGGTAGCAAAGTCAAAAGCGTTGATGACAAGTTGGCGCGTCAGGCGGCTGGCGTAAAGCACATTGTGCAAATTTCGTCCGGTGTGGCGGTGGTGGCAGATGGGTATTGGAATGCGATGCAGGCAAGAGAAAAGCTCAAAATCAAGTGGGAAGAGTCTAGCTTTGCAAAGCAAAGCAGCGAGACCATTCGCAAAGAGCGAGAGCAGTTAGCAAAGACGGCAGGGGCAGTGGCAAAATCAGTGGGTGATGCAAAAGCCATTCTTGAGCGCGCCACAAAACGGCTGGTAAATGTCGTCTATGAAGTTCCCTATCTGGCACATACGCCGATGGAGCCACCCGCTGCTGTTGCCAGCGTTGAAAGCCACCGGTGCGAAATTTGGGCATCCACGCAAGTGCCAGACCGCGTGCAGAGTTTGGCAGCGGAACTGACAGGGTTACCGAAAGAGAAAATTATCGTGCATACCACTTTTCTGGGTGGCGGATTCGGACGCAAGCTCTACCCAGACTATGTGGCTGATGCGATCGAGATTTCAAATGCTATTAAGGCGCCAGTAAAGGTCATTTGGTCACGAGAAGACGATATTCAGCATGATTTATACCGCCCTTCAACCTATAATGTGCTCAGTGCAGCACTTGATGACAAGGGCGAGATTTTAGCTTGGACGCACAAGATTGTTGGCGATGCACTCAACGCAACTCACCCAAAGGATAAAGTGGAAAGTGCGGCAGTAGAGGGGGCGCAAAATCTACCTTATCGCATTCCAAACTTGCATGTAGAGTGGGTGATGCATAATCCGGGCGTGCCAACAGGAGCATGGCGCTCAGTGGGAAGTTCGCAAAATGCCTTTATTACCGAATGCTTTATTGATGAACTGGCTTACTTGGCCGGCAAAGACCCATTGGAGTTTCGCCATAGCTTGCTTGAAAATCGCCGTCTTAAACGTGCCTTAGAGCTGGTAGCAGAAAAGTCAGGCTGGGGAAAACCTTTGCCTGAAGGGGTCTTTCGTGGGATTGCATGCCACGAGTCGTTCCGAAGTGCCGTAGCAGAGGTGGCAGAAGTGTCTGTTGATAGGAAAACAGGGCACGTGAAAGTTCACCGTGTAGTCGTGGCAATTGATTGTGGATTAGTGGTGAACCCACTCTCGGCTGCAGCACAAATGGAAGGCGGTGTGATTGATGGACTTTCTTGCGTCTTCAAGCGTGCCATCACGATTAAGAATGGGCGCGTGGAGCAAGCTAATTTCAACGATTACGATTCAATGCGTATCGATGAAGCCCCAAAGGTCGAAGTGCACTTTGTGCCGAGCACTGAAGCGCCAACTGGCACAGGAGAACCGGGCTTGCCACCCGCGATTCCCGCTGTCTGTAACGCAATTTTTGCCGCCACAGGTAAGCGCATTCGCAAACTACCTATCGCGCCAAGTGAATTAAGAGCGCCGTAAAAACTTTAAGCCGCTGCAGAGACTGAGCACAATGACGCATAGCGAGCTTCAGATATTGATGCTAACAGGCCTTGTTGTGTTCCTCATTTTAGTGGGGGCGCTAGGCTACCTACTGCTTCAGTCCAGTGAGAAAAAAACGCAGCTACTCGAGCAAACGCTGCAGACACTTTCAAAAAGTGAAGCAAGCTACAAGTCAATCATCCTCGGTCTGAATCTCCCTTTATTTGTGCATACCGAAGCAGACATTCAGTTTTGCAATCCAGCAGGCGCTGCCCTGTTGGGCAAGGCAGAGGCGTCTCAGGTGATTGGCAAGCCACTCTGTGCATTTGTGCACGAGTGTGAGCAAGATATGGTCAGGCAGTTTATTCAAGCTTGTTATGCACCCGTAGATAGCCCTGCACCAGCTTCAATTGTGGTGCGGTTGCGCCAATCGGAAGGAGGGTACGCTCAAGTAGAGCTTTCAGGCAGATGCATAGACTATGGTGGTCAGCGCGCTATCGCTATTGTAGGGAAAGCGCGGGAGCAAAACACTCCCAGCAACCAGATAGCAGAAGCCTGTAACACCATACCTGTGCTGGCAAGCGCCGTCGCTTACAATTTCAACATGGTGTTTGATACACTGGAAAATGCGTTTTCAGCCCTGCAAGTGAATAGGCGCGTAGATGCACTGGAAGCGGAGTGTCAAGCGTTTGAGCAAGCGATTGCACACGGGCGCAAGCTAACGCAGTCTATTTTGGACTTTACGCGTCCAATGCAAATGCAGCTATCGTCTGTATCGCTGTGGTCAGCAGTGGAAGAAGCGCGTCAGCTCCTCACATCAAGTCTGGCAAATTATCTCTCGTTTAAACTTACGCTCGATGCCGAGTCGGAAAAAGTTTATGCAGACGCAAGGCTAATATGTCAGCTAATTCTCAATCTTGTTGCCCTCATCAAAAGTGTGCTGCCTGCTTGCAGTAAGATTACGATTGAGGTGGCAGAGCCATCTATGGATTTGCTGCGTGAGCTATTGCCAAAGCCAGAAGGACAGCGTTATAGCCTATTGCGCATCAGTAGTGCTGCGGAGTGGCTTAGTGTGCCTATCCAGCCCCTAAAAATCTTGGAGTTTGCTGCACAAGAAGAGGTAAGCATCAAATTACTGCTGGCATATCACATTGTGGCGCTGCATCACGGTGCAATTGGAATCCAAAGAGAAGCAGAGTCTCATTTAGCCTTCGCAGTATTGCTGCCGCAAGCCAGAGACAAGAGGGCGGGAGCAAGTCGAGCACATGAGGCAGCGGTTGCAAATCGACCAGCTTCTCTGCAAACACCATCGCGTCAGGCACTATCTTGTAGCAAAAAGATTTTGGTAGTCGATGATGAAGCACATTTGTGCGAGGTGTTAAGTCGTGCCCTGAATGCCGCAGGTTATCAGACCTTAACAGCGCAAAGCAGCAAAGAGGCGCTGCAGCTCTTGGAATCGATAAACTATGATGTCAGTTTGTGCATCTTCGACCTGAGCCTGCCAGAAATCAGCGGCGAAGAACTCTTTTGCTTGGTGCACCGTGTTGCACCTAATGTGCCGATTTTGATTACTTCTGGAACTGTTGAGCCAACACGGCAAAGCCAAATGTTAGAAAAAGGCGTGGCAAGCTTTTTACTGAAACCATTTAATCTGAAAACGCTGCTCAGTACTGTGCAAGCAACGCTATCAGACTGAAGGGGCACGACCAGAAAATATGCGAGCTCAATTAGCTGAAAGCACGCTATCATCACCCAGCACCCTCTACGAGGGGGTTCGTGTGGTAAACTGGGTCTTGCTGCTGCTGTGCGTGTATGGACTATGTTTCCCGCTGCTTTCGCCTCAGCTTGCAAAAGTGTTCCCAGCCCTCTCGACCTGCTGGTATCAGGCGCGAACAGGGAAGCCGTGTCCTTTCTGTGGCATCACACGCGACTGGCAGCAGCTCACCGCTGGTAACTTCATGCGCGCTAAGCGGCTTAATGCAATGAGCTTACCTCTTTTTCTGCTCTGCATTGTGGAAATAGTGTGGCGCACTGCCCTGCTTGCAGGCTTAATGAGAACGCTCTGCCTGAAGCGCTGGATAACGCTCGACCTACTGGTGCATGCTGCCCTTTTGGCTTGGACTGGTTTTTCTTTACTTTGCAATGTTTTCTTAACACCAAACTGAGGAAATAGTAGCTATGACAGTTGGTATCGTTCTCCTCGTTCTTCTGGCACTGCTTCTGTTACAATGCTTTGTGACGGTCAAGCAAGGCACGGTAGCGGTTGTAACACAGTTTGGTCAGTATAAGCGCGTGATGCGCCCCGGCTTGAACTTCAAGTTGCCGATTCTCGAGAAAGTTGAAATGCGCATCTCCGTTCAAAATCGCTCAGCAGAGCTGGAATTTCAAGCGATTACGGAAGATCAAGCAAATGTGAATTTCAAATCGCTCTTGGTCTACTCAGTACTCAACCAAGAAGAGGAAACAATTAAAAACGTGGCATTCAAGTTTATCAATGAGCAAAACTTTATGCAAGCTTTGGTACGCACCGTAGAAGGCACAGTGCGAGGCTTTGTGGCAAAAAAACGACAGGCAGAAATTTTGGGCTTGCGTTCTGAAATTGTGCAATATGTCAAAGAACAGGTCGACCAAACACTGGAATCGTGGGGCTACCACTTGATTGACTTGCAAATCAATGACATCACCTTCGATGAGGCAATTATGCGCTCAATGTCGCAAGTGGTAGCATCTAAAAATCTTAAGGCTGCAGCGGAGAACGAAGGTCAGGCGCTACTTATCACCAAAACAAAGCAAGCCGAAGCAGAAGGCAATGCAATTAAAATTGCAGCAGAGGCGGAACGGCAAGCCGCACAGCTACGCGGTCAAGGCATTGCGCTCTTCCGAGAAGAAGTGGCACGCGGTATGAAAAATGCCGCCAAAGAAATGGAAGCGGCAAACCTTGATGCATCATTTATTCTCTTCTCAATGTGGACAGAAGCCATCAAAAACTTTGCTGAAAATGGTAAGGGAAATGTCATCTTCCTCGATGGCTCAGTAGAAGGTATGACACGCACCTTGCAGCAATTGATGGCGCTAAGCGGCAATTTGCACGCAGATGGCAGCAGTCAGCCAACGGTCTTTATGCCCTCTGTGCAAACGAAACCGAAGGCATAAGAGCATTAACAAAATCATTGAGCGATGAAAAAAAACATCGCTGTGATGGCTTGTGGCATCAGTCGCGCTGCGAGCCACTGTATGGCAAAGGTGTGTTAAGAAAACAGTGCAAGCTCTAATAGTTGAAAAGAAAAGAAACCAAACTGCCTAAGTTATCGCAGAGAGCGATAGTCTATAGCCAGATTCGTAGAGCAGCGGTGTCCGTATGGTGGTAAACTTTTTTACGGAGATTGGCGAGCTTGCAATTTTATTTGGCGGCGTACTCAAATCCCTACCGCGCCTTTGGAAAGACCGCCAGCTACTTATTACGCAGATGGCACATATCGGTGTCGATTCGCTGCCACTGGTGGTGTTGGTCTCTATTTTCACCGGTGCAATTGCTGCTTGGCAAGCCGCATACCAGATGAAAGGTCTTGCGCCAATGAGTCTGGTAGGCGGTATCACGTCGCGAGTGATTATTATTGAACTGGGCCCTGTGCTAACGGGTATCATTATTGCGGGTCGGGTCGGTGCATCGATCGCAGCGGAGATAGGAACCATGAAGGTAACAGAACAAATTGATGCGCTGGAAACAATGGCGATTAACCCTGTAAGGTACCTTGCGATGCCGCGAATTTTGGCAACCACGCTAATGATGCCAATTCTGGTCATCTTTGCTAACCTTGTGGCCATTGCAGGCGCGTTTGTAGTCTCCTCATCATTTCTGGGACTAACCGCATCGGGCTTTTTCGATTCGCTCAAAAATTTTTTCTACCTCGAAGACGTCTCAGGGGCATTGCTCAAAGCAGCGATTTTCGGCTTGATGACCTCTGCTATCGGCTGCCACATTGGCTTTCGCACCGATGGGGGGGCTGAGGGCGTGGGTATGGCAACCATTCGCAGTTTCGTCGTCTCCTCTGCAACCATTCTCATCGGTGATTATTTTCTTTGGCTCTTTCTCTTTTAGCGCTATAACCGTGTGCAAATGATATACATTATTTTCTTCGCACTGCTGACCTTTGCACCAAAACCTTTTGAAGGCGCGATTCTTTTTTCGGTGGCCTCGCCTGAGGTAAAAGATGGTCATCTGGTCATAATGCTCTCACGATATGGTGCCAAAGCCATCTTTGATGGCAAAAATCAAGCCTTCGAATTTCTTATTCCTAAGCAAGACAGTGCCGCTTACAAGCTCAACACTTACGGCAAGACCTACAACATTGTAGGACTGGCTGAGTCAAGAAGGCTAAGTGAGACGCTGGGTCGGTTTGAAAACTATACCTTAGACAAGCACGGCGAGGAAACGCTACTCGGCTATCGCTGCCAACACTTTACACTCAAAACCAAACTGCGCACCATAGAGTTATGGACAACCCCTGAAATTTTAGACAGTGATGAGCTAACAAAACTGGCAAGTGCAGTAACGCTGCTTGGCTTAAGTCCAAGAATGATTGACGAGATGAAAAAGGCAGGGGTGGCAGGCTTTCCGCTTAAAGTGCGAGCTGAGGAGCAAGGCAAGGTGCTTTTGCTAGTCGCCAAAAGAGTAACCAAGAGAACTTTTTCGCCCACTGCGTTCAAAATCCCAAAGGGATACCGACCGATAGATGAAGACACGACAGTGCGATAATGGTAGAAAAATTGCACAACAAGATGTGTGCATTTGTTTGATGGCTCTCTTGGCAGAAGAAAGATGTGAGGAACATGTCGCAAAGTCGCTGCGCGTTTATGCATGTATCTGTGCAACCTGCTTATCTCTCTGGACAGCAAAAACTCTGAGCAAGAATGCGACCACTTTCATTTAACGAAATCGTGGGAATGGATTTAGCCAAGCAAGCCTTGCTGTTGCTGGCAGTTGACCCGACATTGGGCGGCGTGGCTATTCCAGCAGCAGTAGGCTCAGGCAAATCAACGTTGGCAAGAGCATTTAGTCGAATCTTGCCTGAGGGAACGCCTTTTGTGGAACTACCCGTCAATGTTACTGAAGACCGCTTGCTGGGGGGCTTAGACCTTGAGGCCGCACTAGCGACAGGCAAGCGGGTTATAGAAAGAGGGCTACTTGCCAAAGCGAACGGCGGTGTGCTCTATGTTGATGCGTTGAATTTGCTCGACAATACAACGGCTGCCTATCTCATTGAAACGATGTCGCGTGGAGTGGTCTTTCTGGAACGAGAAGGGCTTTCTGCAGTGCATGAAGCTAAGTTTATGCTCATTGCCACATTTGACCCCAGCGATGGCAATGCGAGAATGGGGCTGTTGGACCGAATCGGCTTGATTGTGCCATTTTCAGCACAGACCCAAGCGGAGACAAGGGCGGAAGTCATTCGTCGTGTTCGAGCACACGAAGTAAAAGGAGCGCACCAGCAAGCTGAAATTGAAGAAGAAGAAAACGCTTTGCGGGCATTGATTTTAGCTGCACGTGCCGACCTCAAAGACGTGGTGCTGTATGATGAACAAATTGAAGCCTTAGCACAAGCTGCAGTCGAGTTAGGTATTGAGGGTAATCGTGTCGATGTCTTTGCAACCAAAGCAGCAGCAGCCAGTGCAGCGCTAAGAGGTTGTCGTGAAGTGGATGACGATGATTTGAAGTTAGCCACTAAGTTGGTTTTGGCGCCACGCGCCACGCGCTTGCCAGAGGAGCAAGCTGAACAAAAAGCCCCTGAGACAGTGATGCAAGAGCCGCCGCAGCCTGCGCAAAGTCACGATAACACGGAGAGCAACGAGCAAACTGACACAAACGAAATGCCATCGCCAGAAGAAATTCGAGAAATGCTTTTGGAGACAGTCGAGACCGAGCTGCCCGATGTCTTGCAACACTTTGCTCTAATGCAGCAGCGCAAAGGAAAGTCAGGCAAGCGAAGCGTGGCAGAAAATATGCGTCGTGGCAAATATGTGCGTGCAGTGAGCGGGCACTTGCGTGAAGGAAAGCTGGCGCTCATTCCGACCATGTTAGCTGCGGCACCTTGGCAACGCGTGCGCCACCGAGAAGACCAGAGAAAATCTTTCATCATCAAAAAAGATGACATTCGAGTCAAGCGATTTCGAGATAAAGCTG
The DNA here is from genome assembly GCA_025056565.1 of Chloroherpetonaceae bacterium. Classification (NCBI taxonomy): domain Bacteria; kingdom Pseudomonadati; phylum Chlorobiota; class Chlorobiia; order Chlorobiales; family Chloroherpetonaceae; species Chloroherpetonaceae bacterium. The sequence goes on along the minus strand of JANWWA010000001.1, from coordinate 103,618 downwards.
GCACGCTCTTTGTCTTTGCGGTCGATGCGTCAGGTTCAATGGCACTGAACCGAATGCGGCAAGCTAAGGGAGCGGTAGCACATCTCTTGCAAAACGCATATGTGCACCGCGATCAAGTCTCGCTGATTGCCTTTCGTGGTAAGAAAGCGGAGGTGCTGCTGCCGCCTTCACAGAGCGTCGAGCGTGCGAAGCGCGAACTGGACGTCTTGCCGACGGGCGGCGGCACGCCATTGGCATCAGCGTTGCTCTTAGTGTGGCAAACCGTCTCACAAATGCGTGCCAAGGGACAAATGCAAGCCACGCTGGTGCTGATTACCGATGGGCGTGCAAATGTGGCACTCGATAGCGCGCAAGGCAACAAAGAGCAGATTCAAAAAGAACTGGAGGATTTGTCTAAACTCATTCGTGCTGAAAACATTCAAAGCATCGTGGTCGATACGCAAATGACTTTTCTCTCAAGAGGCGAAGCAAAAAAGCTGGCTGAAATGCTGGGTGGCAAGTATGTCTACTTGCCAAATGCACGTGCCGAGCAGATTGCAGAAGTGGCACGAGTTGCAACTTGAAATAATTAATCTCCCAGAATGGTTATCGTCATAGACAACTACGATTCCTTCACCTACAACCTTGTGCAATACTTGGGCGAACTGGGCGCTGAGGTAGTGGTGTATCGTAACGATGCAATAAGCATCAGCGATATTCGCCAGATGAAGCCTGAGAAGATTGTGATTTCACCTGGACCATGCACGCCGAAAGAAGCGGGCATTTCCGTGCCACTCGTTCAAGCCTTGCAAGGTGAAATTCCAATTTTAGGAGTGTGTTTGGGACATCAATCAATTGGCGAGGCTTTAGGTGGAAAAGTAGTGCGAGCACCAGAGCCAAAGCATGGCAAAGTCTCCGAAATTTACCATAACGGTCAGGGAATTTTTAGAGGCATCAAAAACCCATTTCAAGCAACGCGTTATCATTCGCTCATTGTAGAGCGGGAAAGTTTGCCAGCATCGTTAGCTGTTACAGCTTGGACTGCAGATGGGCTGATTATGGGCATTGCCTGTGAAGCAAAAAAACTCTACGGCGTGCAGTTCCACCCCGAGTCAATTATGACAACCGAAGGCAAAGCATTGCTCAAAAATTTCCTTGAAATGTAGTTTTTGTAACTTGCCACCTTGTCAAAAACAATGCATCGACAAACCTTTTTTGCATTACTTTCTATGCTCGTACTCACATCACTCATTGAATCGCCCGAAGCAGAAGCACAGAAAAAGTCTGTGCCAAAGCCACCAATAGCAAAGAAAATCCCTAAAACAGATGTCCTGCACGGCGAGACACGCGTCGATAACTACTACTGGCTGCGTGAGAAATCTAACCCCGAAGTCATTCAGTATCTGGAAGCCGAAAATGCTTACACCGACGCAATGACAGCGGGGATTAAAGACTTTGAAGAGACCCTCTACAAGGAGATTCGCGGTCGTATCAAAGAAACGGATTTAAGTGTGCCATATCGGAAGAATGGATACTGGTATTATGTGCGATACGAAGAAGGCAAACAATACGGCATCTACTGCCGCAAACAAGGCTCAATGGAAGAAGGGAGGGAAGAGATTCTAATTGACCTCAATGAATTAGGCAAAGACAAGCCGTTTATTGCATTAGGCACATATGAGGTCAGCGACAACGGTGAGCTTTTAGCCTACTCGCTGGATTTTACAGGCTTTCGCCAATACCTTCTTTTTATCAAAAATCTGAAAACAGGCGAAATTTATCCAGAACGCATTGAGCGCGTAACAGGTGCAGAATGGGCAGCAGACAATCAAACGCTGTTTTACACGCAAGAAGACCCTGTCACCAAACGCAGTCACAAGCTCTTTCGGCACATGCTCGGCACGCCAGTAGAGCAAGATGCCCTGCTGTACGAGGAAAAAGATGAACTCTATCGGCTTTTTATCTCTCGCACACGCGACGGTAAGTTTATTCTGCGTGGTTCAGCCAGCTCTGAAACATATGAATTCTGGTATCTCGATAGCGAAAAACCAATGGGCGACTTCAAGGTGATTCTGCCACGCGAAGAAAAGCACAAATACACTGTCGACCACCGTGATGGACGCTTTTACATTCGCACCAATAAAGAGGCTAAGAACTTTCGTCTGGTGACTGCACCCGTTGAAAAGCCAACGGAATGGACAGAACTACTTGCGCATCGCCCAGCAGTCAAACTCGAGGAAGTAGATGTATTCAAAAATCATCTGGTTGTGCATGAGCGTGAGGGTGGGCTAATACGCATTCGCATCATAAACTTTGCAACCAACACTTCACACGAGATTTCTTTCCCTGAGCCGACTTACGACGCCTATCCTTACGCCAATCCAGAGTTTGAGACAAATCTGTATCGCTACGGCTATCAATCTCTGGTAACGCCCCCATCAGTGTTTGAGCACAATATGGATACGCGTGAGCAAAAGCTGCTCAAAGAAACAGAGGTGGTAGGTGGTTATGACAAGTCACAGTTTCAGAGCGAGCGCATTTTTGCAACAGCATCAGATGGTACGAAAATTCCTATTTCGCTGGTCTATAAGAAAGGCTTTAAGAAAGATGGGTCTGCACCTGCTTTGCTTTACGGCTATGGCTCATATGGGTTCTCAATAGATGCCTCTTTCAGCATTGCACGGCTCTCACTCTTAGAGCGAGGTATGCTCTTTGCAATTGCACACATTCGCGGCGGTGGCGAGATGGGCGAAGAGTGGCACGACAATGGCAAGATGATGAAGAAAATGAACACCTTTACGGACTTCATCGCTTGTGCCGAGCATCTCTTCAAAGAAAAATACACCTCGCCAAATCGCTTAGCGATTCAAGGCGCAAGTGCAGGGGGCTTGCTGATTGGCGCAGTGCTAAATATGCGACCTGACATCTGCAAAGTGGCGCATTTAGGCGTGCCATTTGTCGATGTCATCAACACAATGCTGGATGAAAGTCTGCCCCTGACTGTAGGAGAATTTTTAGAGTGGGGGAACCCGAAAGTCAAAGCAGAGTATGACTACATCAAGCAATACTGCCCCTACACGAACTTGGCGGCAAAAAATTATCCTGCGATTCTGGTTACCACATCGCTGAACGATAGCCAAGTGATGTATTGGGAGCCAGCAAAGTATGTTGCCAAACTACGCGCGCTGAAAACGGACAAGAACCCCTTGCTACTTAAAACCAATATGTCCGCAGGACACGGCGGTGCAAGCGGTCGATTTGACCGAATTAAAGAAATTGCCTTCGAGTATGCTTTCATTATGAGCCAGCTTGGCATTACGAAGTAAACTGCAACGAAACTGCCCTCTCCCATGAGGGAGAGAAGTTTTTCTCTGCAAATCAGGCTGTGCTAAGCCGCTGAACAGTGCTGTCCAATCCTTTCTTCGCTGCAAGACAGGAAGCGGCTCAGATGGCAGCAAGTGAAATTGCTCTCAAAGGTTACTAAGAGCACTTTGTAGGTCAAGCGCCCGTGAACAGGCATTCTGCATGTTGTTTGTATATTTCAGTGAAAAACCAGAGAGACGATATGCTATACTACAAGCAGTATGTATTGTCACCTGATACAGATTGGGTGGTGTTCATTCACGGGGCAGGCGGCAGTTCCTCCATCTGGTTCAAGCAAGTGCGTGAGTTTCGGCGAAATTTCAATGTCTTGCTTGTGGATCTACGTGGGCACGGCAAGTCGCAAACAATGCTCGAGCGTTACAAAGCTGAGAACTATACCTTCCGTGAAATTAGTCAGGAAATTCTCGAGGTCTTGGATTACCTGAAAATTGAGTCGGCGCACTTCGTGGGTATCTCCTTAGGAACCATTATCATTCGCACAATTGGCGAAATCGCACCGCATCGCATTAAGTCAATGGTGATGGGAGGAGCAATTACGCGTTTTAACACCCGCTCTAAAATTTTGATTTTTTTAGGACACTTGGTCAAGCGCTTCGTGCCTTATATGTGGCTGTACAGCCTCTTTGCATGGATTATTATGCCACGCCGCCGGCACCGAAACTCACGAATGATGTTTATCAATGAAGCTAAAAAGCTTTGTCAGCGCGAGTTTATTCGATGGTTCAGGCTAACTGATGAAGCAAACCCACTGCTCAAATACTTTATGGAAAAAGAAGTCCCTGTGCCAACGCTATACCTAATGGGTGATGAAGACTATATGTTTCTGCCACCCGTCAAACACCTTGTAAAGCATCACAAACACGCTGAACTGCGCATTATTGAAAATTCTGGACATGTCTGCAATATTGACCAACCCGAAGCCTTCAACGCCTACTCCATTGAGTTTATCAAGCGGCAAATCAGTCACACCCAATCTTCCACAGCACAGGCTGTGCAATGACAGGTCTAAGGCACTGGATAGCTGCATGTTGGCTTGTAATAGGCGTTAGAGCGCTCTCTCCCAGTGAGGAGCCTAAAACCATACTGTTTCTTGGCAATAGCCTCTCAGCAGGATTTGGCTTAGATCCATCGCAAGCGTTCCCAGCGTTGATTCAAAAAAAGATTGATTCAGCGGGACTGAAATACAAGGTCATTAACGCAGGGCTTTCAGGTGAAACATCGGCAGGGGGCTTGCGACGCATTGATTGGCTGCTGCGCCAGCGCATTGATGTGCTGGTCTTAGAACTGGGTGGCAATGATGGACTGCGTGGCATTAGTGTAGAAACAATGAGACAAAACCTGCAGGGTATTATTGACCGCACCAAAGCCAAGTACCCAAGCGTCAAAATCGTCATTGCAGGGATGCAAGCGCCACCGAATTTGGGCGCAGACTATACCCGTTCCTTCAAAGCCGTCTTCCCTGAGCTAGCAAAGAAAAACAATGCGGCACTCATTCCCTTTCTACTCGAGGGAGTCGGCGGCAATCCCAAGCTAAATTTGCCCGATGGCATTCACCCAACTGCCGAAGGACATCAAATTATCGCAGAAACAGTGTGGAAAACGCTCTATCCGCTGCTGGTGGCAAAGAAATAATAGAGTTAAATGCGCAGCGCTTTCTGAGAGTGAAGCAACTATCTGGATAGCTAAGCAAGAGCAACTTTGAAGAGAATGAGCTTTGTCGTAATTCTGACTGAAGAAGCACGATTGAATTTCAACAGTGCGGCTTTAGCAGCGCCAAAACTTGGCTCGCAAAATCTACTCCCGGTTGAAGTATATTGCTAACTCAGAAGACCAAAATCACTGCAGCGCAAAGTGAGCAATAGCCATAGCCGAGATGGAGTGAATAGTGCGCTAAACCTATAACCCAAATAGTCTCAACATGCAAGCCCACGCAGCAAGTTTGGAGCGGCAATTGCAAGCTGCATCAAGCAATGCCGCAAAGGTGGATGTGCTAAATGCGTTTTCTTGGGAAATGAAAGACTCAGACCCGCGTCGCGCCTTAGCTTTAGCAGAGGAAGCCTACCAGCTTGCACAAGCAGACAAGTATGCCAAAGGAGTGGCTTATAGCTTACGCAATCGCAGTGCATGCTGTGCAATGCTATCACGATACAATGAAGCGCTCACACTGTCCTTAGAAGCACTCGAGCACTTAGATGCACTGGGGGACAAAGAAGGCAAAGCGTCGGTCTTCAGCACGCTGGGGGTGGTCTATACAGACATCAGTGATTACGAAAAAGCACTCTATTACTACGACCAGAGCCTCAAGATTTATGAGCAGATTGGCGATAAGAATGGTGAGATGATGACAACAATGAACATTGGATCTATCTATCAGCAGTTAGGTGACTTCAATCATGCATTGGGTTACTTTCTGGAAAGCCTAAGTGTCAATCGCACCTTAGAGAACAGCAGCATTGAAGCCAGTGCACTCAATCACATCGGTGAGGTCTATATGGCAATGGGGAAGCCAAATCAGGCCTTAGAATACTTTGAGAAAAGTCTGGCTGTAGCACAAACCGCCAATCTGCGGCACACAGAAACAGTGGCCATGCTGAATTTAGGCAAAGCTTACCTTGCGGCTAATGACCCTGAGAACGGACTGTCGTATATGATGCAAAGCGTACAGTTTGCACGGGAGTTAGGAGACCGTCGCATTGAAGCAGAAAGTTTGGCATGCATCGGCTCGCTATATCGCGGTCTGAATGACTTTCAGAAAGCGGAGTTGCGATACCAGCAAGCCCTAAACATTGCACAGGAAATCGGCGCAAAAGACTTGGAGTATGCTTATCACCTTGCGCTTTCAGAGATTTACGAAACAACAGGGGATTTTCGCCAATCATTAGAACACTACAAAGCCTTTCATCAAGTCAAAGAAGCAGTGTTTGGCGAAGAAGCCAGCAAGCGACTACGCCGCATTGCAATTGAGCGAGAAGTCGAAAAGGCGCAGCGTGAAGCAGAACTGGTTCGCTTACGCAACCTGGAGCTTGCCAAAGCAAACAAAGCCTTGGAAGAAGCCAATCAGCTCAAAACGGAGTTGCTCTCTATTGCCGCACACGACCTCAAAAATCCACTCTTCTCGATTATGACCTTTGCAGATATGCTACTTGACCCCACCTCGCCTGCAAGCGACAAGCAGACTCAGTTTCTTTCACTTATCAAAGACCTTGCCTACCGAATGCACCACATCATTAGCGACCTGCTAAATAGCATGAGCATTGAAAGTGGGCGAATCAAACTGAATCTGCACCTGTTTGACTTAGGACAGCTCTCCGCGCTGATGGCTGCAATTTCAACTGCGCGTGCTGAGCAAAAAGGGCAGACTATCACGACTGATATTGAGCAAGGCTGCTATGTGCGTGCTGATGAAGAACGCGTCAAAGAAGTAATGGATAATCTCCTGAGCAATGCCATCAAATACTCGCCACACGGTAGGTCTATCGCAGTGCGAGTCTATCGCAAAGAAAAGTGGATAGTCTTCGAGGTAAAAGATGAAGGACTTGGCTTTTCGGCAGATGAAAAAGACAAGCTGTTCAAGAGATTTCAGCGGCTAACGGCTAAACCAACTGGCGGAGAATCCTCGACAGGGTTAGGACTGGCGATTGTCAAGCAGCTTGTAGAAATGCACGGCGGCAAAGTGTGGGCGCATTCCGATGGCATCGGCAAAGGTAGCACATTCGCATTTGAGCTACCAGCGGCTGAAATTGAATAGCGCGTCCAAAGATTGCAACCTATAAGCTGGGGGTGGGGCAAGGCGTGCACAGGCTGGCAGAGAATAGGTGCGAAATTCAGACTGCTGTAGCAAAAGTGCCAAGCTGAAAATCTTGCGGTGTTCTTTCGTAGAGATATGCCTCGCTAAAGAGCAAGTTCATTATGCAGAAACTGTTGATTCTCGGTTCAGGCTTTGCAGCAATGAGCCTTGTGAAGCACATTGACCTTCGTGCCTACGATGTCACGGTTCTAAGCCCCCGCAATCACTTTCTCTTTTCTCCACTTCTGCCCAGCACTACAGTCGGCACAATTGAATTTCGCAGCATTATCGAGCCAGTGCGCCGCATCCGCAAGGGGATTCATTACCTACAAGCCCGTGCAGTGGCACTGAGCAAAGCAACTCAAACCGTAACAGCACAGTATGTAAATGCGCCTGATACATTCGATGTGCAATACGATAAGCTGGTGATTGCAGTAGGGGCAGTGAATAACACATTTGGCATTGAGGGAGCAGCGGAGTATGCGCTGTTTTTGCGAGAACTCTCTGACGCACGTGCTATTCGCCAAAAAATTTTAGATAACTTCGAACAGGCCTCATTGCCATCTGTTGTTGCGTCGGAGCGCAAGCGGTTGCTTCATACGGTCGTGGTAGGCGGCGGACCAACTGGAGTGGAGTTTGCAGCCGAGCTGTCAGATTTCCTGAGCAGAGAGCTGAAAGCAGTGTTCCCACACATTATCGGTGATGCAAGAATTACTTTGTTAGAAGCAGGCAATCAAATCCTGAGCACATTTGATGCGAAGTTGCGCAGCTACACGATGAAAGTATTTGCGCGCCAGAATGTCGAGGTGCGCACCAATTCATTTGTTCGGAAAGTAACGCCACGCTCTGTCGTGTTAGCAAGTGGCGAAGAGCTTTGTTACGGGTTGTTGGTGTGGTCGACAGGCAATGCACCTTCGCCATTCGTCTTGCAACTACCCTTTGAGCATAGCCGCACAGGAGCAATTCTAACCGACGGGTATCTGCGCGTGAAAGGAGAGACGAACATTTTTGCAGCGGGCGATTGTGCCACCATTGAAGATGACCCGCAACCAGCAACTGCACAAGTTGCCCAGCAAGAAGGTATCTACCTTGCAAAGCTGCTTAACGCCATGGCAAAGTTGCACACCACGGCACCACCGCTCCGGCGATTCAAACGCATTAACTTTGGGATGTTAGCCTACATTGGCGATAACCGCGCTGTGGCAGACCTGCCACAGACTAAGTCTGGAGGTTTTGCCACTTGGCTCTTTTGGCGCTCGGCTTATCTCACCAAACTGGTAAGCCTAAAAAACAAAATGCAAGTGCTGTTCGACTGGCTGAAAACAAGCCTTTTTGGGCGCGATGTCAGTCGATTTTAGCGTGGTTCGAAGTGCCTTAGGTTATGTGGAAAAAATTCTCTCTAAGTGACGATTAAACCTCAAGAGAAGGCGCAGTGAAAACTTGGTGCACTCAGCGCAGTTAGAAAAATGCAGAGATGCCTGAGTGCTTGGTGCGCTTTGACACGCTACTCGGGTTACGAACCGATTGAGTGTTACGTGCGTGAGCAAGTAAAAAGCTCCGTGCAGGCTGTAAGCAGCAAGCACGGAGCGAATGCACAGAGAATCTTGGTGAAAAAGCGTTACTTGAGTTCAACTTCCGCACCAGCGTCGCGCAGCTCCTTAGCGAGCTTTTCCGCTTCAGCCTTTGGCATTGCCTCTTTGACCGTCTTGGGCGCACCATCGACGAGGTCTTTTGCTTCTTTCAGACCAAGACCTGTAGCGGCACGCACGACCTTGATGACGTTAATCTTGTTTGCACCTGCATTCTTCAAGATTACGTCAAACTCGGTCTTTTCTTCGGCAGGAGCAGCTGGAGCGGCAGTGGCTCCTGCGCCTGCTGCAGGGGCTGCACCAGCCACCATCACAGGTGCGGCGGCAGTTACGCCAAACTTCGCTTCTAACGCTTTTACCAGCTCCGCAGCTTCAGTGAGCGTGAGCTTGCTGATCTCTTCAACCAGTGTTTCGACAGATGCCATTTTGCGTTGTTCCTCTCCTTGTTTTATTCGGCGAAAGTAGAAGCCAATCGCCGAGGGTTAATTGAATTGAGTGCGTAATAGTCCGTCATAAACTTACGCGTTAGCGGCTTTTTGCTTGGCGATTTGGTCTAAGACGCTGACCAAGTTGCGCATAACGGCATTGATAGTCATAGGCACGCTGGCAATAGTCTGGTTGATAATGCCTATAGCCTTGCCGATGTTTTCCGCCTTGTTCGTCATAGAGGCAATCGTAGCCAGCTGGGTGTGGTCAAAGACCTGCCCATCGACCGATGCCCCTTTGAATTTCAGCTTGTCATTTTCCTCTGAGAATTTCTTTAGGATTTTCGCAGGCGCAATCGGGTCATCGTATCCAAAGGCAATTGCAGTCGTGTTCTTCAGAACGGAAAAGAGCTTGTCGGACAGGTTGGCACGCTCAATTGCTTTCTTGATGAGCGTATTCTTTACCACCTTGTACTCAATGCCTGCCTTTCTTAGCTCATTACGCAACGCCTGGCTTTGCTCAACAGTCATACCCTGAAACTCAGTGAAGTACACCGCTTGCGCCCGCTTCATTTTCTCAGCAACTTGCTCGACGATTTTTTCTTTTTCTGGTCGTTTCATTTCTCGTCAAGGTTTATAAGTTATCCTGCCACCTCGCGCTTGATTTTGATGCTCGGCGACATCGTGCTTGAAAGGTAAATGCTCTTGATATACTGTCCCTTTGCGGCAGCTGGCCTAGCACGCACGATAGCACTAATAAATGCTTGCACATTTTCTGCCAGTTTTTTTTCATCAAACGAAACCTTGCCAATGCCAGCATGCACGACGCCTGCTTTATCCACCCGAAACTCAATTTTACCAGCTTTGACTTCGCGGACGGCTTTGCCCACGTCCATCGTTACGGTGCCAGATTTCGGGTTTGGCATCAGGCCACGTGGCCCAAGCACCTTACCAAGCTTACCAACTTCAGCCATCACATCAGGTGTAGCAATAATGACATCAACATCGGTCCAGCCACCTTGAATTTTCTCCACATACTCGGCTAAGCCAACATAGTCTGCGCCTGCGTCTTTGGCTTCTTGTTGCTTGTTTTCTCTGCAAAGCACAAGGACACGCACGGTTTTGCCAGTGCCATGTGGCAAAGTAACGGTGCCACGCACCACTTGGTCGGCTTGCCGTGGGTCAACGCCTAAGCGCATTGCAATATCGACGGTAGCATCGAACTTCGTGGTGCTGATTTCCTTGATTTTTGCAACAGCCTCGGCAATATCGTACTCTTTGGTACGGTCAATTTTTGCCAGCGCTTGCTGATATTTTTTTCCTGCCATCTTAAAGAAGTGGTTTTGGCGACGCTTTCGCGTCTCCCACAGTTAGAAGAGATAGGTTATCCTTCAATCACAATGCCCATATTCCTTGCCGTGCCCTCAATCATTCGCTCTGCAGCTTCAAGAGATGTGGTATTGAGGTCAGGCAATTTCATTTCCGCAATTTTACGAATCTGCGCGCGCGTAACCTTGCCAACTTTAGTGCGGTTCGGTTCGGCAGAGCCTTTCTCAATTTTCGCCTCTTTGAGCAGCAAAACCGATGCGGGCGGCGTTTTGGTAACGAAAGTAAAGGACTTGTCGGAATAAACCGTAATCACAACAGGGATAATCAGACCCTGCTGAGAAGCGGTTCGGGCATTAAACTGCTTACAGAACTCCATAATGTTCACACCCTTCTGACCCAGAGCAGGGCCGACAGGAGGGGCAGGGTTAGCTTGTCCTGCTGGAATTTGAAGTTTGACGTATCCGACAACTTTTTTTGCCATTGCTGAAGTTATGTTGTGAAATTGCGATTTTAATTTCCTGTGACCAGCTTGACCTGCGAAAAATCAACTTCGGTCGGGGTGCTGCGTCCGAAAAAGTTAATAAGCACCTTGACCTTCATTTTCTCGGCATTGATTTCCTGCACCACACCCACCAGCGAGTTGAACGGCCCATCAATAATTTTGACTGTGCTGCCAACTTCAAAAGGAGCTTTCATTGAAATGCGCCGCTCATCAGACTCTTGTGGCTCCAAAATACGCTTCACTTCTTCAGGACGCAGCGGGGTTGGTGTATCTTTGACCCCAAGAAAGCCAATTACTGAGGGCGTCTCCAAGATGAGGTTTTTGACCTGCTTATCTAAGACGGCTTCAACCAACACATAACCCGGAAATGCGTTTTTGGTGCGGCTTTTCTTCTTGCCATCCTTGACCTCCACAAACTTCTCATATGGAATATAGACCTGTGCGAGCTTGTCCTGCAGGCCTTGCTTTGCAACCTCTCGGTCAATGTGCTCCTTAACCTTACGCTCATGCCCAGAGTAGGTTCGAACCGTGTACCACTTTCTCTCGCTAGCTAAGGGCGAAACTGTATCTGCCTTCTGTTCCGTATTGGCTTGGACAGGCTCTGCCATATTAATCCCCCTAATGTGATTTAAAGCAGCGATACCAATTTCCTAATCAAAAAACTCAGAGTTTCATCGACGATGAAAGTACCCAGCACCAGAATACCGCACACTGTTAGCACCACTAGTGTCGATTCCTTGACCTCTTCTTGGCTAGGCCAAGTCACTTTCTTCATTTCACTGACTACCTCTTGGTAGTAGTTTACAATGCGTGCTGTCAGGGAGAGCTTTTTCTCTGACATATCAGGTTCACTTGAATCGTTTCAGAGCGCACGGGCGGTAGGACTCGAACCCACAGCCTGCGGTTTTGGAGACCGCTGCTCTACCAATTGAGCTACACCCGTATGTGGGTTGATGCAAGCAGCGTGTGCCAAAAAGCACCCTGTGCGCTGTGTTGTGCAAACGGGCGCGTGCTTACATCGCCTGCGAGCTGATGACCGGGATTGAACCGGTGACCTCGTCCTTACCAAGGACGTGCTCTACCAACTGAGCTACATCAGCACCCATTTGAACAGCGTGGGTAGGGAAGGATTCGAACCTCCGAAGACCGAAGTCAACTGATTTACAGTCAGTCGCGTTTGACCACTTCGCTACCTACCCATGCGCTGAATGCTGCGTGACTGGCGCAGCACAAACCCTGTGAGCTTGTTCGGAGTGACGGCATTTGGGTTTCCGCCAAGCTCTGCTCACGCTGAGCTGGTGGAGGGACTTGAACCCCCGGCCAGCTGATTACAAATCAGCTGCTCTACCAACTGAGCTACACCAGCATGCTTCATAATCAAAGGGCTGCAAATTTAGCGCCTTCTGTGCAAAAATGCAAGAAATGGTGCAAAGTGAGATAAGCTTCTCCAAGTGTCTTGTCCACAGTCTCCTGCCTTGCCATACTGTTGCCGCTGTGCTGGGGTTAGAGAAAGAGCGTGCAACAAGCACAGCTAAAATTAGTTGCGCACGCTAGCCGTGCCAAAGTTTGTGGTGTCCAGAATAGTGCAAGCAAATTCTTGGCGAATGCGCTCCAGCATCTTGCGTGAGACGTGCTGCATTCCAAAGCTCATTGCCGCTTCTGACATAACCTTGATAATTGGCTCTGGAAAAAAGCGGAGCAACACAGGCACATCGAAATCCACATGGATTTGCATACTGACATCGACAAATGTCTCCGTAGCCGAAAGCGGTTTCAGAAGCATTTCACCATTCGCTCTACCGATGAAAGTGTGGTCATTAGGCATCTCGCCTTCAACGACGACAGGATATTCTCTCCAAAAAATCTGACTATGTGTCTCGGGTGAGAGGTTGGGCACAAATTGCTCAATTTGCTCCACGAAGAAAATCAAATGAATCGGATGGGACTGCGGATCCATAATCTCAAAATCCCAGCGGTAGACATTGTCAATCTCAGTAGGAGACACTTCTCGGCAGAAGGGATTGAAGGACAAGATTTTTTTCTGGTTTGCAAAGAAAGGAAAAACGTGTTCCAAGCTTGCGTTCAAGATAACTTGACCGCGTGACCGACCAATGACCTCCATAGCTATTCTCCTTTCTGGCGCATTTGGGCTGGGCGCCAAAGCGGTCCAGCTCAGCTATGAGAGCGCCGTGCTGATCCAAAGGTAAGGTAAACTGATGAGTTTTCCAGTGAGGGAAACAAAGGCACGTCGGGAAAAGACATCGTAGCGGTTTTTCTCAATGCGTTCGAGGATTTTTCTGTAATTGACGCTGCTGACGCGCACGGCAAGGCGGCTATCCTTTGAAAGAAGAGGAATGCCTGCGTCGGCATCGTCGTAATAGCGCCGAGCGCGCGCAATTTGAAATTTCATCAGCGCAATAAAGCGTTCATCAAGCACGCTTCGGAATAAATCTTCTTCCGTGTAATTGAACCGCGCAAGGTCTTCCAAAGGCAGGTATATTCGCCCCTTACGAGCATCTTCGCCAACATCGCGCAAGATGTTCGTTAGCTGCATAGCAATCCCTAACTTGACGGCATAACTGAGTGCTTCTTTACTTGAGTAGCCGAAAATCTCCGACGTCATTAAGCCAACTACAGAAGCAACCTTGTAGCAATAGACATAAAGCTCCTCGAATGTTTGGTAGCGGCTGACCGCTAAATCCATACAAACACCATCAATAAGTTCTAAGGGCAGAGACTTTGGAATGGCGTAGCGCTGCAGCATATCATACCACGCCAGCATAATCGGGTTGTCAAGAATGACACCGCTGTAGCAAAGCTCTAAGTCAGTGCGCCACTGGTTAAGCAGTGCGGCAATTTTCTCCTTTGTGAGTGCTTTGCGTCCCTCTTCTGAACGGTCAACAAGGTCATCTACATAACGACAGAGTGCATAAACAGCATAGACAGGTGGGCGCTTTTGAGCTGGCAAAAAGTGTGTGGCGAAATAAAAGGTTTTGGCATGTTTCCACGAGATGGTTCGGCAGTATTCATATGCGAAAGCCAGCTTTTGTGGGTCAATCTTGGCAGAGTTGTGAAGTGTCCGAGCCGCTAAGCCATCAGAAGGTGTGTGGTTTGGGTGAGAAGGCCCAGTGCTAAGGTTTGGGTCTATGGTTCTTTGTTCAAAGTGCATATACGGTCTCTTAGATTTTCGTGCTGAGCATCACGGAGCGGCGCAACTTTCGAGTTCTATGCAAAAATTTGCTCAATTTAGCGATTTTCCTAATCCTGCGAAAACAAGGCTATGGCGGCGAATTCTGTCTATTGCATTCTCTGCTGGCGCAAAACGTTTGCCGCACCAAAGTCTGCTACACTCACTAAGGTAGAAGAGTTGCATATGTGTAGGGTGGTGCACAAGCTGTGTGTGAACCATAGCTGCTGCTCAAAATGTCCGAGGGATTTGCCAAATTTTAGAGGCGATAAAGAGTGAGTGGAGAGGCGCAACCTGAAAATGTGCGATGAGATGCGCCTGAAAAAACGATTTACGCCCTTGAAAAATTCTTATGCTGGATTAAATTCAGAGCAGCGAAAAAATGAACAAACCTTTCAGGAGTAAAGGGTATGGATTTGAAAAGTCTTGTGATGACCATTGAGAGCTACTTCTTCTTTGCGGTCATACTCATTATGCCTGTTTTCGCACTGGTGTCCCTCTTCAATCGATTTCGCATCAAGCAGGTAAAGCTTGCCATTCGTCATGGTGCACTCTGGGGCTATCCGTTAATGCCAAGCATTTATGCATTTGTGCAAGTCGTTTGTGCGCTAATTGCCTTAGCAATCGGCGATGAAGATTCTGCGGTGAAGTTTGGATTTTATTTCTTAGCAAGTATCTTTTGGTTTATTGGTGCATGGGCGTCTGAGCAGCGGCTGGTAACTGACGAGGGAATTTATCTAAGCATTAACATTTATCGCAAGTCCTTGCTTAAATGGGGGGCTATCACAGACTACTTTGCTAAGCCGAAGAAAGGCTATGTGGAGTATCACTTCTTTTTCAATACCACCGCAACCCAAAAAGGCAAGCGTGTCTTGCGCCGAAGTGTTGCGATAATCAGAGTCCAGAATAGCCAGAAAGACGCTTTCGAGGCTATCTTGAAGACCGAGCTTGAACCGCGCTTTGAAGTTGACCCAGCCAAAATTTTCAGAGGCGAGTTTAAACCCTAATTGCGAACAGAGGTGTATCTCTCGACAGTCAGTTCTTTTCTGTCCTCGCTAAGCGCCATAACCCTACGGACAATTTGAGCAACTTTTGCTAAGTTTGCCGCACAAATGCTAACCAACAACCTGCGGCAATGAAAGACAAGAAAAAACACCATAAACCTGCTTTAAAGCTCTCTCCCTTCGTTAATGAACCGCCAACAGATTTTTCAAAGCCAGCTGAGCGGCGCGCAATGGAGCGAGCGCTGGAAAAGGTGCGGGCACAGTTAGGCGGCGACTACCCCTCTTTCATTGCAGGCAGCGAAGTGTGGCGGGAAGAGAGAATCACTTCAGTCAATCCCTGTAACTACCGTCAAGTGGTAGCGACAGTTCCGAAGAACACCATCGAAGATGCACATCGGGCAATTGAGGCAGCAACCGAGGCCTTCGAAGAGTGGAAGCAAACACCTGCCAAAAAGCGTGTAAAGATTCTGCTCAAAGCAGCCGAAATGCTACGCAAGCGAAAGCATGAGTTCTCAGCTACGATGGTTTTTGAGGTCGGTAAGAATTGGGTAGAAGCGGATGCAGATACAGCCGAGGCAATTGACTTTATAGAGTTCTATGTACGCAGTGCTTTGCGCCTAAGCGGAGAACAGCCTGTGACTCCTGCGCCGAAGTGGTTAGGTAAGGAAAAAAATCGATTCATCTACATTCCGCTGGGAGTCGGCGTAGTATTGCCACCGTGGAATTTCCCGCTAGCAATTCTATGCGGTATGACCGTTTCGGCACTGGTTACTGGCAATACGGTTGTGCTCAAGCCATCGCCTGATGCACCGTGGATTGCACATCGCTTCTATGAGCTTTTGCAGGAAGCGGGATTACCGAAGGGAGTGTTAAATCTTCTGCACGGGGGTGCAGAGTTAGGCGAAGCATTAGTAACGCACCCTAAGACACGGTTTATTTCCTTTACAGGCTCAAAGGCAGTCGGACTACGAATCAATGAGCAAGCCGCAAAAACCCAAGAAGGTCAGCAGTGGATAAAGCGAGTGATTGCGGAGATGGGAGGCAAAGATGCCATTATTGTAGATAGAGAAGCAGACCTTGATGCAGCGGTGGAGGGGGTGGTAGTATCTGCCTTTGGGTTTTCAGGTCAGAAGTGTTCAGCCTGCTCACGGGCGATTATTGATGCCAAAATCTATGACACGTTCCTCAAACGCTTGGTAAAACGAGTGGAAGCAATCAAAGTCGGTGATGCTGAAAGTAATGCAGAAATGACGGCTGTCTCCAGTGAGCGCGCCTTCGAGAAAGTGCGACAGTATATTGAAATTGGCAAAAGCGAGGGGCGCTTGCTGACAGGGGGCACTTGCGACAAAAGCAAAGGATATTTCATTCAGCCAACGGTATTTGCAGATGTGGCGCCACATGCCCGCATTGCACAGGAAGAGATTTTTGGGCCAGTGCTGGCTTGCATCAAAGCCAAAGATTTTGATGAAGCCTTAAAAATTGCAAACGATACGGAGTATGGTCTAACAGGAAGCGTCTACAGCAAAAATCCGAAGAAGTTGACGCGCGCAAGCGAAGAATTTTTTGTCGGCAACTTGTATCTTAACCGCAAGTGCACTGGAGCGCTGGTCGGTGTGCACCCCTTTGGTGGATTTAAGCTCTCGGGGACAGACAGTAAGACAGGCAGTGAAGATTACCTCTTACTCTTCCTACAAGGCAAAAGTATTTCGGAAAGAGTAAAGTGAAAATTACCTGATGGTGAAAAACTCTTTGGGAGAAGGGGCTGCCTTAACAGGCGGCACTTCTTGGTGCATCGGCAAAGTGAAAGCCACCGTCGTGCCTTTACCAAGTTCGGACTCTGCCCAGATTTTGCCGCCGTGTAGCTCAACCACTTGCTTGGCAATAGAAAGCCCCAGTCCTGTGCCGCGAGAACCGTGTTTGGAGTTAGCTTGTCGGTAGGCGTCAAAGATGAATTCTACTTCTTCTGGGGCAATACCTTCGCCTGCATCAATAACCATCAAGCGAGCAAAGGGGTGATAGTGCTCTATAACTTTCTCCAAGCGCACTTCTATCTGTGAATCACGGTAGGAAAACTTGATGGCGTTGCTGACAATGTTAGTAATGACGCGTGCAATTTTGTCGAAGTCAAAGTAGAAAGTGAAGTCCTCTGGTGCAACAACCTTACGCAGGGTAATGCCTTTTGCGCGCATGTCAAATTGGTTCTGTTCCAAGACAAGGTCAAGGCAAAGCTCGAGGTTAGTTTTGACATAGTCGAGTTTCACCATTCGAGATTCATACTTGGAGAAGTCTAAGATTTCTTGAACAAGGCGCGTAATATTGCTCGAGGAGAGGTGAATCTGGTCAATAATGTTGCGCAGGTTTTCAACAGGCATAGCTTTCAGGTCCATCTGACGCAGCATTTCGCTGTAGCCGAAGATGGCAGAAAGTGGCACTTTCATATCGTGCACGACCATTGCAAAAAAGTTATTGCGAATGGTCTCCAGCTCTTTTCGCTGACGCTCAAGCTCTAGCTGTTTGCGCATATCAATCAGCACGCTAAAGGCGCCGACCACTGAGACCTCACCACTGGCACGCAAAACCAACTGCGGCTCTGACGAGATTTTGAACGGGATTGCGTCACCTGTGCTGGTCATCAGCCAAATCAAATCTTCTGAAGCGATACTACCTGAGTAGAGCACGGCAGTTTGACGACGAACAGCCTCAAGTGAATCGGGGTGAGCAATATCTTCCAAGCGAAAACCAATGAGCAGATCGTTACCGCGATTGAGCAGACGCTTAATGCAGGCATTAGCATACTCAATCCTTTGCTCTTTGTCGAAAATGAGAAAGCCATACTCGACATTCTCAACCAGATTGCGGAATTTGGCTTCAGAGGCAGTAAGCGTCTCATTTAGCTCTAAATTTTCCAGATGCGTAGCTAAGCTACTGGCGATAAGCTCAATGAGGCGCACATCGTCCAGAACGTCTTGCACTGACTTTTTGACACGCGCTAGCATTCTGCCCAAAGAGAGAAATCCATAAAGTTTGCCCTGAGAGCCAATAAGCGGGATGATGAAATTGATAAGTTTATCTTCTCGCTCAACCTTGCCGCAAAAGACAGCAAATGCTTCTTCGGGCGAAAGGGCAGGAGGTAAGTCTGAGACAGTGCTATGTGAGCGCCGCAGCATTTCATTTTCCAGCCACTGCAAGTCATAGCAGTAAGCATTGCCAGCTTGTCCTACCCGATTACGCTCGCTAAGCGAGAGTTCAAGAAAGAGCGGGTTGTAGGTGGCGACGCCTTGTGTGTAGCTTTGAATAAGCGGTGCGATAGACTTGCTGGGCTGGTCATCAGAGAAAGCTACAAGCTCAGGGTGCTCCATGTAGTAAAAGTCGGTGAGCGTTTGCTCACTCTTGTTAAGAAGCGCTGCAAGCACATAGCGAAAGCTCGACTGCTCAACGGAGCGCTCGCAGACCATTTTGATCTTGTCGTGCAGGGAAATCGGCTGGTTGAGTCGTACATCAAGTTCCAAGAGTCGCTGAATGAAAAGGCTTTTTTGGAACAGTTGCTGCGATTCTTGCGTGAGTGTTTCCGTGAGCAAAAAGTTTGTAAGGTCGGCCTCGACCACACTGATAAAAAGGTCAATAGCCGTGAGGCGTACCATTGCTTCACTGATGTCTTGGCAGTCCAGGAAGTTGCCTAAGGAGATAAAGCCGGTGGTTTGCAGGTCAGTGCGTGCACCGATGTTGAGCGGCACAACCAGCGTAAAGTAATCAGCCTCTTTGCCAGTCGCAATAGCAGAAAGGTAACGAGCAAGGTTGGTTTTCCCATCGGCGCAGGGTGAGCATTCACTGATTTCTACAACCTGCTGGTATGAAGTGCCTTTTACTTTCAGGGACGAATGAGGAGAATTGATTTGGCGCAGGTCAACGCAGTAGACTTTAAGCGATTGAATGCGAAATTGATCGTTACTGAAAATGGCATTGTAGGCAGCACGGTTTACCTTAGCGCCGGGCTTGAAGCTTTCTTTGGCAAGTGCTCGAGAGGCTTCCGAGAGATGATGAGAGCAATAGCAAGTGCCATGTCGCACAGTGCCACTAAGGTCATCGTATAGCACGACGCCTGCAAAATCCAGTGCCGCAGCCTGCGTGAGCGTCTGCGTCAGTCGCTGGAGCTTTTCGCTAAGCGAGGTAGCTTGCGAAATTTGACTGCTGCCCTCAAAAAGGAGAGTGAGGGTATTGCTCAGGCGCTGTTTAGCCGCAAGTTCTTGAGCGCGCTGGGCTTCGATTTGTAGAAGCGAGCACTCTTGCGAGAGCCGCTCTGCAAAAAGTGCAATAACTTTGGTGCGCTCGATAAACT
This sequence comes from Chloroherpetonaceae bacterium, assembly GCA_025056565.1. Lineage (NCBI taxonomy): Bacteria > Pseudomonadati > Chlorobiota > Chlorobiia > Chlorobiales > Chloroherpetonaceae > Chloroherpetonaceae bacterium. The sequence continues at coordinate 84,096 of JANWWA010000001.1, read as the reverse complement.
CTGCAGTCAGCTCTTCTTCGGCAGGTAGCAGCCACTTCCCTAAGCGAATAAAGCCCATCAACGACTTACGCTCCGAATAGAGCGGAAACATAAGCTGGACTTGCTCACTGCCTTTGAAATACGCCCGCAGAGCACGCGTACCTGCAGCACCAGATGCACCGTTGGTGTAAAGGGCAGTTCGGTCAAAGGCAAAGCAGTATCCCGCTGAGAAGTGCGGTGAAAAAATGCGTTCAAGCGTGCGAAACGGAACAGGGCGTCCAATCTGGTAGCGCTGGCTGAAGCGAGCTTTCTCTGTTTCCTCATCGGTCTGAGGGTGCGCGAAAATTTCAGATGCTACAACATGTCCCGTCGAGTCGTACAGCACAATTGAGGCAGAACTAAAGCCAAGCTCCATTACAATTGCTTCACCAACGATGGCAAACTTCTCAGCAATCGTTTTTGCCGATTGAATGCGTAAGCTGGTTAGAAAAAGCGAATCCAGCAGGTCGTGCAAGGTCTTGGTCTGCAGCTCATAGCGCTGCTGCTCTGTTTGCGTAAGCAGGCGAGAAATTTCACGAGCCAGCGTCTCGCTAAGCAATGCCACCGCCTTCAAAGTCTGTGGCAGCGAATCACTTAAGCTGTGTGCTGCCTGAGTGGGAGAAGGCAAGTCTAAGGTCAGGTATCCCAGTACACTGCTGCCAGAGGTGAGAAAGAAAAACAGTCCGATGTCGTAATCGTCAAAAAAGCGAGTCATCTGTTTTTGGCATAGTGCGGGCGATAGCCACTCTTCTGAGACGCGAATACCAGTCTCCAGCGCTGACTGAATGGCGGAGACTTGAGTGCCACTAAGCCAGTAAGCCTCACTGAGTTTGAGCGTAGGAGAAAAAGCAACGAAATCGCACACATAGCGTGGCAAGGTCGCATGTGGAGAAAGAAATACGCGCAGCGGCGCTTCATTGGTTAGGTGATATGCATAGCGCTGAGGCTGCTCATCGTTTTGTGGAAAAAGCACAAAAGCACAATGTGAAAATCCAAAAAGATGCACCAGTGCATGCCCCATCGTCTGCACCTTTGCGTCAATCGTTTTCTGCTCACTAATCTCGCGCGAGAGCGAAATCAAGAGGTCAAGTGCAGTGGTGCTATCGGATTCATTGCCTTGAAGAAATGGGGTGTCTGTTGCGGTTGGTGCAGGCGATAGGTTCTCAACAGATGGAGACAGTGCCTCAGGCTCAGAGACCACTGCTGTAGGCGGTTCAGCTGGCTGATAAAGCAGTGGCTCTAAGGAGACACTGGCAGCCTGAACAAATTGGTCGATAACTTGCTCCAACTCCAGAACTTGTTCTTGCGATAGCGCAACGTTACGTAAGCTCCGCCCAATAAAGATGGCGCCAAACAGCTCGCCACTTGACCGGCGCAGCGGCAGTAGCACAGCATACTTGCCACTTTCGCTCTGCGACGCAGTGGCGTTGTAGAACATAAAGAGAATCTCGAGTGGGATTTTGCGCAGAGAAGTTTTGCGTGGTGTCGTAGTGGGCTGCTGACGCACGCGCTCGAGCAAAGAGGTTTTTGTCTTTCGTGATGAAAGGGGCAGGTTAGCGGTTTCAATGTTCGGCCTAAACTCCACAAACGGCACGGGTATCTGTGCTATGCCCAGTGTGGATTCTAAATCTGATTGTTCAAAGCAATAGGCGTTTTGGAAACGGTATCGCTTCTGCTGCAAGAGGCTCTCGTAGAATGCACGCCGCTGTGCAGCGGTTGCAGAAAGATGCGAAAGAAAGCCTCCACGTGCGGCCTCACTTGGCTCGACTGCATAGAAGTGGGCAAAAGCAACTGAGAAATCGTCCTTAAAAAGCGCAATTGCAACAAATGATACGGAAAGCGCACTAGACAGTGCTGAAGAAACGCCTTGCAGCTTTTCTGTGCCTTTGGCAACAGAAAGTTTCTGGAGATCGTGTTGCAATTCATCGGCGAGGAGTTTCGGAGAGCGATAGTGCAAACGACGTGCAAGTTCGCCTCGCGTTTCTGAGAAAACGCTGAGTATAGAAGCAGGTAACTCAGTTGTCAGTGTGCTGACAGAAACGTCATTCCCCTGCCCATCAGAGGCGCTATGCATTTGGTCTGCCATTGCAGTGTTAAAAAAGCGTCGCCAGCTATGTGCTAACTATGAAAGGCTCACCAGAATAAAACTCAGTATAATCATCAAGCCGAGCGTAATGGCGAGCGCATAATTCTGAGCAATGCCTGATTGAATACTGCGCAAGGCTTCCCCCAAACTCAGCACCAGCTTGCCTAAGCCACTGAATACATTTTCAAGCACCGTTTGCTCTACGGCTTGACTGGTGCGAACCAGCAAAAGCTGGAACGGTTGCACAAAGAGCCGCTCGTAAAGCTCGTCAATATAATACTTTTTGGAGAGCAAGGAACGCCAAGCGCTGTCAGTCTCAACAGGCGATTTTGAGTATAATGAATATGCTGCAAAAAGTCCAACCAACGCAATAAAGCTGGAGAGAGCAAGTAGCACCCATTCAGTTGAGTGAGAAAGGGAATGAGGCGATGAGGGAAATTGAAGCCATTGATGCAAAAAGCCATGCGCCGTTATCACAGGTGGAAGATTAAGTAAGCCACCTAATAGAGAAAGCACGCCAAGTAGCCACAAAGGCAGTGTCATCGTAAATGGAGACTCGTGCGGGTGATATGAAGCCGAGTAACGTGGCGCACCTAAAAAGGTGAGGGCATAGAGGCGCATCGTGTAGAAGGCTGTAAAGGCTGCAGTAACAAGACCAACGCCATAGAGCAAAAATTGACCTGATGCAAAGGTCTGTGCCAGAATTTCATCTTTGCTAAAGAAGCCAGCCGTGAGCGGTGCACCAGCCAGCGCCAGTGAGCCTAAAAGAAAGGTAAGCGATGTAGCAGGCATAGCACTTCGAAGGCCACCCATCTTACGAATGTCTTGTTCTTCATGCAAAGCGTGAATAACCGAGCCACTGCCCAAGAACAAACACGCCTTAAAGAAAGCATGGGTGATTAAGTGAAAGATGGCGGCTGAAAATGCCCCGACCCCCAGTGCTAAGAACATATACCCCAGTTGTGAGACCGTAGAATATGCCAAGACTTTCTTAATGTCGTACTGTGCCAGTGCAATTGTGGCTGCCAGAATTGCAGTCAGGGCGCCGATTGTTGCAACCAGTTGCATGGTAGCGGGCGACATGACATAGAGCGGAGCAAGGCGTGCAATCAGATACACGCCGCTGGTGACCATCGTCGCCGCATGAATCAATGCGGAAACAGGAGTTGGGCCGGCCATGGCATCAGGTAGCCATGTGTAGAGTGGAATCTGCGCAGACTTGCCCGTGCAGCCAATGAAAATGAGCAGCGTAATCCAGAATAAATGAGTCTCGTCAAGAAGAGACTTTTGCTCTAAAATAGCGTTGAAATCCAACGTGCCAATTTTCTGGAAAAGCAAAAACATTGCAGTTAGCATTGCAAAATCGCCAACGCGGTTCATAATGAAGGCTTTATTTGCAGCATCGGTGGTGGTCGCAATGCCGACACCCTCGAAAGAGCGGTCATACCAGAACCCAATCAAAAGATAGGAACATAGCCCAACGCCTTCCCAGCCCAAAAACATTAGCGGCATATTGGCAGCAAGCACAAGGTTGAGCATGGCGAAAATGAAAAGGTTGAGGTAGCTGAAGAATCGTGCAAAGCCTTCGTCACGATGCATATAGCCAATGGAGTAAAAATGAATCAAGCTGCCAACACCCGTTACCACCAGCATCATTGTAACCGACAGTGAATCGATCTGGTAGGCAAGGCTGATGCGCAAATCACCTGCAGCAAACCACTCATAGATGGGCACGACAAAAAGACGTAGGTTTTCGGGAAGCTCTGAAAGCTCGAGCCAGAGACCAATGCCAATTGCAAAAGACACCACAACACTAAGCGTCGAAAGAAGCCCAGTGAAAAACTCACGAGAAGACACTCCACGCACAAATCCTAATCGATCAAGCAGACCACAGATAAGAAAGCCAAAAAGTGGGGAGAGGATTGCAAGGAAAACATATTCGTGCATAGACTTCCTAAGTCTCTAAGTTTGATGAGCGAAGTTGGCAGTTAACCTTTGAGTAGATTGACTTCGTCGACATTGACGGTTTGCCGATTGCGAAAAAGCGAGATGATAATTGCTAAGCCTACAGCTGCCTCAGCCGCTGCAACGGTCATGACAAAAAAGACCATCATTTGACCTTGAAGGTCGCTTAGGAAATGAGAGAAAGCAACAAACGAAAGATTAACTGCATTAAGCATGAGCTCAATGCACATAAAAATCACAATTGCGTTGCGCCGCACCAACACGCCAACGACGCCCATTGTGAACATAAATGCAGAGAGCCAAAGGTAATGGTTGAGTGTAATTTCCATCTTGGATGTTTGTCTGCGTTACGAGTCGTGCAGCAATATACCAAAAAGCGGTCTCACTGCCTTAGAGCGAGTGCAAAAGTGTAGCTAAATCAAGAACAGCAGGTATTAGAGGAAGTGTTCAATTCCTTGCCTTGCAAAAGAGAGAAGTGATGCTGGTGGCGGCGAAATAAAGAGCGTCAACGCAGTACCTTTGCAATCTCACATAGCAGCAGAACGGGCTTTTAAAACTCAGACGGCATCTATAACTTCACACAACGGCTTTCCCAACTTAGACAAACACGCACTATGAGAGTCCTGACCCGTTCTGACTTCGACGGCCTTGTCTGTGCCGTGCTCCTCAAGCAGGTTGAACCCATCGACAGCATTGAATTTTGCCACCCGAAGGATATGCAAGACGGCAAAATCAAGGTTACAAACGAGGATATCATCTGTAACTTACCGTATCACCCAGACGCAGCAATGTGGTTCGACCATCACGCCAGCGAAGCAGTGCGCAATGAAGATATTACTTTCAAAGGGCGATACGAGGTGGCGCCAAGCGCTGCACGCGTGGTCTATAACTACTATGCAACACAAGGCAAAGCCGATAAGCTCGAGCGCTTCAAGCCGATTATTGCTGAGGTAGATAAGACGGATTCCGCGCATCTGACGCCAGAAGATGTAACCAATCCTTCAGGCTGGGTGCTGCTGTCATACCTCATGGATCCACGCACAGGCTTAGGTAAACAGCATGACTATACCATCAGCAACAAAGAGCTGATGATGAAACTGGTCGATTGGATGGCTCAATACTCTGCAGAGGAGATTATGGAGCTACCAGACATCAAGGAACGCATCAAGCGCTACAAAGAAGATGAGCAAGCATTCAGAGAGGCTTTGCTCAAGCATTCTAGGCAAGATGGCAATGTGGTAATTACAGATTTTAGAAACGTGCAGACACCGGTGGGGAATCGATTTCTCATCTATGCGCTTTTCCCAACTGCAAATATCTCTGTGCGCATTATGGACGGCAAGCAAGGTGAGTTTGTAGCCGTTGCAGTTGGACATAGCATCTTCAACCGCACATCTAAGACCGATGTCGGAGCCCTTATGGCACGCTACGGGGGCGGCGGACACCGCGCAGCAGGCACATGCCAATTGCCCCACAATCAAGCCGATGAAAAGATTGCTGAAATCATTGAGGCAATTAAAAAAGATGGGTAGCACATTACAAGGATAGTGAATGCAAAGCTAAGTGCGAGAGCCGTCTTAATGCATGGGAGAAAAGGCTTGACCCCCACCCCATCTTCAAGATGAGGACTGTCACACTCTCACGAAGACTTATGCTGCTGCCGCAGTGCCTAAGGCCAGTGTTTTCCAACTCTCGCAGCCGTGCTAAATTTGCAGGTCATTTTCTTTAATGAACACTCTTCGAGAGATATATGGACTCACGTTCACCCGGCAGTCAGATTCAATTGCTACTGAGAGCCTTGTGCCAAACATAAGTTTTTCTTCAACCCTTAAACCATTGTGTGAAAATGAACACTGTTCTCATCATCGGTGCAGGGGGTGTTGGGCGTGTTGCAGCCTTTAAGTGCGCAATGAACCCCGATATCTTTCACAACATTGTGCTAGCCAGTCGCACTAAAGCAAAGTGCGATAAAATTGCAGCAGACATTCAAGCGAAGTTGAACGTCCATATTAAAACAGACTGTGTAGATGCGGACGATGCAAAGCAGGTGATTCAGCTCATTGAAAAATACCAGCCAAGCATGGTGCTCAACCTTGCCCTACCTTATCAAGACCTACCGATAATGGACGCCTGCCTTGCAACGAAAACAGCCTACCTTGACACAGCAAACTATGAGCCGAAAGACACTCCAAAATTCGAGTATCGCTACCAGTGGGCATATCACGAGCGCTATCAAGCAGCGGGCATTACGGCTATTTTAGGCTGCGGCTTCGACCCGGGCGTCTCACAAGTCTTTACCGCTTACGCCGCAAAGCATCACTTCGATGAAATCCACTACCTCGACATTGTCGATTGCAATGCTGGCAATCACGGCAAACCCTTTGCGACAAACTTCAATCCAGAAATCAACATTCGTGAAATCACGCAAAACGGAAAGTATTGGGAGAATGGTCGGTGGATTGAGACCAAACCACACGAAATTCACAAGCCACTGACTTACCCCAACATCGGACCGAGAGAATCTTACCTCATCTATCATGAGGAGTTAGAATCGCTGGTTAAAAATTTCCCGACGCTTCGGCGCGCACGCTTCTGGATGACATTCAGCCAAGAGTATCTGACGCACCTACGTGTTATTCAGAATATCGGCATGGCATCAATTAAGCCCATCAAATACAAAGGCGTAGAGATTGTCCCACTTGAGTTTTTGAAAGAAGTGCTGCCCAAGCCCGATGAGCTAGGCGAGAACTACACAGGCGAAACCTCTATCGGTTGCCGCATTCGAGGTATCAAAAATGGCAAAGAGAAGACTTACTATGTCTATAACAACTGCAGTCACGAAGCGGCATACAAAGAAACAGGCACGCAAGCTGTTGCCTACACCACAGGTGTGCCCGCAATGATTGGTGCAATGCTCTATTTACAAGGCAAATGGAAAAAGCCAGGGGTGTGGAACTGCGAACAGTTTGACCCTGACCCATTTATGGAATTGCTACCAAAGCACGGTCTGCCTTGGCATGAATTGCACGACATTGATTTGGAAGTCTAACAAAAAAAGCGCACCCAGCTGCACTGGCACGTTCAAGAAGAGCGTTGAAGCGCAAACTGTCTTGCCCTTTCCCTGCATGTGCAGCAAGGAAAGAAGCAAGAGCCGATGTGAGGGTTGCACGGCATTTCTTTGTGTAGTGAGCTGATGAATCATTGCAGGCCGCTAAGCAGCACTGGGCACGCCTTTGTTTCAGCATTTATGCTATCTTTGCGACCATTTACAAAACTGCGAAGCAAAAAACGCTTTTACTGTCAATGATTGACCTGAGGCTCATTCGCGAAGCCCCCGAGAAAGTCAAAGCAATGTTAGTGGCGCGCCAAATGGCAAGTGAGCAAGCAAAAGTCGATGAGCTTCTGGCATTAGACCAGCGCCGCCGCACGCTGGTCGCTGAAGCGGATTCACTAAGAGCACTACGCAACAAAGTCTCCGATGAAATCGCCACCATCAAGAAAAATAAAGGCAATGCAGACGATAAGATTGCAGAAATGAAGAAAGTCTCTGACAAAATCACAGAGCTGGATGCGGAGATTCGTGCTAATGAGACAGCACAAGAAGCCATCTTGCTAAACCTGCCAAATATGCTGCACGAAAGCGTGCCGCTAGGCAAAGATGCCAGCGAGAATGTCGTCTGTAAGGAGGTGCTGGAGTGGCGGCGTGAGTTCGACTTTGAGCCGAAAGACCACTTGCAACTGGGAAGGTCATTAGGCATTTTGGATTTTGAGCGTGGAGCAAAAGTAACAGGAGCAGGTTTTCCGGTCTATGTCGGCAAAGGGGCAACGCTGGAGCGGGCACTCATCAACTTTATGCTGGACTTACACATCTCCAAGCACGGATACAAGGAAGTCTTCCCGCCGTTTTTTGTCAATCAGGCTTCGCTGCGTGGAACAGGGCAGTTTCCAAAGTTTGTCGGACAAGTCTATCGCGTAGGTTACGATGAGCAAGAGCGCTACGAGGAAAGCGGCTTGCAGCTTTTTGCTATTCCGACTGCTGAAGTGCCTGTAACAAACCTGCATCGTGATGAAATTTTGCGCGCAAAAGACTTACCAATCAAGTATGTGGCTTACTCGGCGTGCTTCCGAAGCGAAGCAGGCAGTTATGGCAGAGATGTCAAGGGCTTTCTGCGCGTGCATCAATTCAATAAGGTTGAACTGGTCAAATTCACGCTGCCTGAAACATCTTACGAGGAACTGGAATCTTTGCGAGCTGATGCAGAAGCCGTCTTACAGGCGTTGAAAATCCCGTATCGCGTCGTCCTGCTCTGTTCAGGCGATATTGGCGCAAATGCAGCAAAGTGCTACGACCTTGAAGTATGGTCGCCAGCAGAAAAGCGCTTCTTGGAAGCTTCAAGCTGCTCGAACTTCGAAGACTATCAAGCGCGACGAGCCAACATTCGCTTTAAGCGTGATGAAAAATCCAAGCCAGAATTTGTGCACACGCTGAATGGTTCTGGCTTAGCGACGTCTCGCTTGATGGTCTCGCTTCTGGAAAACTATCAGACCAAGGACGGCAAAGTTGTGGTGCCTGACGTGCTGCGTCCTTACACGCACTTTGAACTGATTGACTAAGCAGATTCCACTCAAACTGGCACAAAAGGAGGCAAAGAATGCGCAAAGCGCTTTTTTCTCTTTTAGCGGTTGTGCTCTCTGTGCAAAGTGAGGCGGAGCTTTTGGCACAGATGCGCCCTGTGAGCACACGCAAAGCGATGGTGGTCTCCGCACAAAAGCTGGCGTCAGAAGCAGGTGTAGCGATGCTGCGTAAAGGCGGCAATGCAATTGATGCAGCCGTGGCAACGGAACTGGCACTGGCAGTTGTGCACCCCGTTGCAGGTAACTTGGGCGGCGGCGGATTTATGCTAATTCGCTTGGCAAATGGCGAGGTCTATGCCCTTGATTATCGTGAGAAAGCCCCGCTGAAAGCCACACGCACCATGTATCTGGATAGCTTGGGCAATCCGTCGCTAGATCGAAGCAAAATTGGGCACTTAGCAGTGGGCGTGCCGGGCACTGTCGCAGGCATCATAGAGGCACATCGGCGCTTTGGCAGACTGCCATTCAAAACCGTGATTCAACCAGCAATTGAGCTTGCAGAGAAAGGGTATCCACTCACGCGCTACAAAGCCGAGATGTTAAATCGCTTTGCGCCACTCTTTGCACGCTACGCTGGCTCACGCAAGTATTTTACCAAAGGCGATACCAGTCAAAAGTGGCAAGAAGGCGACCTATTTGTGCAGAAAGATTTGGCTGAAACTTTGAAGCGCATTCGCGACAAAGGTCGAGATGGCTTCTACAAAGGCAAGACGGCAGAACTCATCATTGCGGAAATGAAACGAGGAGGCGGGCTTATCACGCAAGAGGATTTGGATAAGTATGAAGCTAAATGGCGTGAGCCTATCAAAGGCTCATATCGTGGTTACGAGATTTATTCCATGCCACCGCCGAGCGCAGGCGGCATTGGGCTGGTGCAGTTGCTCTCGCTGGTAGAACCCTACAACCTCAAAGAAATGGGCTTTCAAAGCTCAGAGACAATTCACTTGTTTGCAGAAGCTATGCGGCGTGTCTATGCCGATAGACTCCTCTTAGGCGACCCTGATTTTGTCAAAATGCCCGTCCAAGAGCTGCTCAGTAAAGCCTACCTCAAAGAACGATGGAAGTCCTTCTCGCCCGATACGGTTACACCAAGCACGATGATTTCCAGTGGCAAACCGTTAGCGATTGAGTCCATGGAAACCACGCATTACTCAGTGGTAGATGCCGAAGGAAATGCTGTAGCAACGACCACGACGCTCAATGGCGCATTCGGCTCGTTTGTAGCAGTCGAGGGTGCAGGGTTTCTGCTCAACAATGAAATGGACGATTTTAGTCTCAAGCCCGGCATGCAAAATCCCGGTTTATTGGGTTACGCAGGTCTGATGGGTAGTGAAGCTAATGCAATCATGCCTGAGAAACGAATGCTAAGCTCAATGTCACCCACGATTCTGACCAAAAATGGCAAACTCTTTATGGTCATCGGCACACCGGGCGGTGCGACCATTATCACACAAGTCTTTCAAGTGATTACCAATGTGATTGACTTTGGAATGAACATTCAAGAAGCTGTAAGCGCTAAGCGCATTCATCACCAGTGGCTACCTGATGAGCTGCGCTACGAAAAAGATGCGCTGCGTAAAGATGTAATTCGGGCGCTGGAACGGCGTGGTTGGAAACTGCGTGAGCTACCGTCTTACTACGGCGCTGCAGATGGAATTCTGGTCGGTGATGACGGGTGGCTGTATGGTGGCGCTGACCCCCGAAATGAAGATGCAGCAGTTGGTTTTTAGCAAGCTCATTTTGCGATGCAATGTCAGCTTGCAAGGTATGTTTTGCAATGGGGCGTGGCGCTCGTAGGCATAATGTCAGTTGCCGCAGCGTTTGCGCAGAGCTATCGTGAAGTGGGTCGGCAAAGTCGCATTGTGCAAACAGACACAACGCAGCAAGCTGACACACTGACTGTGGTGCAACTTGTTGAAGTGCGTCAGCAGCTTGTGCGAGCTGCGCCACCGCCCGCTTTCATCTACGAAATTCGCCCCGGACTCTCAATTGTGCAGGCGGCATTTAGCAACTGGGTCGGAGGCGGAGTCAATGCGCTAGCATGGTCAAGTAACCTCAATGTGCGGGTGCAGTATAGACAAGACGCTTGGTTCTGGGAAGCGCGTGCGGTAGCAGAGTTTGGGCAAACGTTGGTTGATGGAGCGTTTCGCAAAACAAATGACCTGCTTGACCTGCAAACCTTTGCAAAATTAGACTTGGGAGCATCGTTTGGCCCACAGTTTGCAGCATCACTGCGCACACAGTTTGCAGATGGGTTTGATTTCTCTCGCTCGGGCGCACCGCAAATATCAGGCTTCTTTGACCCTGCCTATAGCGTGCAAAGTTTAGGCCTCGCCTATGCACGCTCCGACTCGCTGCGTGCTTCGATGGGCATTGCGGCACGTGAAATTTTTACCAATCAATTTCCGAACTTTGCGGATGACCCAAATACAGAAGACATTGAGCGCATTAACATCCGAGCAGGAATTGAGCTTTACATCGTTTGGTTGGTTGAACTGTTCCGAAGCGTCTCGTTTCGCACACGCACGCAACTCTTCGCACCGTTTGCGCGTTTGGGAGCGCTGGAAGTGAATCAAAAATTCACGCTCTTTCTCAACATTAATCAGTTCTTGGACACGCGCTTTACGCTTGTGCTGCTATACCAAGAAAACCTCAGCAAGCGCGTCCAATTGCAAGAGACATTAGAACTCACCATTAGTTTCAAAATCTCGAATCAATGAAAGAGCTGCTGATTTCAGGCATTCAGTCCGCATTAGGAGAGCTGGGCATTGCACTGCCCGAACAGCCAATCTTGATTGAGAAGCCAGCGGACGAAAAGTTTGGCGATGCCTCCACAAACATCGCAATGCTCTTAGCTAAGGCGCTGAAAAAAAATCCGCGCCAGATTGCTACCGACATTGTCGCAAAGTTGCCTTTCCAACACGATACAATGGAGCGCATTGAGGTCGCTGGGGCAGGCTTTATCAACTTCTACTTTGCAAAGCCCTTTATTGTGCGCTCCATCCAAGAAGTGCTTCTGCAGGGTGAGCGCTATGGACGCTCTACGGTTGGAGTAGGCAAAAAAGCAATCGTGGAGTATGTCAGTGCCAATCCAACAGGGCCGCTGACCGTCGGTCGTGGGCGAGGCGGGGTCTTGGGCGATACAATTGCAAACCTGCTCGAAGCACAGGGCTACAGCGTAACGCGAGAGTATTACTTCAACAATGCAGGACGGCAAATGCGTATCTTGGGCGAGTCTGTTCGACTACGCTACCTCGAGTACTGCGGCGAAAAAGTTGACTTCCCCGAAGACTATTATCAAGGTGAGTATATCAAAGACATCGCAAGAAAGATTTACGAGCAATACGGCGACACCAAGAAAGAAAGTGCATCACCCTATTTCTTCAAGGAGTTTGCCGAAGCAGAGATTTTTGAATCCATCAAAAAGACACTCTTGCGCTTAGGAATTAAGCATGATTCTTACTTTAACGAGCTGGAACTCTACCGCCGTGAGTGCGGCGAACCCAGTCGTAACGACCGCGTGATTGAAGAGCTAGACCGACTGGGTTATATTGAGCGGCGTGATGGAGCAATCTGGTTTAAGACCTCACTTTTGGGCAAAAAAACAGTAAATAAGGAGACAAAGGAGGAAATCCCTGTCGACACTGTGCTCGTGAAGTCCAACGGTGAACCAAGCTATCGCTTACCTGACATTGCTTATCATATCACCAAGTTTGAGCGTGGCTTTGACCTAATCGTCAATGTCTTTGGTGCTGACCATATCGACGAATATCCCGATGTGTTGCGCGCACTACGCGCCTTAGGTTATGATGACTCGCGTGTCAAAGTGGTGATTAACCAGTTCGTTACAACGACAATCAACGGGCAAGTCGTGAAAATGTCCACGCGCAAGGGGAATGCCGACCTGCTTGACGACCTGATTGATGAGGTAGGGCCAGACGCCACACGCTTTTTCTTCATGATGCGCTCCAAAGACACGCACCTTAATTTCGACTTGGAGCTTGCTAAGAAACAAAGCAACGAAAACCCTGTATTTTACCTGCAGTATGCGCACGCTCGCATTTGCGGCATCGAACGCGTGGCGGTGGAAACCGCAGGTTTTGCCCCGAATCCTTCTGAGTATGGAGTACTCGAGCATCTGTCTCTGAAAGAAGAGCTGGACTTAGCAAAAACATTGATGCGCTTCCCCGAAGCGATAACCTTCGCAGCAGAAAGTTTAGAGCCGCAGAAATTGGTCACCTATCTCAACGATGTAGCAGCAGCCTTTCACAAGTTCTATGTGGAGTGCCGCATTGTCGGTGAGCCTGAGCCGATAATGAAAGCACGCCTATACCTTGCGCTGGCAACCCGACAGGTTTTGCGCAACGGTTTCAAAATTCTGGGTATCTCTGCACCTGAGCGAATGTAACCAAGTAAAAACAACAGGCCGCTCATTTTGCCTGCTAAGAAAGCAAACTGCGGACAGTAGAGTAGAGTGGGGGTTCGGATGCACCGACCTCTTTCTCACGCAATCAAAATGCTGCCCCTGCAACGCAATGCTCTTGCAAGCGTTGTATTTCTCGTTAAAAAATGATTAAATTTTTAGAAAGACCAACATGAAGTTACTGGCAGCATAAGTCCATTTTTTTATCAAGTAAATCGTTACAAAAGGGAGACTATGAAAAGCGCATTACTATACTCGGCTATCCTTTTCCTCTTCACTTCGGCAAGTAGCGCAGTGTGGGCACAAGGGCGAGTGATCGGCAGAGTAGTAGATGAGCGTGGTGAGCCAGTGGGCGGTGCCACCGTGTCGTTGGTGGGTAAAACCGTGCCACATACGCAGGCAGCGATTTCAAATGGGCAGGGATATTATGTGCTGCTGGGAGTTCAAGAGGGTGGATACGAAGTGCGCGTGAAACGTCGGGGCTACCCTGAATGGAGGGCTGAAATTGCTGTCGCAGCCTCAACAACCAAACGAATGGATGTAAGGCTGGGTGAAGCGCCTGAGATTGTCGTGAAAGCAAATCCTGCAAGCGCGGACAAGGATAGAGACAAGGGCAAGCAGCAGGAAGCTGAAACGCAGTATAACATTGCTCGTGATATTGAGGTCAGTGCAATTTCAAACGATGCAGGTATGCTGAGTGCCTTGAAAGCTGCAGAAGAATTTGCAAAGGTGGAAGAAAGCGTAACGATTCCTGACAAGGAAGTCGAGCTAATTGGAGGGGTCGAGGGACTCTACAAAAAGGTTGTCTATCCTTTCACGGCGGAACGCGCCCGAATTGAAGGTCAAGTCGTAGCGAAGGTCTATATTGATGAGGCAGGTTATATCACCCAAATTAGCTTAGTGAAATCAGCTCATCCACTGCTCAACGCAGAGGTGCTTCGCGTCATTACAGAGGAAGCACGCTTTTTGCCGGCACAAGTGAAAGGAAAGCCCGTCAAGAGTGCAATGATTATCCCGATTCGTTTCGTGCTGAAATAGAAAAGTGGTAACGTGTACGGCTTGTAAAGGTGCGCTGAGGAGAAGTGAGAGTTTCCCTCAGCGCTTTTTATTTGGTGTAGAATTCATCAGCTCGGTTGAGAATGAAGCGGAGATTGCAGAGCCTGCTCTATTGCTTTTGCTAGCAGCTGAGTTGCAGTGGAGAGGCAGACATACGAAGCTTGGTAGCAACTCGAGCGAGGGGCATGCAAGTTTCAGGAAATCATTGTATCTTTGAAGCCCTTTTCTTGTGGAGGGTAACATCGGCGTGTGGCGCAGCCCGGTAGCGCACCACTTTGGGGTAGTGGGGGTCGCAGGTTCAAATCCTGTCACGCCGACGGTTGTGGCAAAAGCGAAACAGGGCGGCTTTCCAGCCGCCCTTTCTAATTGAAGCAAGTTTCCCTTAGACGCGAAAAGCTGCTCGCCCAAGAAACTTGGCTTCGCTACCAAGCTGTTCTTCAATGCGTAGCAGCTCGTTGTATTTGGCAACGCGGTCTGTGCGGGATAGACTGCCTGTTTTGATTTGCCCAGCATTGGTGGCGACTGCAAGCTGTGCAATCGTGGCATCTTCCGTCTCCCCACTGCGATGAGAAATAATTGATGTATAGCCATTTCGGGTTGCCATGGCGACCGCTTCCAGTGTCTCGGTCAGCGTGCCAATCTGATTCACCTTAATCAAGATGGAATTCGCAATGCCTTGCTCTATGCCACGGGAGAGAATTTTCGTGTTGGTTACGAACAAATCATCACCGACAAGCTGAATGCGTTTGCCCAAACGCTCCGTCAGCATCGCCCAGCCTTCCCAGTCGTGTTCCGCCATGCCGTCTTCCAGAGAAATAATCGGATACTGCTTAACCCAATTTTCCCAATACTCGACCATCTTTTCGGATGAAAGCTCTTGCTTGGTGGATTTCTTGAAGATGTATTTCTTTTTGGCTGGGTCATACAGCTCTGAGGTAGCAGGGTCTAAGGCAATCATCACATTGCCGGCAGGCGCAGAAGAACCAGCATTTTTCTTGGACTTCGATGCACCCGTCGACGCTTCGCCTGCTTTGTAACCAGCTTTACCAATTGCTTCGAGCACAAGTTCAATAGCTTCCTCGTTGGATTTGAGGTTTGGTGCAAAGCCGCCTTCATCACCAACAGCGGTGCTGTAACCTTTGGATTTGAGAAGCGCTTTGAGCGAATGGAAAATTTCGGCACCGCACTGCAGCGCATCACTGAAGGTTGAAAAACCAACGGGCACAATCATAAACTCTTGAAAGTCTACATTGTTGTCTGCGTGGGCACCGCCGTTGAGAACATTCATCATCGGAACGGGCAGAGTGCACGCTAATGCACCCCCAATGTATCGATAGAGAGGTAAGCCAGTAAAATCCGCAGCGGCTTTTGCACAGGCGAGTGAGACGCCCAAGATGGCATTGGCGCCCAGCTTGGACTTATTCTCTGTGCCATCAAGCTCAATGAGCTTGTGGTCAATTTCTGTTTGCTGCGTTACGACCATACCTGTCAGTGCATCATTGATAACAGTATTGACATGTTTAACCGCTTTTAAGACACCTCTACCGAGATACTTTTTCTTATCGCCGTCACGCAGCTCAACGGCTTCGTTTTCGCCCGTGCTGGCACCACTGGGCACGGCTGCACGCCCAAACGATGAACGAGTATAGACATCAACTTCAATCGTGGGGTTGCCACGTGAATCTAGAATCTGTCGAGCGAGGATTTTTTCAATGAGTGGCATAACTTCCGAATTGGATAAGTTGAAGAAAATTCAAAGGGCAAAGCAAATATACGCTAGCTGCAGCGATTCAAAGGAATAAACAGCAGGCTAAGTGAAAATCAAGAGGCGCAGCTGTCCAAAGGCAGCACGATATGTAGCGACCGATTTAGCCGATTTCTGGGCTAAGACTTTAAGTTATAGTGGATTGAGCTGCACGGAATTTCTCGGCACAATCGACTTTTAAGCGCCGCAAGATTGCTCGTGAATTTGCAGATTAGGTGAGCAAGACATTTAAGAGAAAAGGAGAAGAGTATGCTCACCAGAGATCTGCAAGCGCAACTGGGCAACACCAAAATCCCTCGAGTCATCATTTATTCTGGCAAGGGTGGCACGGGCAAAACAACCGTCTCTTCAGCCTCTGCGGTTGCCCTGTCACGTCAGGGCAAGCGCGTGCTAATTATGTCCAGCGATCCTGCCCACTCTATTTCCGATGTCTTCAATTTCAAAATAGGGCGCTTTGAGCCGTGCGAAATCGAACCAAATCTATATGGCTTGGAAATCGACACAATTTATGAGCTCAAGAAAAATATGTCGGGCTTTCAGAAGTTTGTCTCGAGTTCCTACACTAGTCGTGGTGTAGACTCAGGCGTCGCCTCAGAATTGACCACACAGCCCGGCTTAGATGAGATTTTTGCCCTAGCTCGCCTCTTAGATGAAGCAATGTCAGGCAAGTGGGACGTGATTATTCTGGATACTTCGCCCACGGGCAACACACTACGGCTCTTAGCTTACCCTGAGATTATCATTGGCGGCAATATGGGCAAGCAGTTCTTTAAGCTTTACAAAAATATGGCCTCGCTGCAGCGCTCACTGGGCGCCACCAATCAGCCTGACCCTGAGTTCTTCGAGGAAGTCAATATGTTAATGAAGCAGATGGACGACATCAACAAGTTCATCTTGCGACCAGAAGTAACCTTCCGCTTAGTTCTAAATCCAGAAAAACTCTCCATTCTCGAAACCAAGCGTGCCTACACATTTGTCCACCTCTATGGCATTAACATTGATGCGATTGTGGTGAACAAAGTCTTGCCAACAGTAAAGACCGTCGGCGAGTATTTCGAGTTCTGGTCAGACCTGCATCGTAAGTATCTTTTGGAAATTGATAACTCGTTTTACCCGACACCAATTTTCCGCTGTGAAATGCAGCGCGTAGAACCAATTGGTTGCGATATGCTCTATGAGCTAAGCAAGCTTATCTTCAAAGGAGAGTCGCCTGATAAGGTGTTCTACAGCGGTAAAAACTTCTGGATCGAGAGCAAAAAGGATGCGCTGCCAAATATGAATCGTGAAATTTTGGCGATTCGCATTCCCTTCCTAAAAGATGCCGAAGAAGTCAAGGTCGTACGAATGGGCACAGACCTGAGTGTGACAATAGATCGCAACCATCGAGTGATTACATTACCACGGGTGCTCTACACGCTGGAAATGGAAAGCTTCGTGCGTGAAGGGGATGTGCTCAAAGTGCTCTTCAAAGAGCCACCAATGGAAAAAGAGCCGATGGAACTGAACGTGGACAAAGGTATCTTGAACAAGCTGCGCGCAACGCGTAAGATAGCTTCCTAATCGCTAAGCGGCAGGTAACCTGAGCGACACCTGCCGCTGCAAGACGGTTCTAAATCTGAGAGGAGTTGGTACCATGAAGCAAGCTGAGACCATACAAACTCCCCGAGCAACTGCCCAGCAAGATGTTGCAAAAGATTTGCAACCTACTCCGCAAAGCACTCACCACAAAACGCATCGCAAAATCGTCTACAAGCGACTGGTGATTCAGCTAACGTTTATTTTCGTTCATGTGGCGCTGATTAAGTTTGCGATTCCAAACATTCTTTGGGCAGCAATTGGGCTGGTGTTTTGGGGTAGTCTGGTCTATGCTGCCTCACGTAGCGGCCGGTGGGTGTGTTCAACTTTCTGCTGGCTGGGCGGAATTCAAGATATTATGTTCCCCTTTGCCAAAAAGCGTGTATCGTTCAATCCAAAAATTTCGCAGTATGCAACGCTGATTTTACTTGTAATCTGGGTGCCATTAGCATGGCTATTTCATAGTCAAGCAGTGCTCGATATGAGCGAAAACCCCATCAACAATCCATTTAACAGCGAAGAGAGTTTGCTGGTGCAAGGTGGACACTTTCTCATTCTCACACTAGTGGGATTAGGCGTAACCATCTTCGGAGCGCGTGGAATGTGCCACTACTTCTGTCCCTTCGGTATTGTGGTGCAGTTCTTCAAAAACCAGCGCTTAAAGCGGCGCTTGGCTTCAGCACCACCTGCGTCGCCAGTGGCGAAGTAACCGCTGCACTGCATTGAGCAAAGCCCCTGCAGTTATGGCTTACCGCATCTACAGCCTTCCACCGACTAAATGAGGTAGCTGTCTGTGAGGTAGGGTATCTCATAGTCAGTATGCTGCTCTTTCTTATCTTGCAGCAACTAACAATCAGTTCAATGTCAGCAGGTCTTTTGCATTTCTCAAAGCAACTGCGAAAGTCCAAGCCCGTGCGAATTGCAGCGGTTACGCTTGCTGGATTCGGGCTCAGCGCACTGCTGCAGGTCTTGGGCTTGCTGGAGGTGGTGGAGCTGAAGCTTTTAGATGTGCGATTTCTCTACGGTCATAATCCGCACCGTGAGGATAACTCCGTTGTGATGGTGGCAATTGACCAAAACAGCCTGACTTATTTCCAAAAGCAAGGGCAAAGCTGGCCATGGCCGAGAGAGTTTTATGCCGTAATGGTGCGTTACCTTCACAAGGCAGGCGCAAAAGTGATTGCCTTTGATGTGGAATTTTCACAGCCTGATTTTGACCGCTTGAGTGTCGATGCAGCCACCTCTGACAGCGCATTTGCCTGTGCACTAAAAGAAAGTGGCTGTGCCGTGCTGGCAACCTATCTCTCGAGTGATGTGCATACGGAGGGCGAAAATGAGGTGTTTTCGAAGCATTTCTTGCCCGCGATAAATGCGTCAAATTTGAATACCCCTGCGTATCGCAGCGCACAAGCACCGATTCCCATCTTTCAAGATGGGGCGGCAAAGCTCGGTGTAGTGAATTTCCAAAGCGACCGTGATGGCATCGCACGGCGTGTGCCACTAATATGCAAGCTGGGTGATAAGTATCTGCCTTACTTCGGACTAAGCTGTTTCATACTTTCCAAAGGCATCGGTAACATAGATTCGCTCCTCAAGACCTTGCCCACTGCAAGCGATGGCAACTTCTTGCTCTATTGGTATGGCAAAGGCGGACCAAATGGCGCATTCAAATACTATCCTGCAGGTGCAGTGATTGCCTCTGCCATTCAACTTGAGCGAGGAGAATCACCCGATATTCCGCCAAGTGAATTTCAGGACAAGCATATCATTATCGGTGCTTCTGCAGCAGGATTGCTGGATTTCAAACCAACCCCATTTACGCCGTTAGAGCCATACCCCGGTATGGAGATTCATGCAACTATGCTGGCAAACCTGCTTAATGGGCATTTCTTGCACGAATTGCCAGAAGAAGGAAGTTGGCTCCTTGCACTGTGTTTAGCAGTTGCAGCTGGCACTGGGTTCTTTCTGCTGAACCGAGTAAGTGTGAGTGTGGTATTTGCTGTTTTATTGGTATTAACTTACCTCGCATCGGTCTATGTTGCATTCATGCAAGCACGCTGGTGGATTCCAGCAGCTTTCCCGATCCTATCGTTTCTGCTGACCTTTGCGCTGGCGGCGGTCGTGAGCTATGCTACAGAAGGCAGAGAAAAGCGCGAGTTGCGAAGAGCCTTCAACCGATACCTGAGTCCGCGCGTCATTGATGAAATCCTTGCCAACCCTGATGAGGTAGAGTTAGGTGGCAAAGAAATTGAGGCAACTGTGTTTTTCTCCGACATTGAGGGCTTTACCAGTATTTCGGAGACACTGACGCCGAAAGAGTTGGTGATGTTCCTCAATGAATACTTTACGCTGGCAAGTCGAATTATCTTAGAGCATGGCGCAATGGTTGATAAATACATCGGCGATGCGATTATGGCAATTTTTGGGGCGCCAATTCCAAAGGATTTACATGCAGCGTCAGCTTGTCTTACTGCTTTGGAAATTCACCGGCAGCTAAAAGCATTTTATGAAAAGAAAAGTGCGGACTTGCCACATTTTCAGACACGCATTGGACTGAACACGGGAAAGATGGTTATCGGCAACATCGGCTCAGAGATGCACATGGACTACACCGTCATTGGTGATGCAGTAAACTTAGCCTCTCGCTTAGAGGGCGCAAATAAGGAATACGGCACAAACATTATCATTAGTGAAAGCACCTATCAGCAAGCAAAAGACTTTATTGAAGTGCGTGAGCTGGATTATCTGCGCGTGAAGGGCAAAGCAATTCCAATTCGCATCT
Organism: Chloroherpetonaceae bacterium; assembly: GCA_025056565.1. NCBI lineage: Bacteria > Pseudomonadati > Chlorobiota > Chlorobiia > Chlorobiales > Chloroherpetonaceae > Chloroherpetonaceae bacterium. The sequence continues at coordinate 63,791 of JANWWA010000001.1, read as the reverse complement.
ATGAACTGCTCTCTGAAAAGGGAGGGCTTTCGTCGCAGGAGCAAGAAAAAGTTGAGTGCTTTGCCGAAGCACTTGCCTTATACCGCAAGCAGGATTGGGTAGGTGCAATTCGCCGCTTCGAGGCTGTATTGCAGCTCTCGCCAAACGATGGACCTGCCAAGACTTACATTCGCCGTTGCCAGATGCTGGCGCATGAAACACTCCCCGAAAATTGGGACGGCGTGTATGTAATGAAGACAAAGTAGTGTGAGAGAGCAGGACGCTGGTAAGTAACAGATAAGCGTATTTTTTAGTGATAGGAAAAAGTGTCGAGTAAGGTATGCACAGCGCCAGCTTTTTCCAAAGCGACATTAAGTTTCTCAAGGGCATTGGACCAAACCGTGCCGATGCGCTTTACCGCGCTGGCATTCGCACCTTCGAGGATTTTCTGAACTTTTTCCCACGCCGCTACCTTGATAGAACGCTCATCAAAAGCATCGCTGCCCTTCGGGAAGGAGAAACCGCCACAGTTGTCGGTGAAATTAAGTCTGTCCGTCTTGAAGGTACATCGTGGAAAAACCGTCGGCTGGTGGTGCAGCTCTTTGACCGAACAGGGCGGCTTGACCTAACATGGTTTCAAGGGGCGCAGTATCTGCAAAAGGTCTTTAAGGCGGGCGAAGCACTAGCAGTCTCAGGCAAGGTGGGGTTCTTCGGCTCGCGACCACAAATGCTGCACCCTGACTTCGACAAACTCTCCTTACCAGAGTCCAGCGATGGCGAACTGGACGGCGAGCAAAGCGATTATGAGCTGTTTAACACAGGCAAGATCATTGCGCTCTACTCCACAACCGAAGCAATGAAGCAAGTTGGGCTGAGCAACCGCACGCTCCGCCGACTGATGCGGGAAATGCTACATAAAGCAAAGCCATACATTGAAGAAAACTTGCCACCGTTGTTGCTCTCCAAATATGACCTAATGCCCCTACCAGATGCCTACGAACAAATTCACTTTCCAGACTCTATTGAGGCACTGGAGCGCGCCAAGTTTCGCTTAAAGTGGACGGAGCTGTTTTTTATGCAACTGCTCTTTGCTTTGCGCAAAGAAGAGACGGCTAGTACAGTTCATGCCACGCCTTTCTTAAAGGTCGGCGACTACACCAATCGGCTTTACCAGTCTTTGCCGTATGAAATGACCAATGCGCAAAAACGTGTAATTAAAGAAATCCGTGCGGATATGCGCAGCGGTAGTCAAATGAATCGCCTGCTGCAAGGAGATGTCGGAAGTGGCAAGACGCTGGTCGCAATGTTTGCAATGATGATTGCGCTGGATAACGGTGCGCAATGTGCCTTTATGGCGCCAACTGAAATTTTAGCGACTCAGCACTACATCACCCTTAAGTCCTTGCTGGCGCCGCTTGGCGTAACGATTGAACTGCTGGTTGGCAAGCAGCGCAAAAAGTTGCGAGAGGAAATCTTGGAAGCGATTGCAACAGGCAAAACGCAAATTGTGGTAGGCACACACGCCTTAATTCAAGATAAGGTGCAGTTCCACAATCTGGGCTTAGCGATTATTGACGAACAGCATCGCTTTGGGGTCTTGCAACGAAAGGCCTTGCAAGACAAAGCCCTCAATCCACACATTCTACTAATGACCGCAACGCCAATTCCCCGCACGCTGGCAATGACGCTCTACGGCGATTTAGATGTCTCTATCATTGACGAAATGCCGAAAAATCGGAAACCTGTCATCACTTACCTGCGCCATGAATCAGAACGTGAAAAAGTGTATGAAGCCGTAAAGGAGGAAATCCGCAAAGGTCGGCAAGCCTACATTGTCTATCCACTTGTCGAAGAATCGGAGAAAGTGGATTTAGCAGCGGCGGTCGAGAGTTATGAGTATTTGAAGAATAATGTTTTTGAGGAGTGTCGTGTAGGACTCATTCACGGGCGAATGTTCCCTTACGAGAAGGAAGAAGAAATGGAGTTGTTCCGCTCTGGCAAAACGCGTGTGCTGGTTGGCACAACAGTCATTGAAGTCGGGGTGGATGTGCCGAATGCGACAATTATGGTTATTGAACACGCAGAGCGCTTCGGTCTAGCGCAACTGCATCAATTGCGTGGGCGCGTGGGCAGAGGAGCAGAGCAGTCTTATTGTTACCTCATCTACGATAAACTGACCGTCGATGCCAAAGCAAGGCTCTACGCAATGGAAGAGACCACCGACGGCTTCAAAATTGCTGAAATTGATGCGCGCCTACGTGGCACAGGCAACATCATGGGCACGCAGCAATCTGGCAACATTACCAATCTTAAAATTGCGAACCTGAACGAAGACAGCGAGATTTTGCAATCCGCACGCGAAGCGGCGTTTGCCTTGGTAGCCCAAGACCCTCATTTGCGTTTCCCTGAGCACCGCTGCGTGCGTGATTACTACATCCGACACTTCCGCCACAAATATGGGCTTTCCGATGTTGGGTGAAGAGCTGTTCAGCAAACCGTAAATAAAGGAAGCGAGGAGAAAAGTGTGCTGCAAGTTGCAGTTTTAAGTTCTCCCTCGCTTCGCTGCAAAAGAGTCAACCCTCAAGAGTGGCACCCCAACCGTGCAGTTGAGCGCATGCACGACAGGCTCTTTAGTAGAATGCGGGTATCGTGTAGCGCACCTCACTCAAAAGGAATCGTGGAACTGCGGGCGATGCGACCATCTCACGCTGCATGGTGTTGAAAAGGTTTGTGGCTGAAATCGAGAAAAGCAGCTCTTTGGTGATATTGACGCCAATGTTCAAATCCACCGTAACAAATCCACCGAGCGGGCCACGATTAAAAAGGAAGGTCGCAGCGGCTGGGTTGTTCGGCCCAAGTGGCTGACTGGGGTCGCGTGGAATAATAGTGCGTGTGCCTTCACCAAACCGACCGGCATAATGCACGCCAGAGACGAAATCATATGATGACACATACCGCACTGCCAGCGAGCCAAACAGCAGCCCATCAAAGAGGTTCAGTGCAGTGACAACCAACGATGCTTTATGCTCTGGCGTATTGATACTGATTTCATTTGGCGTTACAACGCCATCGCGATTTACGTCAAATACCAACCGATTGCCATCACGCCGGTTCGCATCGAAATCGGGACGGAACCAAGAGTAGTTCAGACCAATTGTCCAATTGTTGTTGATGTTGTAAGTAATGCCAGCATCCACACCAAATGCGGTAACCTGACCGAAATTGACATATGTTTGCACAAACTGCGGTTGCACATCGGTATTGCCAATGCGCACAACGCGCTGGTCAGGCGTAAAGCCAGAGTAAAGTGGCACAGCGGGGCTGATAAAGTCAGCAGAGTTTTGGAAGTATGCACTAATGTCAAGAAAGAGATTGCCAGGCAGCACGCCTTTGTAGCCGATTTCATATGTGTCAACTCGCTCAGGACGAAGTTTGTCAAACACCGTGCCGTTCTGCAGCGTGAAGCCTTCAGAATTGCCCACAATTGAGAGCGTAGAGCCAGCAACGACGGCAGCAGGCACGAAAATAAACATATTCAGTACAGTAGGGGCGACATAGCCACGACCGTAAGTGGCGCGCAATGCCCCATCGCCGATGCTGTAGATTGCACCGATTTTAGGAGCAAGCATTGCGCCGAAAATGTCGTGATTGTCGTAGCGCAAAGCGCCAAGCAGGCGGAGTTGTTCAGTAAGGTTAAAGTCAAGTTGAAGGGCGCCGCCAATTTGCTTAATGCCAGATAGGCTGATGTAGCTTTCTGGCAAAAGTCGTCCTGTGCCAAGCGCAGTAGAACCGTCGCCTCTGAATGCAGCGTTATCGCCTAAGTAAGTACCATCACTGCGCGGATTGTCGACCTGATAATTGAAGGCCAAAACAAAGCGCAAACGGTCGCCAATTTGATTGTTATACTGAATCTCGGCATTAAGCCGTGAAGACAGCTCTGCAAAGCGAGCAGCTTGAATAGCTTCGCTTGCGGTAATAGTGCCACGCAGGACGCGATTGACGCGGTTCGTGTCGCGCAGCGGCCCAAAGAGCGTGGGCACAGGCACAATGTTGCCATTCATAATGTTCGTTACATTCTGAATCGGAAAAGTGTTGCCAGAGTTGTTCCAAGTGTTGTAAATCTGCGCAAAGAGTCGTGGTGAGACGAATTTGGCTTGCCAGTAAGCAAAAAGCCAGTTGTTAATGTAGTTGCGTCCAGCGTTGGTGGGACCAGCGCCCCAGTTGTTGCTCTGCCCGTAAGAGAGTATCAAATCAGGGCGATCGCCTAAGAAAGCGGTCTCAAACGGAAGATTCCAGATAAAAGTGCCTTCGCCACGAATGTGCCGAACAAGAAAGAGATCTTCGTCTGTGTCTATGCGTCCAGTGGCTCGTGGGTCAAAACCCGGGCGTGTGATAACTGGATTGGCGGGATTGAAGTGCGGGATATTTCCACCGTTTGCAGGCGTTTGATAGACCGTATCAACAAACTCCCAATCGCGAGCCGTCATATACTCGAAGGTGGCTTTCCAAGCAAAATCGCCGACTGCGCCAGCATGCCGAAAGCGACCAGAGAAATAAGACTGCAAACCTGCATTGAGTGCAAACATAGTGCCTTGCGATGTGCGTGGGTCTTTGCTGACGACATTCACCACGCCATTATGAGCATTCGGTCCGTAGAGTGCAGATGAAGGACCCAAAATCATTTCAATGCTGGCAATATCCTCTTTGATATTGGTATTAAGGTTGCCAATTGGTAAGCCATTACCAGGCAAGATTGAAAATCGGCTATCGGTTACAACCAGCATTCTGGTATTGAAGGCGGAGTTGAAACCGCGTGCATTAATGCCAATGCCATCAATCCCGGAGCGCACAAAGTCAACGCCTTTAAGCGTCGACATAGCATACCCATATGCAGCAAGCGGGACTCGATCCAGTTCCGCTGAACTGACAGTTTGAACGGACGCAGGGGCGTCTGTGACTTTCTCAGTGCGGCGAGATGCGCCAAACACCACCAATTCTTGCGTTTGAATGACTGCTTCTTCCAGTGCAATATCCAGTTTGTTTTCTCCCTCTGCCAGCTCCAATGTGCGCTCAAAGGTTTTGTAGCCCATATAGGTTACCACGATGGTGTAGCGCCCAGGCAGAAGACCACTGATACTGTATGTGCCATTTGCACGTGAAGTTGTGCCTTTGGTTGTGCCGCGAATTGCGATGCTAGCGCCGGGTAGTGGAGTTTGATTGGCTTTGTCCGTAACTCGACCGCTCAGTGAGCTGGTTTGTGCAAAAGATGTGGCAGCAATCAAGAATACAGCAAGCGCAAGAGCAGCGTGGCGAAAAGTGTTTCCCATAGTTCCTCCTCAGTTGTTTCGTTAATTGGAAGAAAGTTCAGGTGGAGCAAGAATAAATAAGCGTTTCAATTTTTCCAAAAGTTTGATTTGCCAGAAATTACTAAATAGTTGGATAGCGCATTTTTAGAAAGGCTACTTTGCGCGCAGCAGATGCTCATGGAAATATCGGTCAAAAAGCAAAGGCTGCTCAATGTGAGGGGCGTGGGCGCAGTCGTCCAGCAGGATTTCGCGCACAAAACCTGAGTGCTGCTCATATGCACGTAAGACTGCGCGAATCTGGTCAATCATTGGTTGGGGCGGGCAGATGTCAGCACCCGGATAATTAGGCAAAAGTCCTGCTTGACCTAATACGGCTGCGTCTGATGACGCGCGATTTGAGACAGCTTTGTCCAGCGCGCCACGAATCCATAAAATCGGCGGCTTAGGGGTGATACGTGTAAAATCCTTAAAAGAGGGAGCATACTTGGGTGAGATAGCATTAACAGGCCCATAGATACCGGGTGCAAAGCCGGGAAAATTTGGACTAGGTGTTTTGTCGCCGGGTAGAGCGCGCTCGCCAATGTGAACGGTCAGCATTGCAGACAGCAAATCTTCTTCACGTGGGGCAATGAAGCCGGGCTTGAAGACAAAGTTACGCAAGGCATTTCGTGGTGAGAATGTCGACAAACCTCTATCGCCCGCTTTAATCGCATTGAGTAGGAGCAGATTAGCAAGCCCTGCACCACTACCAGCATAATCAGGAAAGCAAGGCGTGCCGAGCGTATCTTTTGTGCCGCCAAAGCCAAAGGGTGAGCCAGGCGCCACCAGTGTTACGCTTAGAAGACGCTCTGGGCAGCGCAAAAGCAGACCCCACACCACATTCCCGCCTAACGAATTACCAACAACATGAAACCGTTGAATGCCAAGTGCATCAGCAAGCGCCAGAATATCATCAACCCAATCACCTACGCCACGCCGTGCATCGACAACTGCAGCAGTATCTGCACCACCAAAGCCACGTAGGTCAGGTGCGATTGCATAGTATTGAGGAGGCAAGCGTAGCATAGTCTCCTCCCACCATGTAGCCGAAGAGAGGTTACCGTGAATAAAGATTACAGGCACACCTGTTTGATTGCCTGAGAAAAGCACGCGCGTGCGTAGGCGTGTGGTTTGAACCATTCGGGCGCGAATATTAGGCAAAGTCGGAACGCGCCTTAACTCAGGCGCATCTTCTTCGACGCGAAGCAAGCGGCTGCTGTGCATAGCTGGTGTGCAAGATAGGTGCATAAGAATGGCTGCAAAGAGGATGAGAAATAGACTACGAGAAAGCATAGCTCTTGCATTTTAAAAGTTTGAAACGTTGCAAGCAAAATATAGGCGAGAAAATGTCAGGTAGAAACACTTTGTTAAGTTTTCTTAAACTTGGTGAGAAAATCGCAGCGCTGTCTAACTTTAGCATAACAATCTGACGCTATCTATGCACCACAGATTTTTTTCAGCACGTTGGGCTATTTCAATCACTTTGACACTGCTGGGTGCAGCCTGTCCGCTTGAGCTCTCCGAGGGGTGGGGCTTCTGGGCGCATAAGCAAATTCATAGACTCGCCGTGCAAGCAATGCCAGAGCCAACTGCGCCATTCTTCAGAGAGTATGCTACGTTCCTCATTGAGCATGCAATCGATGCGGACGACCGGCGGCGCATTGACCCCAGCGAAGCGCCACAGCACTTTCTCGACATTGATCGATACGGCAAGTATCCTTTCCCTGAACTGCCACGTCGCTACGAAGATGCGGTAAAGAAATACTCGTTTGATACGCTGCGCACGTATGGACTGGTGCCATGGCGAATTGCGGCATTTGCAGATAGCCTAACACAAGCATTTCGCACTAAAAATCTTGATAAGATTCTCTTCTTTGCGGTCAATCTAGGGCACTATGTAGCCGATAGCCATGTGCCGCTGCACGCAACAGAGAACTACGATGGGCAGCTGACTGGACAAAAAGGCTTGCACGGGCGCTGGGAGTCGGATATTCCTGAGCGCTTTATGCGGCACTATGAAACGCTGGGCGATATTAAGCCAAGAGTCTACTACATTGCTGACAAAACGGAAGAAAGTTTCAAGTGGATTTTGGAAAGCTACTTACTTGTAGATTCCGTCCTGAAATGCGACCTCAAAGCCAAAGAGGGATTGAAACCTGAAGAGATTTGCACAATTATCACAGATAAAAATGGACGTGAGCGAGAAATCTACACACCGCTCTACTACGAGCGTTTCAAGCAGGCCTTAGGAGATATGGTCGAACGCCGCTTTGCACAATCGGTCGAGCGGGTAGCCTCTATCTGGTATTCGGCATGGGTGGACGCAGGCAAGCCTGATTTAAGCAGCCTGCTGAGTCGTTGAAGTGTATCTTTAATGTGGCACGGTGCGCTCCGTAGGATGCTAAACCAAAAGAAGCATGGCTTTACTTGGTTACTTAAAGTGCAGAGAAGCACTGCCCTCCCCCTTGTGAGGAAAAGAGGTGAGGACGATATACAGCGAACTTTTTGTGACGTAATTTTGAGGTAACAAAGCAGTGTGTGCGAACACACAGGAATTGTAAGAAATATTGTAACTTGGGACTATGATGGTTGTAAGAGCAATCTTTTCTTAACTTAAATTTCTTGTCTATGGTAAAGAAGCTCATAGCGAAAAAGTCAGTTACCTTTTCACTGCTGCTAAGTGTTCTTTTCATCTATGCAAGTTGTAGCAGTTCTTCAGGACCGAGCGTCAGCCGAGCTAAAATTTTAGTAACCCATGCTTCGCCAAATACGCCGACGGTCAATCTGGTGATTGATAATGATGTGGTCGGAGGCAACACGCCCGCTCGCCTGAGCTTTACGCAAAGCACAAGGGTAGAAACCGACCCTGGCACACGTCGCATACGCGTGCGGTTAGATGGCATCAATCCACCTGTAGATATTCTTGACATTCAGAATCTGACTCTGGCTGAGGGAAAAGATTACTCGCTCTATGTGATTGACACGCTGGTTGGGGTCAGCAACCTGAAAACCTTATTCATCACTGATGACCTGACCGCTCCACCATCAGGGCAAGCAGGCGTGCGGTTTTTACATTTGTCGCCAGATGCGCCCGCAGTGGATTTCGTAACTTTCACGGGCACGCCGGGTCTGCCGCAAAACGTGCAACCGATTACAAACGGCACAAACCGCACATTTAACCGAACTGTAACGTCGGCGCAGACAACCTTCGTGAATATCCCAGCAGGCTCACGAGTAGGGGTGCGACTGGCAGGCACGACAGGGTCGCTAATTGGAGAGTTTACAATTCCAGGAGGCAGTAGTGGAGTCGCAGCTGGACGTCTCTACACCTTCTGTGTAATGGGCCTGGCAAGGCCGGGTGCGCCACCAGCACAGAGTTTGACATTAGTGGCAACTGTGAACAACTGAGACGGCTGCAGTGCAATAAATAGCTGAGAGATGTGTGGGCAGACCTGATGGTCTGCCCACGCTGCTTAAATTGTGAGTAGAGAGCTAATCAGCACGTGTAAGAGAGGCAGCTGCGCGTCGCAGAGACGCAGTGAACTGTTCCTTGCTTTGCAGAATAGATTTGCCAATGAAGACCAAATCGCAGCCCTCCGCATGTCCGACATAATCTTCAATGGTATATCGACCAAAGGCATAGTTGAGAATAAAAGACTGCGGTTGTTCTGCTAAACGAATCGTGCCTTTTAGCCGCCAAAGGTGGGTAGGAAGTTGTTCCAGAGCTTCTTGCAGCAGAGGGAGTGAGAAAGTCAAGGCTGAGTCTTGAAAGCGGAAAGTCTCAATGCCATCTGCTTGCAAGTGGTGATGTAGGATGGCAGGTGGTAGCTGAGCCTCGTTGCGAGGGTAGGCGACACCAAAAATAAGCTCCAGCGCTATATCTGCGGCACGGAAAATTTGACAGCGTGCGTTGGTAGCACGCACTGCATTCTCGACCTCTGAAATCTCAACTTCGCTGGCGATATCTGTTTTAGTAAGTAGCACAACATCAGCGCATTCCAGTTGGTCTTGCCAGACATCGACTTCGTTTCTGATACGCAAAAAGTTTTTTGCATCTACCGTCGTAAGGACTGCGTCAAGCACAAGATTGGGGTTGATAAGCGAGTAAATGATTGAGATGGGGTTTGCGACACCTGTGGTTTCAATGACTAGCAAGTCAGGAGAAAGTTTCTCTGTGATTTCATCAATTGCAGCAACAAAATTTTCATTGATGGTGCAGCAAATGCAGCCGTCGTTCAGTTCATAGAGTTCAATTGAGAAACCCTCAAGCAGCTTGGCATCAATTGAGACTTCCCCAATTTCGTTCATCAAGATAGCAATTTTGCGCCGTCCAGCATTTTCACGCAACAGCCGTTTAAGCAGAGTGGTCTTCCCGCTTCCCAGAAAGCCTGTAAGAAGATTGACTGGGATTTTGTGCCGTATCAGCTCAGCCATCAATACCCTGGAACAGGTAAAGTTGATGAGATGCCAGTTTTGTCATCTTGTTTGCCTGAGTCTTCTCCGCCACGTCCGCCAATGCGTGAGATAATGATGGGTGTAGCGATGACCAGTGCTACAGCACCCACCGCTATGATGATAAGTGAGGTGCGATTAGGTGCTTTGACTTCATCAGATGAGGTAGAGAGCGGCGCAGCCGTGCTATCAGCACTACCCGAAGAGGATGGATATGAATTGGCTGCAGCAGAAGATGCAGCAACAGGCTGAGCAAATTGTGTGGTGCGCAAGTGTGCAGCAGGCGAACAACCCACAAGCGTGTAAAATGAAAATGCGCTTAAAACGAGTAGCTGCGTCAAACGAAAAGAAAATCGTCTAAGAGTCATGGCTTTTGAGTAATTTGTAAAAAGTGTCGAAGTAAAACTGTCTCACACATCAAATGTTTCGCATCGGTATTGGCATAGATGTCCATCCTTTGGTGGAAGGACGAAAGCTGATTATAGGCGGCGTTGAAATTCCCTTTGAAAAGGGCTTAGACGGACACAGCGACGCCGATGTGCTCTTGCACGCAATTGCTGATGCACTGTTGGGTGCAGCAGCAATGGGCGACATTGGCAAGCACTTTCCCAATTCTGACCCCGCTTTCAAAGATATTGACAGCCAATACCTGCTTCGAAAAGTGCGCCAACTTTTGGAGCGACAAAATTACAAACCCGTTAATGTTGACGCAATGCTTTTGTTGGAAAAGCCCAAAATTGCACCATTCATTCCCCAAATGCGCAAAAATATCGCTCGCTGTCTCAGTCTGGAGATAGATGCGGTTTCAATCAAAGCGACAACCACCGAAGGCATGGGATTTGTAGGCAAAGGTGAAGGAGCAATGGCGCACGCAGTCTGCATCATTGAGAAAGTGGAAGAAGCCAAGCGTTAGTGAGCAAAGTCGCGTTCCGTCATCTTCTCCCCACCACCTCAGAAAATATGCAGCAATGAGACTGCCATAAGTCGGCTAAGGTGTGCTAATGCTCTCGAGAGCACATTGCGCCTTGAAAAGCAGCGCTGAAAAAACTTACTGTTGCAGGTGCATGCTACTACTCACCGATAAATCCTTCGTTTCGCCGATTTGCACTGCCTGCCGCGATGTCTGTCCCGTAGATTTGAGCCGTCGTTAGGTCTATCAACTTCAATGCAAGATGCTATGCGATTCATCTGGCTTATAGTGTTGGTCTGCGCGGGTGCAATGAGTGCAGCGGCTCAAACGAGAATTTCGGGGAAAGTCACTGACGCAAATGCCAATCCGATTGAATTTGCCTCGGTCGTGATTGTCGGCACGACGACTGGCACGCTCACCGATGAGAACGGCAGGTTCACGCTTACGACAACGTTTTCAGGAACGGTGAAACTCCGTGCATCTGCTATCGGCTATGCCCCGAAAGAACAGATGCTTGTGCTTGGCGAGAACAACATAGTTGTTGATTTTTGCTTGGAAGAAGAGGGCGCGTCAAGAAATGAAATTGTGGTGTCTGCAAGCGCATACTCGGCGGGCGACAACGCAAATGCGACGCTTGGCGCGCTTGACGTGGTAACGACGCCCGGCGCCGCTGCCGACATTTTTCGCGCAATTCAGGCTTTGCCCGGCGTTGCCAGAGTTGATGATAGCGCAGGTTTATTTGTGCGCGGCGGCGACGTCAGCGAGACGCTCACGCTCTTAGACCAAGCCACCGTTACTTATCCCTACCGTTTTCAAACGCCGCAAACAGGCAGCGGCGGCGGACTTTTCGGCACGATTCCGCCTTTTCTGGTAAGCGGCACCGTCTTTTCATCGGGCGGATTTTCAGCGCGATACGGCAACGCGCTCTCCGCCGTGATAGCAATGGAAAGCAACAATCTGCCGAAGCAAACTTCACTCACGCTGAACGCGGGGCTGGGCGCGTTGTCGCTCGGCGCGCAGGTGCAACTCGCCGATAATCTTGGCGTGCGCTTCTCAGGCAATTATGGCTTGCCCCGACCAATGTTTGCGCTCAACAATCAACTGGCGCTCTTTGAGCGATTGCCTGAACATCGCGATGGCAACGTCAGTTTGATTTATCGCTACTCACCAAGTGGTCAGTTGAAAATTTTTAATTACCTTACGCGCAATCAAGTTGGCGTGCGAGCGACAGGGAACGCGCAAGCAGGCATTTACTTGTCCGACGAACAGAACAGTTTGCACAACCTTCAATGGTCGGATTTGCTCAGCGGTTGGCTTGTGAAGACCAGCCTTTCGCTAAACCGATTTTCAGTCAATCGTCAGTTCGGCGTTCTCAATGTCACGCAAAGCGATGACACCTACAAACTTCGCGCTGACATCGAAGGCGACGTCGCCGCGAGCGTGAAAATCGCCTTTGGCGCGGAAGTTGAACATATCGTCAATCGATACGCTGGCGTCGTACCGATCACTGGCAATTGGCTTAGTCCGTCAGCGGAGACGCTTGCTCTCAATGAGCGATACTCTGGCACGCGCTTCGGCGGCTACGCAGAAGTAGAATGGGCGTTTGCAAAGAATTTTATCCTAACAACTGGACTTCGGACAGACCATCATCTGCTCGCAAAGGAAACCGTGTTTGACCCGCGCGCCAGCGTCCGTTACCGACTAACGGAATCACTCACGCTCTCAGCCGCATGGGGAATTTATCATCAGTTTGCGCAGCCATTTCAATTTGCGCCCATCGTAGGCAACCCTAACCTGCAAGCGCAATCCGCACAGCATTTCATTCTCGGCGCGATGTATGACGAAGACGCGCTTCTCATTCGTCTCGAGGCGTATTACAAACCATATCGAAATCTCATCGTAGCGGACAAAGAATTGAATCTTTCCAATCGCGGCGTTGGCTTTGCGCAAGGCGTTGATTTTTTCCTCAAATACGGCGGCTTTCTCAAAACGCCGGTGAGCGGCTGGATTTCATATAGCTACTTGCGCTCAGAGCGCACGCAAGCACGACGTGGCAGCGAGGGCTTGAACTATGAAGTTGCGCCAGCGCCGTTTGACATCACGCATAATTTTGTCGTCGTCTCTATGGTTCGGATATGGGGCGGCTTGCATGTTGGCGCAACTCTCCGCCTTGCGACAGGGCGACCGATTACGCCCATCGTTGGTTCAATTTTTCGAGACGGGTCCTACTCGCCAATTGATGGCGCAGTTGGTTCGGAACGCTTGCCGGATTTCAGTCGCCTCGACCTTAACGCAAATTATTATTTGCCATTTGGCAATCATTCCGTCGTGTTCTACGCCGAAGTCTCCAATGCGCTCGATAGAGAAAATGTCTTGGGCTATCAATACAGCGAGGATTTCTCCATGCGCTCGCCCGTGCTCTCGACATTCAGGCGCTTTTGGTATTTCGGCGCAACGCTTGCGCTATCACTTTAATTAACAGACAATTCTTTAACCTAAACGCACACAACGCTATGAGAAAGCTCTTCTTTCTGCTCTGGCTTCCTGCCTCTGTTTTTGCGCAAACGCCCGACAGTCTTATTATGAGTTACAAAGCGACACTGGCACAAGGCGTCAATGCGAACAGCGCGAAAGAGATTACGCAGGCTCGCGCAGGCTTCGAGCAACTCTTGGAGACGCATCCGAGAAAAGATTTAATTCACTACTACATTGGCTACTGCTGCTACAGTTTGATTAACACCTACCGTGAAAAAGGTGACCAGAAAAAAACAGAATTGCTGATTGACGATGCGATAAAGCACTTGGAAGCATCGTTGCAACTTAATCAAACGTCTGCTGAAGCAATGGCGCTGCTTGGCTTGGTCTATGGCATGAAAGCCTCAACGGGCATGTTCGCGGGAATGCAATACGGCGGGAAATCAAGCGCAATGCTCGAGAAGGCGATGGCGCTGGCGCCGAATAACCCGCGTGTGTTAATACTGCAAGGCATTAACAAGTTCTATACGCCTGCGATGTTTGGCGGTGACAAGAAAAAAGCACGCGAATTATTCAAGCAGGCAACGGAGATTTTCGAGAAAAATCCGCCTGAACCAAGCGTTGAACCGACTTGGGGCTATGAAGAAGCATTTACTTGGCTTGGCATTGCGGCATTTGATGCAAAAGAATTTGATGTAGCCAAAGCAGCATTCGAGAAAGCTCTTGCTATCAATCCGAGTTATGGCTGGGTGAAGTACTATTGGCTGCCAAAACTTGCAGCGGCAAAATAACACTAACGCAATTTGGAGCGGCGCAAGCCTCGCCGCAAAGCGCGGTGAAGAATCCACTCAGCCCCTCTCCTTGCGCAAGGAGAGGGGAACGATTCTGACGCTGTCAGAATCGGGGGTGAGGTCTGAATTTCTCGCTGTGCTCGGAATGACAACAAGAAAATGACATGACCGCCATTCGCAATTCCGAGGCTCTATAGCGATAGCCAGCATAGTTATCTTTGTTTGAACAAATTCTACCAGCAGATGGAGCGACAAGCATTTAAACTTTTCGGTATCACGGGGCGCGGCTATGCCATCGGGTTCGCCGCTTGGACGATGTATGGCATAGTAGCGGCGGGCTTTACAGCGCTTGGCACCGGCGTCAATATGCGCCACATTGAATTTTTAGAATCTAATGGACAGGGCGGTCTAACCATTACGATGACGAGCAAACATAGCATTAAGGTCAGCCGCAGCTATGCCACTGAACTGCGTAAACGCATCGTGTAGACGCTAAGTGAACCTATGCGCTGTGGCAAGTGCTGTGGCAGGGCGAGAAAAAGAATCTCCTACTAGTATTCCTCAGAAGGAGAAAAGCGCAAACAAAGACACAGGGCAACCAAAGGGATTGGGCGCAACTGTGCGCTATTCACCGAAGACAATAATTGCCGCAGTGCCCGGCCCACCGTAAGTGCCTAACACGGGTGAAATTTGAGCCAGTTCAATCTCTATGTCGGGAAAGCGCTCCGCCATTCGGTCCTTGGCATAGAGGGCGCGATCAAGCTTATCGGAATACACTACAGCAATTCGGATATTTTTCTTCCCAGAAAGGTAGCGCGTAGCGTGCTCAATTGCTTTATCCAGTGAGCCTTTGCTACCTACGCCCTTATCAAAGGGAACCACTTTGCCCTTTTCATCGAATGTAAGCACGGGGTTAATATGCAAAAGCTTGGCTAGGAAGCCCTTAGACTTTGAGAGGCGACCGCCACGCACAAGATTGTCAATCGTCTCGAGGCTGAAGTAGGCACGAATGCGGGGAACCATTTCGTTTAAGCGGGCTTCGATTTCAGTGAGGGTCTTGCCTTCGTCGCGCAGTTTCACTGCCTCCTTGATAAGAAAGCCCATACCAAGCGAGGTGATTTTGCTGTCGACGATAGCAAATTTGCGATCTTTGAAGAATTTGCTCGTAGTGCGAGCGTTTTGCAGCGTGCCTGAAATACCTGACGAAATGAAAACGCCCAAAATGCTGTCGTATCGACGAAGCATATCTTCATAGACCTGCTTAAAAGCAGCCGTTGCAGGCTGTGAAGTTTTGGGCAAAATCGAACTGGTGCTAAGGCGCTTATAGAACTCTTCGGCAGAAATGGTGATGCGGTCTAAGTATTCATCGTCGCCAAAACGCACTTGCAGTGGAACAAGTCGAACGTCATGCTGCTCGAGATACTCATCAGGCAGGTCGCAAGTGGAGTCAGTAACGATGCCGACTGGCTTTTTGCTAAATGCGGCTTCGTGCTGAGCTTTCATATCTTCGAACTTCTTTTGTCGCACGATGCCAAAGCGAGCCGCAATCTCAAAAATCTTCTCAGGTTCATTGGTGTGAATATGCACTTTTGTCTTAGTAGCTGAGCCACCAATAATGAGTGAATCGCCGTATTCAATGAGGGCTTTGCGAAGGGCTTTCTTGTCATAATTCGGGCCGTTTTCGAGGACGAACTCTGTGCAGTATTGAAATGCAATTGCATCGCTGTTGACCTCAACCGTTGCACCTTCACCTTCACGGCTGCTGAATGAGAAGAACTTACGTTTGAGGTATTCACGAATGTTGCCCTTTTGCATAAAGTCGTAGATGCCTTGCAGCATATCGACAAAGCCTTGTGCTCCTGAGTCCACCACGCCAGCTTTTTTCAAAATAGGCACGCCGTTGACAATGAGTTCATCAGGAGTCCTCGCCAGAGAGCTTTTGGCATCTTTGATGGATTCGGCAAGGATTTCCTTAAAGTCACTGGTGCGTTGCACCAATCGGCTGATGCTGGCAGTCCAGTCACGAATAACGGTTAGAATAGTGCCTTCCTTAGGTTCGAGCATTGCTTCGTAGGCGTAGTCGCGCGCAACAATGAGTGAAGCGCCAAATTCTGGAGCCGTGATACGCTCCTTGCCAGCAAGCCCCTGTGCCATTCCTTGATAAAACTGAGCCAGAATTGAACCAGAATTTCCTCTCGAGCCAACCAGTGCAGCATCGGCAGCGCAGGTGACTACAGCCTCCACTGTCGAATCATCACATTCATATAGCCCCTCGACAACTGACTTTAGCGTCAGCGCCATATTTGTGCCTGTGTCTCCATCGGCGACTGGAAAGACATTAATCTTATTCAGATACTCCTTACGCATAATAACTGATTCTGCGCCTGCGATGATGGCATGCTTGAGGCGCCGTCCATTCAAGTATGCAATCGGCATAGAATCGGATTGTTTTGAGTTAAGGTAAAGTTGATGTTCTGCGCCGCACTACGCTCTCGGACTGCAACTGCGACCTGTGCAAACGCCGGTTAGACTTCCATAATTTCTTTCTCTTTCTTAGCGATGGACTCATCAATCAGCTTTTCGAACTTCTGGGTAAGTGCGTCTGCTTCCTTCTTGGCGCGATTTTTCTCGTCTTCGCTGATAATTTTGTCTTTTTCAGCGCGTTCAATAGCGTGAATAGCATCGCGGCGAACGTTGCGAATAGCAATTTTGCCCTCTTCCGCAATTTTCTTGCAAAGCTTGACATATTCCTTGCGGCGCTCTTCCGTAAGCGGTGGAATCGGCACGCGGATAGTTTGCCCTTCGGTTGCAGGATTTAAGCCCATTCCCGACTCACGAATCGCTTTCTCTACCGCCGATGCCAGCGAGCGGTCCCAGACTTGCACGGAGAGCGTCTTGGTATCAATTACCGACACGTTGGCAACTTGCCGAAGCGGTGAAAGCTGTCCATATGCTTCCACCTTGACGCCATCGAGCAGAGCAGTAGTAGCTTTTCCCGTGCGAATAGATGCCAGTTCGTGCTGAACCGTCTCGAGCGACTTTTTCATCTTCTGTTCAGCCGAACTCAGAATTTCTTTGGTTGAACTCATAATGAACAGGCGAAAAGTTCAAGAAATGCAAAATAAAAGATGCTCAAACGCTAACCCTAAGAAAGAAGTAAGCATCTGAGCATCAGAGTCAGACGACATTCGTTCAAGCTTTTGCAGATTCTTTCTTTGCAAAGCGCTTGTTAAAGCGCTCAACACGGCCTGCTGTATCCACCAAAACCTGCCGACCTGTGTAATACGGGTGGCAGTTGTTGCAGATATCGACCTTGATAAAACTTTGTGTGGAGCGCGTAACGAAATGATTGCCACAATTGGCGCACACCACCTCGCAACGCACATAATTTGGATGAATTCCCTTTTTCATTAGGTTTTCGTCGTTTGAGTTTCGGAACAACAAATATACACTTTCAGAAGCCTTTTGCAAGGCGCAAGCAATAGGTATGCCAAGCTGCAGTCTCTGGGAAGAGAGCGCTGCGCCGGTAAGGCGCAATCCGCAGGTGAGACCTTTCGTGATATATTTGCAGCCAAAAAGATAGACCCACTGTGATAGCACGCTACTCACCGCCAGATATGGCAGCTATCTGGACAGACGAAGCCAAAATGCAGCGCTGGCTTGAAATTGAATTAGCCGCTGTTGAAGCACGGGTGAAACTGGGCGAAGTGCCTGAGTCAGATTACGAAGAAATTCGGCGCAAGGCGCGCTTTGAAGTGGCACGCGTGCAAGAAATTGAAAAAAGCACCAAGCACGATGTGATTGCCTTTTTAAGCAACGTGGCTGAACATGTGGGCAGCGCTTCACGCCACATCCATCAAGGAATGACCTCGAGCGATGTGTTAGATACGGCGTTAGCGCTGCAACTGCGTGATGCAGGCAAGATCTTGCTGGCAGACATTGACCGACTCCTTACCATTCTGGCGAAGCGTGCACAGGAATTCAAATATACTCTGCAGATAGGACGGACGCACGGCGTGCACGCTGAGCCTATCACCTTCGGCTTAAAGCTGGCGCTTTGGTATGAAGAGATGAAACGCAATCGCCAGAGATTGGAGCGCGCAGTTGAAACAATCAGCGTAGGCAAAATCAGCGGTGCAGTGGGCACATTTGAGCATCTGTCACCAAAGGTGGAAGAATACGTGTGCAAAAAGTTGGGCTTAAAGCCAGAACCGATTGCCACACAGGTTATTCAGCGCGACCGCCACGCTGAATACCTTTGCACGCTGGCTATTGTGGCAGCTTCAATTGAAAAGTTTTCTGTAGAATGCCGACACCTTCAACGCACAGAAGTGTTAGAGACTGAGGAATTCTTCAGCGAAGGTCAGAAAGGCAGCTCCGCAATGCCGCATAAGCGCAATCCGATTACCTTTGAACGGCTAACAGGGCTTGCCAGAGTAATTCGTGCCAATGCTCTTGCTGGCTTGGAAAACATTGCACTCTGGCACGAGCGCGACATCTCGCATAGCTCGGTTGAGCGCATCATTATGCCTGATTCAACCATTGCCCTCTGCTACATCTTGCGCGAGTTTGCAAATGCAATAGAGAAACTGCTGGTCTATCCCGATAAGATGCTGAGGAACTTTGAGCATTCTTTTGGTCTAGTGGCTTCGCAAGCTGTGATGTTAGCACTGACAACAAAAGGGCTAACGCGAGAAGCAGCCTACGCACTCGTGCAACGCAATGCAATGCGCAGTTGGAAAGAAAAAATTCAACTAAAAGACCTGATTTTGAGCGACGCAGAAATTAGGACACACCTCTCCGAAGAGGAAATTGAACACATCTTTTCCAGTGATGCATGGATGAAAAAGCTGAGAAAAAATGTGGATTACCTTTTTCGCCGTGTGGGCTTAGCAAAAAGCCGCTCAAAGTAATGTAGGACGGGCTGCCCAGAAGCAGGGCAAAGTTGGAGCGGACTGTGAAAGCAGCACGCTGCAAGAGACATCTCACTTTGCGCAAATCTGCCAGTTTTCTTGCTTTGAATTTCTGCACAAAATCCGCAATTTCACTGCAAATCAGTACGCTATGACAGCAGTTAAAAAGCTCGGTATTCTTGCTGGAGTGTCAGTTCTGGGAGTGTTACTGCTGGTGTTTCTTTTTCTTTACTACGGCACTTACAGCAAGGGCGAGCGGGCTGGTGTGGTGGTTAAAATCAGCGAGAAGGGCTACATTTTCAAGACGTTTGAGGGGCAATTAAACACACTGATTCCAGGTGCGGTGGGTAATGCGCAGCAAACGACGTTCTACTTTTCCGTAGACCGAGACCGACCAGATGTGATTCAGGCGCTAAAAGAAGCTGCGCTCACAGGTGAGCGAGTTGGCTTAGAGTATGAGGAGAAGTATGTGCGCTTTTTCTGGCGCGGCGATACCAAGTATTTCATTACGGGAGTAAAGCGTATGGGCAGACAGCCAGCTATGCCGCCTACGCTACCGCCGCCACTAAGCACGCCAAATAATTAACCTTGTAGCCTGAACGATGAGCACTACTCCAACACTGCCAGCGTCGCCCACTGAAAAGTTCTTGCTCTACAAGCGCGAGATTGAAGCGCGCCTCCACAGCCGTAAGCCACGTGAGCAACGCTATGCCCGCTACGAGCAAGCGCTAATTGAAAAAAGCTACTTTGTGCGTCTCAATGGCGCAGTGCATCACTACCACGACTCGCACCCTGAAGCGCCACCCGAAATGCCAACTATTATTCTCATTCACGGGTGGGATTGCTGGTGGATGTGGTGGCACGAAGTCATTCAGCACCTTAACGCAGCAGGTGTGCGCACCGTCGCCTACGACCTCAAAGGGCACGGTTGGTCTGATGAGGGTACAGACTACTCGCTGGATGCGCTCTCTGCGGATTTGCATGCACTGGTGCAGCACCTTGGTCTGAAACGCTATCACATTGCTGCCTTCTCACTCGGCTCGTTTGTTGCCCTAAACTATGCTCAACGTTTTGAGTCTGAAATCGGCTCACTCACCTTTTTCAACTTCGGCATTTTCCCGAACAGTGAACGGCTCGAGAAGGTGATTCCCACTGTCATTCCGTTTATTTTCGACAAGTTCCTGCGCAAAATCAAAGTCTGGTGGCTGATTTACGCATATGCGCGTCTGACACTGGCGCGTAACCACACCAGCAAGGAAAACATCTTAGTAGGCGTCAATAGCTTGCGCTTTATCTCTGGGAAAGCCATTCGTGAAACAGCAAAAGCGCTCGCTAAACGAGAAGTAACCGAAAATCTGCCTAGGCAAATGGCAAATCTCTCCATTCCTGTTTTACTGGTAGCAGGAAAAGGCGACCAAGTGGTAAGCTGGAAACATACCAAAGCGCTGTATGAATACGCCAAGAATGGTCGCTTTGAGCTTATCAAGAAATGTGGGCACTTGATTACGCTCGAGCTGCCAAAACGCACGGCTGAGCTGATTCTAAGCCAGATAAACTTAGCATCACAGCCTTACGCAGTGTCGCTCTCGCCTTCCAGTGCTGCATAGAGAATTCTGCGCTGCCTCTAAAGTTGCAGCAGAGATTTGAACCGCTGCGTGAGAGAGCTATATTATTCCTCAGTCTAAGTAGTTTGCGTCTTAGGGATACACTGCACCGCCTTTGTGCGGGCGAAATGTTTGACTAATGCACTGAAAAAATGTATGTCAAACGACAAGAGCTTTTCTCATCTGGATAGCGGCGGCAACCCCACAATGGTAAATGTGAGCGAAAAGCCAGTTACGCATCGATTAGCCAAAGCACAGGCAATTGTAGAACTTGGAGAAGAAATTCTCTCTCAATTGCAAAATGGTGAGATTCAAACTGCAAAAGGTGCTGTCTTCCAAACTGCCATTATCGCCGGCGTCATGGCAGCCAAGAAAACAGGCGAGCTGATTCCACTCTGCCACCCGCTTGGCTTAGAAAACTGCCAGATTGCGATTGCACCGATTTCCAACAGTGAAGTAAAAATTGAGTGCACCGCAGAACTCTACGGCAAAACAGGCGTGGAAATGGAAGCCTTAATAGGTGCGACACTTGCGGCGCTCACGATTTACGATATGTGCAAAGCACTTTCGCACAAAATCCTCATCAGAGAAATTAAATTGCTTGAAAAGCGAGGCGGAAAATCTGACTTCAAACAGGACTGAGAGTGAAAGCAATGAAAACACTGGAAGAGAAATGCTACACTTGCGAAGAATATCTGGCTTTCGAAGAAAAAGAAGGTCGCCGCTACGATTTTCGGGACTGCCAAGTCATGGATGCGAAATTCTACGAAGAGACTATTGAAATTGAAACGGGCGCGTCGGAACAGCACCAAATTATTTGCAGCAATCTTATCATAGAACTGGACAGATTGTTTCGTGAAACAAACTGCCGCGTGATGCCGAGCGGGATCAGAGTGCAAGCGGGAAAGTTGGACACATATCCAGATATTGTGGTAGTGTGTGGCGAGTCTCGGTATCGAGAGCCTAAGACCAACACAGGACGCGACACGCTCACAAATCCCATCGTCCTCATAGAAGTGCTCTCAGAATCCACACGCGACCGAGACCGAGGCGAGAAGTTTCAGGCATACCGCACAATTCCGACGCTGCAGGATTTTATCGCCATTGAGCAAGATAGCGTGTTCGTAGAGCACTTTACTAAACTCAAGGAAGGTAAATGGCTTCTATGTGAATACAGTAGACGAGAGTTTCTTGCTTAGTTCGCTTGGCATTTCACTGGTGCTCAGAAACATTTACGAGAAAACTAATCTTGCACAATGACTGCACTTTACGGGTTGGTGCTGGCAGGTGGCAAAAGCACGCGAATGGGGCGCGACAAAGGCTCGCTAAGTTATCATGGCGTGTCGCAGCGCGTCTTTGCGGCGCATTTGCTCTCTGAATTTTGCCGAGATGTGTTTATTTCTTGCCGTGCCGAGCAAGTGCCTTTGCTCGAGCCTGAGTTAAAGCCACTGGTTGATACCTTCTGCGATGTAGGACCTGCAGGTGGCATCTTGACAGCACTGCATTTCAGACCAGAATCGGCATGGCTGGTTGTGGCGTGCGACTTGCCATTTCTTTCCAGCAAAGCGCTGCAGATGCTGGTTGATGCCAGAGACCCAAACAAAGTTGCTACCGCTTACCAAAATCCAGATGACCGCCTACCTGAACCCTTGATTGCCATCTACGAACCCAAGAGCCGCGAGGGCTTGCTGGCGGCTGTGCAGCAAGGCAAAACCTGTCCGCGCAAATTTTTGCTAAGCGCTGACTGCAAGTTCATCTTGCCAGAAAAGCGCGAGATTGTTGCCAATATCAACACGCCTGAAGAGTATGAACAAGCAATTGCAGCCATAGTGCGTCAGGCGTAGCCAAGCAAATCTGGACCAGAGGGGCAATGCGGTAAAGAGCGCAGTCATTGCAAAATCTAGGAGATTGCGTTATCTTCGCAGTCCGCAAATTTTTGCGGCATTTTTGTTTTCACGTCTAATGAAGGTTTGCAAACGAGGAAATGTTTGAGGCACTGAGCGACAGAATAGACAGTGCGCTCCGCAAGCTATCTGGGCAAGCGCGTATCAATGAGGTGAATATCGGCAATGCACTGCGCGACATTAAGCGCGCGCTGTTAGATGCCGATGTCAATTATGCCGTCGCCAAGCAGTTCGTCGAAGAGGTTCGCAAGAAAGCGCTAGGGCAAGAGGTCATCAAAAGCGTCAAGCCCTCGCAGATGATTGTCAAAATCGTCTACGATGAGCTGACGGCGCTAATGGGTGGTGAGCAAGCGGAGCTGAATCTCAAAACCAACCGCATTCCGGCGGTGGTGATGGTAGCAGGCTTGCAAGGCTCTGGTAAAACAACCTTCGCTGCAAAATTAGCGCTGCATCTCAAAAAGAAGGGACGCAATCCGCTCTTGGTGGCGGCAGACATTTATCGCCCAGCAGCTATAGACCAACTGAAAACACTGGGGGCGCAAATTGATGTGCCTGTCTTTGCGCTGGAGGAAGAGAAAAATGCGGTCAAGGTAGCCAAAGAAGGCGTCGAGTTTGCCCGCAAAAATGCGCGAGATGTAGCCATCATTGACACCGCTGGTCGCTTGCAAATTGACGAAGAGATGATGCAGGAAGCCGAGGATATCAAAAAGGCACTAAACCCTGAGGAAATTCTCTTCGTCGTCGATGCAATGATAGGTCAGGAAGCGGTCAACACCGCAAAAGCCTTTAACGAGCGACTGGATTTCGATGGCGTAGTGCTCACCAAAATGGACGGCGACACGCGCGGAGGTGCTGCACTTTCCATCAAAAGTGTGGTGCACAAGCCCATCAAGTTCATCAGTCAAGGCGAAAAGTTAGAAGACCTTGATATTTTCTATCCTGACCGAATGGCACAGCGCATTCTCGGTATGGGCGATATTGTTACCTTTGTCGAGAAAGCGCAAGAAAAATTAGACCTCCAAAAAGCTCAAGAGCTGCAAAAGAAACTGCTCGAGAATGACTTTAACTTAGAAGATTTCTACGCGCAGATTCAGGAAATTAAAAAGTTGGGGTCGCTGCAAGCAATTGCGTCAATGATTCCCGGAATGAACAAGCTCATTCCTGCTCAGGAAATCAATGAGAAGGATTTGAAAAAAGTGGAGGCAATCATTTGTTCTATGACGAAAGAGGAGCGCCGCAATCCCGACATTATCAATGGTAGCCGGCGCGCACGCATTGCACGAGGCAGCGGTACAACGGTGCAGGAAGTCAATGCGCTCCTTAAGCAATTCAACGAGATGAAGAAAATGATGAAATCCATCAACAAGATGGCGGCAGCAGGGCGCAAAATTTCGCTCGAAAATCTCCCAATCGGCAAAATGTTTCAACGGTAGGGAATTCAAAACCACTTACACACACCAACTCAACTTGAAGAATGGTTAAAATTCGTCTGCGTCGAATTGGCAGAAAAAAATTGCCGATTTATCAACTGGTAGCGACCGATGCGCGGGCACGGCGCGACGGGGCATTTTTGGAAGACCTTGGTCGCTACGAGCCAAAGAAAAAGCCACATGCCGTGACGCTCAAGGAAGACCGCGTGGCGTATTGGCTGAGTGTGGGGGCGCAGCCAACTGCAACGGCACGTAGCATTATCCGTAGCACAGGACTGTTGCTCCGACTGCACTTGGAGCGGAAAGGCAAAAGCGCCGAAGAAATTGCAGCAGAGCTGGAAAAGTGGCGCCAGCAACGTGATGCACGCCTTAGGCGCAACCTTGAAAAAAAGGCTCTGCGACGCAAGAAAAAGAAAGAAGCTGAAGCAAAAGCAAAAGAAGGTGCTTCAGCGTAGAGCAGCGTAGAACCAAAAAAGTGACGGATTCGACAACAGCAACTTTTCAGTGCAGCTAATGAGCTGAGGCACGATGGAGCTGTATCTGGTCGGACGCATTTTGAAACCGCACGGCATAAAAGGGGCGGTCAAAGTGCAATCAGAGACAAGTTTTCCAGAAAAGTTTAAGTCGCGTCGGTGGCTCTATCTTGGCAAAAGTTCAGGTGAGGCGCAAAAAGTAGAGGTGCAGTCTGCAAGGTTAGCTAGTCAAGCTGTAATTTTGAAGCTCAAAGGTATTGAGTCGCCAGAAGAGGCGGAGAAATTTCGAGGTTACTCACTGTTCATTGACGAAACGCAGCTTGTAAGACTAGGCAAAAATCAAGCCTATATCCATGAGCTGATTGGATTGCAGGCTGTCGACACACAAGGCAAGCTGATTGGGGTTTTAACTGATGTGCTGACGCTGCCCTCGTGTGATGCCTATCAAATTCGCTATGGAGAGCGAGAGGTGCTCATTCCCGCTCTGGCAGAGTTTGTCGAAGAAGTCGACCTAAGCGCAAAGCTGGTTCGTCTGAAACGCTTCGAAGAGTTTTTGTAGCCTACTGAGAGGAGGTGGACAATGCTTCGCTTTGATGTGATCACGGTGATGCCTCGCTACTTTACAAGCGCCTTAGAAAATGGAGTGCTGAGGATTGCGCAAGAAAAGCAAGCGGTGCAAATTGTATTGCACAACTTGCACGACTATGGCAAGGGCAAATACCAGCAGGTTGATGATCACCCATTTGGGGGCGGTGCAGGAATGATTTTAATGCCTGAGCCGATTTTCCGCGTGGTGCAAAAACTAAAATCCGAGCGGCACTACGACGAGGTGATTTTCCTAACGCCCGACGGCGAGCGGCTAACGCAAAAAGTGGCAAATGAACTGTCGCTCAAAAGCAATTTGATTTTGCTCTGCGGGCACTACAAAGGCGTCGATGAGCGCGTGCGCGAAGCACTGGTGACACGAGAGATTTCTGTCGGTGATGTGGTGCTATCAGGTGGTGAAATCCCAGCTTTAATGGTGATGGATGCAGTAGCGCGGCTTTTGCCGAATGTGCTGGGCGATGCCGAGTCCGCACTGTTGGACTCGTTTCAAGATGGAAAGCTGGATTGTGCGCACTACACGCGTCCAGCCGAGTTTATGGGAATGAAAGTGCCGGCAGTGCTGCTGTCGGGCAATCACAAGGAAATTGCCAAGTGGCGTGAGCAAAATGCCTTAGAGCGTACCCGTCAGCGCCGCCCTGACTTGCTGGAGGGCAACTAAATTTTCAAAACAAAACAGAAAGGAATTTGAGCGATGCAAAACAAAATCAAACTGGTAGAAGCGGGTTTTTTGCGAAACGACATTCCAGACTTCCGCTACGGCGATACCGTGCGCGTGCATGTGCGCGTCGTGGAAGGCGACAAGGAGCGTATTCAGCTCTATGAAGGCGTAGTAATCAATCGCCGCGGTGAGGGTCTGTCGGAGACAATTACAGTGCGTAAAATTTCGCACGGCGTAGGTGTCGAGCGCATCTTTCCACTGCATACGCCGACCGTTGCAAAGATTGAGGTCGTCAAGCGTGGCAAGGCACGACGCGCAAAGCTCTTCTATCTGCGTGAGCGCACGGGTAAGGCTGCCCTCAAAGTCAAGGAACAAGAAGCCAAGAGCCAACCCACCGAAGCCTGACTTGAGAGCAAGTCAAAGGAATGCAATGCGAAGGGCAGGTTGAAGACCTGCCCTAACTTTTTTCACCGCTGGGGAGCATAACGCAGTTGCTACAGAGCGGCGAAGTGAATCACAGAACTTTTCTCAGCGCGATGTCAATCAGCAAGCCTAAGAGGAAAAGACCCCCTAACCGACGGTTGTGCATAAAAATCACGGCAGAAAACCAGAGCGGCCAAATGTTCGCATCATAGTCATCAGGTTTGGTGAGAGGTTTCGGAGCGCGATAGAATTTCCAGACTGCAGGCATCGTCGAAAGCGAAAAGAGCACAATGAGCATCGCAGGCGAGAAAAATCCAATTGCGACAAGATAGACAACAGAAACATACTGCAGCACAGCCATTCCAAGTACAGCGTAGCGGGCATTGCGCTCACCTAAGATGACAGGCAGCGTATAGATTTTTTTGGCTTTGTCGCTCTCGAGCTTGTCAATATGCTTGCCAAAAAGCACGCATGTCGGTCCTAAAGCATACGGCATTCCAGCAATGACGACATTCCAATCCCAATTGCCTGTTACAACATAGTATCCACCGCCAATCATCAGTGGCCCCCAGACCACGATGACGGTGAGTTCACCTAAGCCAATGTATTTGAGCGGCCAAGTGTAGAAGATGACAAAGATTAAGCCTAAGAGCAGCATCTGCAGCACCAGCTCACCGCGCACGCTAACAAGGTAGATGCCTGGGATAAGCGCCAGCACTAATGTAACAATAGCGTAAAGCCACTGCTCTCGCACAGTCAGCAAACCGTGCTCAACAGGCTGAGGACCGTATTGCGCGCGAAAGTAATTGCCACGGTCAACGCCCTTGAGATAATCAATCAGGTCGTTGAAAAGATTGTTGGCGGCATGCGCCAAAAGCAAGCCAATCACGACGCAGCCCCAGAGCAACCAGTCGAATTGACCTGCGCGATATGCTAACAGTCCACCAATTGCTGCAGAAGTAAAAGTCATTACCAGCACAGCCGAGCGGGTGGCAATCAGCCAGCGAGAGATAATATCCAGACTGTCCCACTCTTCTTTCGAGATGCGAGGAATGCCGCGTAGGGCTTTAAGCCACATTTGCACATTCAGCCGGGGAGACTTTGAGAGCGATTTTACCGCAGTATCCATAGTGCGTTAAGGTTAAGGTTGAGTAATGACCGACTGGTCAGTCAAGTAAAGATATAACATAGCATTGGACACTTGCAACAGTGCGAGGCTAAGCTGTAGTTGTTTGGGGCTTAGCTGAGCGTGCCTTTTGTAGAGGCAATTTGCTGAGATGAAATGCGCACGGCTTGCCGCAGCGCAACGGCAAAGGCTTTGAAGAGTGCTTCAATTTTGTGGTGAGTGTTTTTGCCGTAAAGCACTTCCAGATGCACATTGGCTTTCAGATGCTCGGAGAGCGAGAGGAAAAAGTGCTCAACCATTTCAGTCGCCATATCGCTGATTTTTGCACGTGCAAATTTGGCATTGAAGACAAGGTAAGCACGCCCGCTTAGGTCAATGACTGCACGCGCCAGTGTCTCGTCCATCGGAATGTATGCGTAACCATAGCGCTCAATGCCGACCTTTTCACCTAAGGCTTGAGAAAGCGCACGACCAAGTGCAATTGCTACGTCTTCTACCGTGTGGTGGTCATCAATGTGCACATCGCCTTTGCAGCGAAGCACAAGGTCAATGCGTGAGTGCTTGGCGAAAAGCTCCAGCATGTGGTTTAGGAAATTGATGCCCGTGTCAATATCATAGCGTCCCTCGCCATCAAGCGTGAGCGAAATGGTAATATCCGTCTCTTTGGTCTTGCGGGCATAGGTGGCAGAGCGTTTCGGCTCAGTGGAAAGGTCTGAGCGATGCGATGGCGGCGAGGCAAGTGCAGAAGGGCGGCTATGGTGTCCGTTTACGGACGAAGCAGAGCGAGCGGCATGAGTGCGTTTCATTGTGGCAAAAGGGATTGATGTGAATTCAAGACCCGTTGCTTTTGTTCCAGAATTGAGGTAATCGCTTCGGCAAAATCTGCAAAGCGTACAACCTGCTCTGACTTGGGACGGGTGGCAACTTTTGCGGCAGCTAAGAGCACAGCGTTTTTAACCTCGCCCCCTGAAGCGCCAAGTGAAATTTCTGCGAGCTTATCGAAGTCCAAATTTGGTTCAACAGGCAACTGCGGTGGTAGATGCACGCGCCAGATGTCCCGAAGCTGCGGTTTTTCAGGCAGGCGAAATTCAATGTGTGCAATCATTCGGCGAAGGAAAGCCGTGTCGTAGTTGCTCACAAGATTTGAGGCAAAAATCACCAAGCCGTTGAAGCGGTCAAGTTCAATGAGCGTGGTGCTACGTGTGAGATTAACGCTATGGTCGGCTGACTGCTGCACATTAGTCAGACGCTTACCTAAAATGGAATCGGCTTCATCAAAAAAGAGCACCGCACCCGTGCGACTGGCTTTGGCAAACGCTGCTTTGATGTTCTTAGGTGTCTCGCCTACATACTTTGATTCAAGCTCTGCATAGCTGACCATCAAGATGTCTCGGCCAAGAAAATTAGCAAGGGCTTCGGCGGCAAGCGTTTTGCCTGTGCCGGGCAGTCCGTAGAAATTAAGTGCAACCTTGCGCCCAGAACGGTCAATCGATTGCAAGTTCCATGTCTCGTAGATAAGATACTGCTGCTCAATAAGTGCAAGCACCTCGTGCAAAGCCTTGCGCGTGGCGTCGTCTAAAATCAAGCGGTCGAGCGAATAAAGTGGCTTGTGTGGCACAAACAGGTCTAAGCGCTTGGCAATGTCTTCATCAAGCGTTTGAAAAGAGCTCGGTGAGCTTTTCCGTTCACCTAAGCCGCTTTGCTCCAGACGCGCTTTGTGGGGATTGAAATTGAAGGTCATTTCAGGCTTGTGAAAGTGGGGTGAAAAGTCGGTCTTCTCGAGCAATCGGCGCAAGCCGGCTACAAAAGCATTGGTGCGAGCGCTCTCAAACTCACGTGCGGTATCTTTGCCCTCTGCAGCACACATTGGGCAGTAAAGCATCGGCAACCCTTCAAGGCGAGCATGAAGGTCAGGCACAGTTTTCACACCCCGATACGAAAGCACCAGTGGCACACGGTGAATAGGACAAAGTTCTGCCGACATTACTTAATCAGCATCATTTTCCTTGTTTGAACAAAGTTTCCAGCTTGCAAGCGATAAAAATACACACCGCTGCTAAGACCTGCATCGGCAGACCACTGCACTTGATAAGCGCCGGCAGCCTGACGGGCACGCACTAAGGTAGCAATTTCCCTGCCCAGCACATCATAGACTTTGAGGCTCACATCACTGGCAACGGGCAATTGATAGCGAATGGTGGTCGTTGGATTAAACGGATTCGGATAATTTTGTTCCAGTGCGAAGGTTTTAGGAACGGTCGCTTCACTCTTTGGCAGTGATAGTGGATTTTGAATCACGACCGCATCAGGCGTAGTGGAGAGTGTGAAAATAGCTGTGCCAAATGGTGGCAGACTGACAGAAACTGCACTGAGCTCAGAGCCGCGAACTTGTCGGCGAGTGTCACTATAAAGGTTATTGAGGAAATAAGTTGCACCGTCTTGTATGCCGCCTGTGAAAAGCACAGCGTTAGGCGTGCGCAAGTCCAGCGTAACAGTTTGCAGTTGATTGGAAAAATTGACAACCGTGATGCCATTTTGGTTTTCAAAGGGGCGCGTGAAGGCATAGACGAAATTGTTTGCGGTGTTCAGGCGAACCAGCGTTTGCGTCCAGAAAGCAGGAAACTGCGCGCGGATATGTGCAAGGCGCTGGTAATGTGGCATCAGGAGCGCCCGACCAAAGTGATTCCAGTTCACTATGCCACGACGACGCACATTAAGGTCGGGTTCGCCAAGATTAGTGGCTGTGGTAGGAAAGCCTGCGCCAACTTCTTGTCCAGTGTAAAGCAGCGGGTGACCGGGCGCCGTGAAAATCACGCTGGCCATCGGCATGGTGCGGCGGTATGCCGTAAGGGTATCAGCCGTGCGGTAAAGAAACGCAATGCGGTCTTCATCTTTGTTTTCGAGGAATCGAAGGTAGTAAGAATTTGTGCCGGGATAAAAACCATTGTTGAAAAGTTCGTTGTGAAGCGCATTGATAGAAGGAGCGGAGAAATCGAAGTTGCGGATAGCTCCGCCGTAGAGTTTCCAGTCATAGCCCGCATCAGCGCCACCGCGCAGACCGCCAGAGATGTGGTCAGCAAAGATAGTCTCAGAGCCAGGCCCTGTGCCATCTGACTCTGCAAGCAAGTAAATATCCCCTTTGATACGCTTAAGTTCACTGCGCAAGAATTCATCGAAGTTGGCTTTGCCATAGCGGCGATGGGGCCCCCAGTAGACATCAAAACGAAAGCCATCGAGGTCGAATTCTTTGAGCCAGTATTTGTAGACGTCAAGCATTGCGTGTCGGGCGTCAAGGTCGCTCCACTCGAAGTTGAGCAGTGCTTGGCTAAAGCCACCGTAGTAGACAAAGCCAGCGGCATCAATGCCCCAGCCCAATCCATTGGTGTTCGTGCCAGGCCCAGAAGTGGGAATCTGGCGTTGATACCAAGTAAAGTAAGGCGAGCGGCGACCTAAGGTGCGAGCACTCTGCGCCCAAGGGTGATTGCGCCCTGTATGGTTGGGCGTCACGTCCAAAATGACCTTTAAGCCCAAGCGATGCGCTTCGGTAACAAAATCCTTGAAGTCTTGCAGCGTACCGTAGGTAGAGACGACGGAGTAAAAATCCACAATGTTGTAGCCGATACCAATGTTATTGTCGATGCGGTCGTTGTCGGTTTTCATTACGGGCATCATCCAAATCACATTGAAGCCCATATCGCGAATGTATTGCAAGCCGCCGGGGTCTCTACCGCGCTGAATAAGGTCGCGCAGAATGTTGGTGTTCTGGTTTGAGGCAGCTTTGGGGAAAAGAAGATAAAGCCGCATTTGCCGCACCCAATCTGGTGAGGTTTCATAGCGGGTGTTGAGCACTTCGCCATTCGGGCGAACGGTAAAATACTGGCGCACGGTATCGGCATTGCCATCAGGGTCGCGCGCAATAAGTTGGAAGGGATAATCGCCAGCGCGAGACGGCTTCGGAATACTGACCGTTGTGCCAGTCCGACCAGTTAAGCCAAGCGGCACACCTTCAAGGTCACGCCAGATGAAGGTAAGGGGCTGACCTTGCGGGTCAGTGCTTTCCGCTGCCGAAAGCGTAATGGCGTTGCCAGATGCGGTAATGCTCACACGTGCAACTGGGGCTTGTGGCACAAACTTCGTAATGATGACGCTATCTGAGACGGTTTGGTTATCAATTGTGGCACTGACCACAATCACATTGCGACCGTTTTGCAGTGGCACAAAGCGGTCAAAACTGCCATTTACAACGGATTGAACGACAGGCAGTGCATTGCCGACTCGAATCTGCACCGCCGTAATTCGGCTATCGTTCACAAAGCCACCGATGTTAAAAGAATCTTTGCGCGTGGTAAAGCTCGGGGTTTCAATCTGAATGGTTCGAGCACGCACTTCAAATTGTATGGAGTCGGTGCGGGTCAGCCCTGTAGAGCTGGTGGCAGAGATGCGAAATGTGCGCACGCCATCAGTCAGATTGCTCGGGGGCTGATAGGAGAAAATGCCAGTTGCGGGATTGTAAAATGAGAGTGCATTAGGAATGCTAACGCCATCAAGACTGGCTGAAAGCGATGAGAGTGAAACATTCGGTGCAAGGAAAATGCCTGCGGTGAGCACAGGCCGTGCTGTGCGCACCACAAAAGGCTGATTGAAGGGCTTAGAGCCGCTGGTATATGGAAACACCGCAACTTGAAAAAGTGTCAGCGGTTCAACAGTCAAAATAGAGTTATCGTTATCCTGCGGATTATATCGGCGGTTTAATGGGTCGGTGCGCCAGCCCGTAACGAGGCCGTTTTCATTGATTTTGTATTCGTAGGTGCCAAGTGGCAAGCGAATAACCCTTTCCCAGAGGCCAGTTGCTGAATTGAAATTAGCCTGCGAAGGGGTGCCCGCTGCAATGTTGCCGTTGGTGTTAGGACCCCAGTTGTTGAACTGCCCGGGGAAGTGCACACGGCTTGGTGAAGGATTGCTCAGCGATTGATAGCGAAACAGAATGCTGACTGAATCTTGCCCAAAGGCTTGAGCAAAGAAAGAGAAGAACAGCAGAGCAAAAAGC
Source organism: Chloroherpetonaceae bacterium (assembly GCA_025056565.1). Classification (NCBI taxonomy): domain Bacteria; kingdom Pseudomonadati; phylum Chlorobiota; class Chlorobiia; order Chlorobiales; family Chloroherpetonaceae; species Chloroherpetonaceae bacterium. Next base: position 31,655 of record JANWWA010000001.1, on the reverse strand, counting down.
CCAGTGTACTGCATTACCATAAGAGCATAAGTTTGATTGATAGACACTGCCGTAATCTACGACTTGCACGGCAAGGCTCAAACAGTCTAGCGCACCTAAGTTGCTAATGGCGACGCATTACGCATCAGCAGCGCGTAGCATTTCAATGTGTGCAATGCCGTCTTCGTCATATGGTAGTGAAGCGCGCACGAAGCCAAAGGTGTTATAGAATCGCTCTAAGTAAAGCTGGGCACCAATGCGAATAGGTTGACGAGGGTAAAGTTGTTGAATGTGGGAAATCGCTGTGTGCATCAAGGCTTTGCCGTAACCTTTGCCACGCACCGATGGCAGTGTCAGCACGCGTCCAATCGACGGCTCCGTGAACTTAATGCAGGGTGGCACAAGGCGACAGTAAGCTGCAAGCTGGTGCGCTTCATCAAAGCCAAAAAGGTGATGCGACATCTGGTCGCAGTCGTCAAGGTCCAAATACGCGCAATGCTGCTCGACGACAAACACCTGCTGGCGCGCTTTGAGGGCAGCGTAAAGCTCTGAAAGACTAAGCGCCGAAAAAGGCTTTAACACCCAAATAAGCATAGCCAAAACTTTGCGCAAAAAAGCGTAAATTTCAAGGGCAAAAGCTACATTTCACTCTATCAACAGCAAAACACCAAGTTTTGAAGTTGCAGATTTCAAAAGCACGCATATTGAACAAACAGTTCATTAACTTGCAATTTCAGGCTCACCCAGATTTTATGCCGCTAAGCCTTTCTTCTGCTAAATCGGGAAAAGCACGCCTGATGCCGAACTTGCAAGTACTCACTAATCACTAACTCACAAAAACAATGAAACTTTACCACTGGCTTTTACTACCGCTGATGGTTGGGCTCGTAGCCTGTGGCAAGAAAGATGTTCGGCCCACTGAAGCAAAAAAGGGAACCGAGACAACCAAATTTGCTGCGCCACCGAACACACTGGTGCATGCTTACATTGCGGACCTCACGCTAAACCCCATCTTGCAGAGTGAGAGCAACTCTGATGAGTTCTGCAAAATGATTTACCCACGATTGATGCAGGAAGAATTTGATACGACTATGGGCTTGATTGTCTATAGACCACTTTTTGCAACTCGCTGGGAAGTGCGCAATGGCAATCGTGAAATTGTCTTTACGCTGCGCCGCGATGTGAAGTGGACGGACGGAAAGCCCGTAACCGCACAAGACTGGAAGTTTAGCTATGAGCTTTACGCTGACCCTGTTATTGCATCAGTGCGCCAGAATTTTATCACGGAAAATTTCTTGCAGGAAAAAGATGGCCGCGTTGACTTAAACAAAGCGGTTGAGATTCCAAATGACTCAACGCTTATTGTGCGCTTCCGCAAGCCAATGGCGGTCGACCTAATGTGCAAATACACCAACTTGCCCTTCATTGCAGAGCACATTTGGAAGGATGTAAAGCGTGAGGACTTTCGCAAAAGTGAGTTCAACAGAGACCCACAAAAATTGATTGGCTGCGGGCCATACAAGGTAGAGAAATGGGTGCCAAACTCAGAGTGTGTGCTGGTGGCAAATCCAACTTGCAACTTGCCAGCGCCACCGAAGATTGAGCGCATCATCAACCGTGTGGTGCAGGAAAATACGACCCGCCTTGCAATGCTGCGCACAGGTGAAGCTGATATGGTGCAGGGTGTGCCACCTGAAGAAGCTGAAAAAATGCAAAAGGAAAATCCGAATGTGGAGATTCACCAGCGCGGAATGATAACTTACCTTTATGTCGGCTGGATGAATATTGACCAAAATCTTTATAACCAGAGCAAAAAAATCGCGCCGCATCCTCTTTTTGGTTCAAAGAAAGTGCGTCAGGCACTCACATATGCAATTAATCGGCAAGAGTATGTTGATGGTTTCCTAAGAGGCTATGGTATGTTAGGCTTTTCAGATGTCGTGCCAGTGTGTAAATGGGCGCAAAACCCTGAGCTAAAGCCTTATCCTTACGACCCTGAAAAGGCCAAAGCCTTGCTAGCAGAAGAAGGCTGGAAGAAAGGCAGCGATGGTATTCTTGAAAAAGAAGGACGAAAATTCAGCTTCAAGCTTTTTATCAACAAAGGCAATAAGGGGCGTGAGTTCTTATCTGTCTTAATTCAGAAGAATCTAAAAGAAATTGGCATTGATTGCCAGATTGAGACGATTGAGTCGAATGTGATGACCGAAAAAATGCGCAAGCGCGAGCTGGACGTGATGATTGCAGGTTTTATTGTAGCACCACCAGATGTGGATCCATCGGAGACACGTCTCTCCGACCTTGAAAGAACCCCCTACAACTTTGTTTGCTTCCAGAATAAACGTGTCGATGAACTCATTGACCAAGCAAAAGCCGAGCTGAATATCTTGAACACTGCACCGATTTGGAAAGAATACCAGAAAATTATCTACGACGAGCAGCCCGAAACAATTGTGTCTTGGTCTTCACCACTGATTGGTGTAAGCAAGCGCATAAAAAAAGCGGTGATTACACCAGTGGCAGCCTTCGACAGAATCTGGGAATGGGAAATGGAACAGAGCCTTGCTGAGAAAAAGTAACTGCGGGGCAGCAAAATTCTTGCGTAGCGATGCGGCACTTGCTTGGGCTATATAGGACATCAGCAGAAGAAATTGCACGCATCTTGCAATGTGCAGCAGACTTTAAGCAGCAATGGATAGCATCGCCAACCACGTTGCCGCCTGTGTTGCAAGGCAAGACAGTAGTGCTTGCATTTTTTGAAAATTCTACGCGCACGCGCACGTCATTTGAGTTAGCAGTTCGGCGTCTAAGTGGGAGTGCCTTAAACTTCTCAGCTGCGACCAGTAGCCTGCAAAAAGGCGAAACCTTGCTGGACACGATTGCTAACATTGAGGCAATGCAAGTCGATGCATTTGTAATTCGGCACGGGGAGTCGGGTGCAGCTGAAATTGTCGCAAAGCATACGCGCAAAATTGTCATCAACGCAGGCGATGGGATGCACGAGCATCCTACACAGGCTTTGTTGGATATGTTCACCTTGCAAGAAACATTTGGACAATTGTCAGGACTAAGAGTATTGATTTTGGGGGACATTTTGCATAGCCGCGTAGCACGCTCAAATATTTTCGGGCTGCAAAAAATGGGAGCGCGCGTAAGTGTGTGCGCGCCGCCTACACTACTTCCAGTCGGCATTGAGCACTTTGGCGTTCAGGTCTTTACACGCCTTCAAGAAGCACTGCAAGCCTGTGATGCAGTAATTGTGCTGCGCTTGCAATTGGAACGGGAAGCTGCGGGCTTTGTGCCAACGCTGCGTGAGTATAACACTTTCTTTGCTTTGACCGATGAGGCGCTGGCAAAAGTAACTCACAAAGTCTTTGTCTTGCACCCTGGACCTGTCAATCGCGAAATAGAGCTGTCTAGTGTGGTAACAGACCGAGACGATACAGCTGGCAAGTCAGAGAGCCTGATTTTGAAGCAGGTGACGAATGGTGTAGCGGTGCGAATGGCAGTACTGAGTGTGTTGTTCGGGCATACATTACCGTGAGTTACCGTGAGACTTGAGTCCTGAATTACCTTGTCTTGTGCAAGGGGACTGCATAATGTTTTGAAGTGTAAAACATATTAATGGGCTATTGCATGTATCTCAATCAAACATGTCGATAGAGCTATCTCAAAAAAAAATGAGCGTAACCGAATTTTTCTTCGTGTAATTACATGCAAACCGAATGCAAACAGCGATGAACACAATTCGATTAGGATTGGAGTGGTTTCTTAATCCTGACCACGCACCATTTCTTATTGCTGAAGAAAAAGGCTGGTTCAGAGAAGCAGGGCTCTTGCTGGATTTGATTGAACCTGCGTCTCACTTAGACGCAATGGAAGCAATTGAAAAAGGTGAATTAGATGTAGCTATTACAGAGCCAATTCATTTAGTAATTGATGCAGCGAAAGGAAAATCTGTAATAGGTTTTGCACGATTTTTACATACTAACGGTGGCGTAATGTATCTAAAAGGTAGAGGCATTGAGCGACCACGCGATATGGCAGGTAAGCGCGTGCAGTATCCAGGTGCGCCTGACCCAGGAGGGTTAGCGATTATTCGTACGATGATTGAAGCAGACGGCGGAGAAAAAGATGCACCTTTAACGCCCGTTAACAACAGCTTCTACCATACCGATGCTTTAGCTCAAGACAAAGCCGATGTTGCAACACTCATTTTCTACAATTTTGAGATTATTGAAGCGCGCAATCGTGGTTTAGATGCTGATTTTTTTGCGCTCAAAGACTGGGGTGTACCTGATTTCTGCCAGCTAATTTTGATAACGTCACAACGCAATCTTGAGGAGCGTAGCAAAGAAATAAAAGGATTGCTCAAGGTATTGCGCAAAAGTATTGACTTCATTCATCAGCATCCAGACGAAAGTAAGCTAATTTATTTCAAGAGAACCAATACAGTGCCTGACGATTCTCTAAGTAACGCAATTTACAATGCAACAGTCCCTTGCTTTACATTTGATTTTATGCTGGCTAAGGAATACTGGGAGAACCTGCAAAACTGGCTTTGTCATACTCAGCAAATCAAGCAAGCACCAGAAAATATCTGGTATTGGACAAATAAGTGGGTATTGTAGAAGTGCTCGGAATCTTGTATTTTTACAGAAAAAAAACTATTAGCAAACAGCAAGACAAAATTAACTCCCGGCAACTCTGAATGACAGAGCGAGATAAAGTCTACTTAGGAGCGCTGTTACACGACATTGGTAAGTTTATCGAGCGTGCCAAATTGCCAGAGTGGCAAGAGCGTGCAGAGCGGTATGTGAAAAGCGGTGATGCGGATGTAACATTTGCGCATAAGCGATACTCTGCAGCGCTAATTGACGAATTTAAGTCCCGTAAGCCCTTCTTGAGCGATGCAATTTCTGCATTTGCACTGTGGCATCATCGTGGAAGTGACCCAAACAAAAAAGACTACGAGTCTATCAACTCAAAAGGTGTGCTGTTAAAGCTGATTCGCATTGCGGACGATTGCGCTTCTGCAGAAAGAAAAGACGATGCACATCTCGAACCACAGAAGTATTATCTGGCGCGCCTGCAATCACCATTCGCAGACATAGAAATAGACGGAAAACGCTTGGCAAAGCCGCTGTACCTTGATTTACATCCGCTAAGTCAGAATGCGGAGTCAATGTTTCAAAGTAGTAATCAACCTGCGTTTGAAGAAAAAGAAAAAAGCCCTTATCAGCGAATTGTCAAAGAGTTCTTACAGGCACTTGAAAAGATCGAGACGGAAGATGAATTGCTTTATCTCTTGGAAAAATTTTGCCATAGCACGCCTGCGCAAACGCCTGTGGCATTTCAAGGAAAAGAAAGGCTCTCAAAGCCTGACATTAATCTATATGACCATCTGCGTTCCACTGCGGCAATTGCGCTATGTCTGTATGACGAGTATGTGGAAGGAAGTTGGAAAGGTAAAGATGCAGATATTCTGAATGATGGAAAAGAGGGTTACAAAAGAGACAGTTTTCCTGAGCCATGTCTATTGGTTGCTGGCGATGTATCAGGTATTCAGGATTTTATATTTAGTGTTACGACAAAAGGCGCAGCAAAAGCGCTAAAAGGTCGATCATTTTTCGTACAGCTTTTAGCAGAGGTCGCTGCACAACTTATTTTAGATGAACTAAATCTTAAACCAGCAAATCTTCTCTTTAACGGAGGCGGAAACTTTTATATCCTTGCACCGCAATGCAAAGAAGAAAATTTGAGGCAGTGCAAGAAAAAGTTAGAGGAAGCATTCTTAGAAACAGAGCTATACATTTCTTTGGTGTGGGAAAAAGTTTCAATCCAAGATTTTAGACCGCAGCGTGAGGCAGATTTCGGGGAGCAGACAGCAAAGTTCTTCACAGAGAAGTGGCAAAAAGTGAAGGAAATGCTCCGAATCCAAAAGCAGGCGAAGTTTAAGTCTGTTGATTATGAGAAGGTATTTGAGCCGATTCCACAAGTTCCGAAAAGCAGAGAAAAAGAACAGGAAGATTTCAGGGAACTAGCTGAAAGACTGCGAAGAGCAAGAGCATATACTATTCTCAAACGAAAAGAGCCAGAGAAGAAAGAAGAGATACTTTACTGGGAAGAGCCTATAAAAAAGTTGGGATATGAAGTGAGGTTTTTTGAGAACGATAGCAAAGAGGGGGTGGCATTTAATATAACAGGTTTTGAGGGGCGATTTAAAGGGTTTCGTTTTGCAGTCAAAAATCTTCCTACTTGGACAAAGGAGGAGAAAGAGCGCTTTTTGAAGGCTTGCGAGGAAAAAGGGCTTAACTTTGATGCAACAGCAGATCCAATTGAACTCAATTATCTGCTATCGTTCAACCATTTAGCTTGGAAAGCGGCGTTGGAGACAGGCACTGGGAAACTGGCAGTATTAAAGGTAGATGTGGATAATTTGGGCAGGCTGTTCAAAGAGGGGCTTCCAAAAGAGCTGCGCACAGTATCTCGGGTTGCTGCACTATCTCGGTCAATGAAATGGTTTTTTGAGGGATATGTTAATACATTGCTGCGGAATGAATCATTCAGGAACTACATTTACCCAATCTTCTCTGGCGGCGATGATTTTTTTGTGGTAGGGAGCTGGCATCGAGTATTTGATTTTGCACTGAGAGTAAATGATGAGTTTAGACGGTTTGTGTGTTATCATCCAAAAATCACACTATCTGCGGGAATTGTTGTTGTAGATAGCAGTTGTTCAGTTGCGCGCTTTGCAGCGCTTGCCGAGGAGCGACTGCACGATGCAAAGACAAGAAGACCAGAGAAAAACAGCATCAGTGTGTTCAACACAGTGTTATCATGGCAAGAATTTGCAGAAGCAAGAAAGTTAAAGGAAACATTTGTCGAACTGGTTAGGAAATACGAACAGCCAAAGTCTGTTTTGCAGAAAGTTTTACAGAGTGCATCGGGCTTAAACGAGGTGCTGAGAAGCAATGGGAAAACAAGGCGCGTAGATTTAAAGAAGTATTGGATAGTGGCATATTCGCTGCGTGAAATTAGAGGAAAAAAGGAAAATGAGCAGGTAGTGAGAGAGATAGTGAAAAAAATTGTAAATCAGTACGAACGGCTTTTGTCTGATGCACTAACGGCAAAAGATAAAAGTAGAGTGAAAAGTCCTATGCTTGTAGCTGTAGCAGCGCGATGGGCAGAATTTGAAACAAGAGGATTCAAACCTGCATTCCAAGAGCAGTGAAATAAAAGGGAGGAGAGAAACAAATGGCAGAACCGCAACAAAATCACAGTGAGAATAGCAAAAAAGAAAAAAGCCAAGAGGGAAAAAAGCAGGATAAGCATGGCAAACATGATTTTCCGAACCCAAAGGAGATGTTCAAACCTGAATATGTGTATGGAGAGTCAAATTATCACGAGTTGATAGATAGAATAAAGAGATACACGGGCTACATAGCAAAACGTATTACCTCACATCAGTTGAGAAACATCTTTAATAAGGTAAAGAAAGTAAAACAACCAGAGGAGCTATGGAAAATGGAAGTACAGCTTGCCTATCTTGCAGGACGTAATGAGGCAAATAAAGATTTTAGAATTTTCGTTGATGTCTTAACAAATTTGATTCGTAATGCGAACTCACTGGAACGCCTGAGCAAATTTCAGGAGTTCCTGACGGCAATCGTGGCATACCATAAATACAACGAAAAACTTCCATAGTAGGAGGATTCAATGAAACTAATAAAGAAAATTTTTATTACAGGTATCATCGAGACAGTTACAGGTTTACATATTGGTGGTTCAAAAACAGCGCTCGATATCGGCGGTATTGATTTAAATGTGATAAAAACAGCGAGAGGAGTACCATTTATTCCTGGAAGCTCTATAAAAGGCAAGCTACGCGCTATTTTGGCACGAGAGGAGGGAAGTCTTGACATAAAGCAGGATTCAGCAGTGCTGCAAGAGATTTTCGGTTCGGCAAATGATAAAACACAAGAGGGAAAGCCAGCTCGCCTAATTGTAAGAGATGCATTTTTGGATGAAGAACACTTTCGAGAAAAATTTAGAGATGCAACACTGGAGTTTGACTTCACAGAAAGTAAGTGGGAAAATACGATTAATCGAAAGACAGGAACAGCAGACCATCCGCGTCAATTGGAACGTGTGCCAGCAGGTGCACGTTTCAAGTTTGAGATGATATTGAATATATTCGACGATGACAAGGGACAGTCTCACCTCGATCAAGTATGCAAAGCAATGTTGATTTTGCAAGATGATTATCTGGGTGGTCAAGGTTCAAGAGGCTATGGTAAAGTAAAGTTTTCAGAGGTAAAGATAAGAGAAAAAACAATTGATGACTACAAGAACAACAATGAGGCGAAGAGTATAACTAATGAACAGGAGTATGTCGAAAAGTTTAATAGAATGGTAGAGGTATGAAGGCATTGCTGTTGTTACCAAAGCCGTATTCGCAGTTTCACTTTGGCGAAACAGGGCTAGATGAAACCTCAGAAATTTTACATAGTGACACACTCTTTTCAGCACTGGCAAACATCTATGAAATAGCACTGAGCGGAGCAGAGAAGTTCATAAATCTGGTAAATGAAGGTAAAGTGTTATTTTCATCTGGCTTTTATGTGTTGATTTTAGGGACGCATAAGATTTTTTTCTTGCCAAAGCCAATGTGTCAACTCGCCGTGAGAGATTTTACCCAGCATAAGAAAGAAAAAAAGATTCAGTATCTATCGTTTGGCGTATACTCGGAGGTGTTGAAATCCATAGAAGTGCAGAGAGTACGGGATATGACTTTCTTGGCTTCATCACTTTCACTTCTGGATAAAGGGCGCATTGCAATAATTGGAGGCAAGTTTGCGTGCCTGAAGGAAGAGTTAGCAGGCTTGGAGTGTGAAGAAGAAGCATGTTTTTGCCAAAAAGTGGAAATGCAAAAGGTAAAGGTGCATACCACTGAGCAAGAGGCAAAATTATATATGGAAACGAATGTGCAGTTTTTGCCCATAATTGGCAGAAATGGTGTAACAGCAAAAGGCGGATTTTATGTGCTGCTGAGAATTTCGGAGGAAATGGGCGAAAATGATGAAAAGGAACTTCTGACAGCATTTCGAATCTTGGCTGACGAAGGGATAGGTGGAGAGCGTTCAAGCGGATGTGGGCAGTTCGAGTATGTAGAAGAAACATTACTAGAAGATTTTCCGAAAGCAAAATCGTCTTCACCAGAATACTATTTGGGACTTTCACTGATTTCGCCAAATGGAAAGGAAGAGTTCGCGAGCGCAATGCAATATGAAATATTGCTGCGTGGTGGCGGAACAATTGGGAAATTTGGAGATTCAGAGCAACATCGAAAGAGAGTCCGACTTATTGCAGAGGGGGCTGTGTTTAAGGGAGATGTGAAAGGAAGGTTAGTAGATGTGTCACCTGATTCTGGAAACCCTAAAATATATCGGAACGGAAAAGCATTTACGGTTCCAATCCTATAAAAGGAATGAGTGGCCCTGGACTAATAACATATCACTTAACTCTTACCACATTATCACCCGTTCATATTGGGACTGGAAGAGAAAATGTCTTATCACCTGTTTCAGATTATATCATAGAGAAGGTAAGCCGTCAGCCAGTTTGCATATTCATTGACGTGGAGAAACTTCAAGAGACTATCTCCTCAGATAAAATATATGCAGAAGAATATGTAAAGGAAGTGGGAAAGGTCTTAAATGGGAAGACGCAATTTGACCTGCGAGCATTTATTCAGAGAACATTAAAGAAAAAAGTTGAAACATTTCAAACACGCTGTTTGCCTATCTACGGCAAGTTAGATGCAAAAATCCAGCTACATCCACATATTACAAGTGCAGGGAAGGCGTATATTCCTGGGAGTTCAATAAAAGGAGCGGTGCGGACTGCGTTGCTGTATCAATACTTTACCCATACAGAAGAGGGAAAGAAACAAGTCGAGGAGCTAATAGGACATTTGAATCAGTATGCTCAAAATCAACTAAAACGTCGTGAGCTGGAAAGGAGCAAAGAGCTATCTGAAAAAGAGAAAAGGGAACAGAGAAGAAAGTTGGATAAAGAAAGAAGCGAATTAGAAGAGAAGATTGATCAAGCTTTAGACGAACAGAACCTGTTTGGAAGGCTGAGTCGAGACACAAGCAATGATGCAAGATTTCTGAGATTTAGTGATACAGAAGCTATTGAAGATAGATTTTTGGCAATAAGAGAAGTTGAGCGAAAAAACATTCGTAATTTCAAGAAAAGAGAAATTCCGCAGTTCTGTGAGGTAATCGAAAGAGGGAGTATAACAAGTTTTACCATTTCAGTAGAGCCAAGGTTGCAGCATCAGAGCTTGAGTTTTTTAAATCAGCCTGATTTTGAAGCATTGGCGAAATGTATAAACGGGTTCTCACAAGATTGCATTGAGGTTGAGCTAAGTGAATTAGAAAGTTCTCCAAACAAGAGTGAACTTTTAGGTGTAATTGCGTTTTACCAGAGCCTTAGGAGTCAAATCCAGAATGCGTTTGAAAAGAGAATGCCGCTAGCAATTTTGCGTATAGGGAGACATAAAACATACTTCGACAATTCATTAGGTTTAGTGCTTTTCAAGCAAAGTAGAGAAGCGTTTGAGATACTAAGGATGATAAAAGGAATCGGAAGAAATCCAAGAACTAAGAAAATTACGGAAGGGCAATTCCCAATAACGCGGAGCTTTGCGAATAATTTGGCAATGGGCTGGATTAGCATTTCCACTGACGCAGACTTAGCGACCAAAATAGCAAGTTATATTTTTAGCGAAAAGCTCTCTGCGATACCTTCTGGTATATCAGCACAGCCCACTCAGCCACCGAACACAGTTCGCGCCGTAATCGTAGATGACCAGTCAAAACCACCGAAGGTCAAAATCTTAGAGGGGGAATATGCAGAGAAGGAAGTGCAGATGCCGGGAGTAAATCTTGCAGGACTGGAACTGAAAAACGGAAGTGAAGTCTTCGTTAAATTAGAACTTTCTCGTGATAAAAAGCGACTTGAGAAAGCAACCTACAAAGCCAAAGCAAAATGACTGAACATCACATCGTAACCGTTGGAATTAGTCTGCTTACGAATTATGAGCGCGAACATAAAACAACACGGGACGAGACGATAAAAAGACATCATCAATTGATTGATTTCATGGAGCGTGATCCAGTAAGGGCATCGGCGGAACTAAACAGCTTAAACTCTAAGACGCAGTTCTTAGAGCTCAAGGATATAAAGGAGCACTTCGGAGTGTCGCTGATTTACACCGACACAATTGAGGGAAAATTTGCAACTAATATGTTACGCACCTTCCTTGAGCGTAAAGGGTTCGCACCGATTGAAGTAAAACTGAAGAATATTGCTCTGCCGAAAACTCCTGAGACGAGAGAAGAAATGAAAGAAGCGCAACGGCTTGCAAATGAAGGTTTGAAGGAGCTTCAAGAGAAAGTGACAGAGCATGTTGAAAAGTTGAGAAACAATATGCCAGCCTTAAGAATCTACTTCAATGTTACAGGTGGCTATAAAGCGCAAGTAGCAGTATTATACGGGCTTGGGAAGAAGCTAAGTATCCCTGTCTACTATATGCATGAAGAGTACAAGGTAGCAATTGAGCTGCCGTAGGGTAACTACAGTTCAATAACCAAGTGTGCTTGCGGAAAGTGAGACTCAACAGCTTTCCGAATTAAAGATAATGCGGCTGTGCCAAACTTGCATAAGTAGTAGAACACATTGACAACACGTTCTTGCAAAATGCGGTTAGGCAAGAGATGAGTTTCACATTTGCTAAACTGAGCAAGAAGATCCTGATGCTTTTGCCTTTCAGCACGATAAGCCTTTTCTTTCAAGTGCCCAAGCTGATAAAGAATTTTCCCCCTAGCTGTTTCTAACGCATCTTTTAGAGTTGGGTCAATAGCAGAAAGTCCAACCATTAAATTCTGGAGGGCTTGTCCAACATCTTTATCGGCACGAGCAAAAAGTTCCTCGACGCGAACTGCCTCGAGGGAATCAATTGCTTGTTGGAATAGATGAGTAGGGTCTTCGAAAAAACGTTTGTATATTTCTGAAACATCCAGCTGGCTAATTTCAGTAAGATCGCGAATTTTATTGAAGACTTTCTTAATCTTTGGTTCTACCAGTGAAAGACTGTGTCGTGGCACAATGAGCGGCATTTCTAACCCGAAAAATGCATAATTTGGCTTCAGTTGAGCAAAGTAGGCAACTTCAGCTGGCCCAGCAATGTATGCAAAAGTAGGTAAAACAGTATCTTGCACCAGCGGGCGCAGAATAACATTTGGGCTAAACCGCTCAGGAGATTCCTCAGCAAGTTCCAAAAGCTCACTGCGCGAAATCGCATAGCGGAGGGGCTGCAAAAGATACTGCTCTTTCTGCTGAGGCTCAATGCGCCAGCGCTGACTATTGTCAACAAAATAAAGATTTACAGGCTTGGCTTTCGCTTGCACTTCATAACTGTGTTCCTCAAGAAGTGCGCTTTGTGCAATTACATTTGCAGAGCTTTGCGGTGCCGTGAGAAGTTCTTTGACGAAGAGCGACTTACAGAGTCGCTTGTAATCATTATCATCACTCGAAATGAAAACAAGCCCATCATCTTTGAAGAGCAGATGCATCAGCTTAGCAAATGCAGAAAGCAGAGTTTCTCCTTCACGATAAGTAGTGCGCACAAGGTCTGCAATTTCAGCTTTGAACTCACTAGATGGAAGCATCGTTAGAACTTCCGTAATAAAATGTGCAATTTCTGAGGAAAGCACAATACGACCAGTCATGTACCGCTCTGGAAGATGTGCTTCCTGATAAGAAAATGTGTGCAAGCGATTGTCAGAGAAAATCGATAACTTGCATACCTCAGCATAATCGTGGTCTTCACCTTCAAGCCAGAAGACAGGTATGAATTCATAATCAGGAAAAGTTTGCTGCATCTGCCGTGCGAAAGCAATTGCTGAGAGAGTTTTGTAAATTGTGTAGAGGTTGCCAGTCAGCATGCCAACTTGCTGACCTGTTACAACCGCAACTGCATTAGGGCGCTCAAATTTTTGAATTTGCAAAAGAGTTTTCTCACTGCAGCCGAAGGCACGATTTTGACGTAATAAGATTTTAACAAGTTCTTTACGTGGATAAGCCGCACAGGAGAGACGCTCTAACTTTTTCGCTTGAAGGGTATAGTTGCGATAGTCGCCTTCAAAACAAGTTTGCCAGAGCCATTCAGCTGGTGGGCTATGCATGGCGTATTCCAAAAAAATTCTCGTAAAGGCGTGTGGGCGCGCCTTAAATGCAGTGTAAGGAATCTCAAAGGTCATCACCGTTATTTTTTCAGATTCCAAGACCGAATAGTCTCAAGAAAGGCATAATTTGTCTGGTCAAAAGAGATAGGGGTAACGGAGACATAGTCATTACGGACGGCAAATTCATCGTCCTCGAGACTATCGTCTTGCAGCATCAATTCACCGCGCAGCCAGTAATATGGTTCCCCATAGGCATCGGCGCGCTCAATCATCGTCTCATGCCACTTAGACTTGCCTTGCTGCGTAACCACCACGCCCTTGATTTTTTCCTCTGGCAAGTTCGGGATATTGACCGTCAGCAGCGTCTCAGCGGGTAAGCCGTGTTTGAGAACCTTCAGAGCGAGCTGCCGCGCAAACTTAGCGGCGTAGCGAAAGTCAGGGTTGCTATATGTGGTCAGCGAAAAGGCAATCGCAGGGATTTTCGCAATTGCTGCCTCACGTGCAGCCGCTACAGTGCCCGAGTAAAGAATGTTAATCGCCGTGTTGCTGCCGTGATTGATGCCGCTGACCACCAAGTCAGGCTTTTGGGGCAAGATATGTGCCAATGCCGCTTTGACACAATCAACTGGAGTGCCAGAAACCGCATAGCCGAAAAATTTTTTGTGCTTATAAGCTTTTTTGATGCGAAGTGGCTTACCGAGCGTCATCGCATGGCTCATACCGCTTTGCGAAAGCGTGGGTGCAACGACCATAATATCGGCAATGCGGCTCATTGATTTTGCAAGAAACTCAAGACCTTCGGCATCAATGCCATCATCGTTGGTAACCAAGATAAAGGGTCGCTTCTGTGGCGACGACTCAGATGTAGAATGCTGTGCTGACGATGTCGGAGTTTTGCTTGGTTGTTTGTTTGCCACCGCTATGTGCTATTTTGCGCAAAAATACAAAAACTTGGATACTCTTTGACGCACGATGCTCAAACTGCTATGTGATGAAGAATTGCTAAACCCACCCTACATAAAAGTTTGTGCCTCGCCGATTCAGGGATATGGTCTCTTCACAGAAAAGGCCTGTCGTGAGAAGGAGGTCATAATGGTTATTGCGGGTGAAGTAATCGACGGAAGCGAATGCTTGCGCCGTGAGAATGAAGAAAACAATGTCTATATCTTCTACCTTGACGAGGAGCGATACTTAGATACGGCACAGAGCGATAAAATCCGCTACATCAACCACTCTTGCGAGCCGAACTGCATCGTTTGCACGCGCAATGCCGAGTCACTGTATCTGGTCGCTGCACGAGAGATTGCAGCGGGCGAGGAACTCACGATTGACTACGACTTTGAAGAAATCTACGAGCTATGCCAAAAGCACAACCCAAACTGCAAAAAAGAGCAGTGCAAAGTGTGGCGGGCAAAGCAAGTGCTATAACGAAGGAAGCGACCTTTTAGGTCGCTTCCAGATTGAGCAACAATGCAGGGCACGAGTTACTTTGTAGCAGTCTGGCTTGTAACAGGCTTGAAAGTGAGAGCTGTGATTTTGCCTACTTCATTGTAGGTGAGATTGACCTTCACTTGCCCTTCAGAGAAGTCGCAGATAAGCACGACTGTGGTGGTGTTGCGCGTGTTCATTATCTCTGCCTTGCGAATGCCTTTGTAGTCGCCCAGTGCTGCGCGCAACCCTGCGCCGAAATCTGCAAGGTTCTCAACCGCCTTCAGGCTGGAAGAGTTGGCAATCATTGTCGCTGCCTCTTCATACTTGCCTGAGAAAACGGCGGCAAGAAACACTTCTGAGCGAGCTTCAAGGTCATCGCCTGCAAAAGCAGGAGCAGAAGAAAGCACAAGTATCAAAGCAGCCAAAAGAGAACGAAGCATTTGCATAGCACGTTTGGGTTTGATTGGTTGATGATTAAGGAAACAAAACTGCACGCAAAGACGCACGGCTTTACGCAGAGAATCCAGAAAGAGTTGCGAAGAGGAGTGTAAAGATTTCGTTAAGCAGTCTGGACAGGGCGGCGTATGGCAAAGCTTAGCAAATTGTGTCAGCACGATGGTGCGAAGAGCATTCCTTGTTGCATGTTTAGTCAAAAAACGATGCAGCAATCAAGAGCGCTTCTAAGTGAGCTAAGCTAGTTGCGCCCTCTTGAATAGGAATGGAGGGGCGGGCATCTTGCTTCAAAGCAAGCGAAACTGTAAATTCCCAAAACTTTTGCTAAGCTATGTTCTACCACCGATTGGGGCAAATTCCTGCGAAGCGACATATTCAATTCCGCAAGCCTGATGGCTCACTTTATGCCGAAGAGCTGATGAGCACGAAAGGCTTTTCGGGCATCTACTCTAATGTCTATCATCTTGCGCCACCGACAAGGGTGCATCAGATTGGTGAAACTGAAGTGCGCCCACTAATCAAGTGGGGCGACAGAGAGCTACGCCATCATCACCTGAAAACCAAATCGCTGGAGCCAGCAGGTGATATGCTCTCGTCACGCATTCCCATTCTCTTCAATAGCGATGTAACGATATGGGTGGCGCGTCCCAAAGAGCAAGCCTCATATTTCTATCGCAACGGCGCAGCCGATGAAGTGGTCTTCATTCACGAAGGTGAGGGCGTGCTAGCAACGCAGCTCGGCAATATCCCTTACAAGCAGGGTGATTACTTAATCATTCCGCGTGGGGTAACGCATCAGTTTCGGTTTCAAGGGGCGCAGCGATGGTTTATTATTGAAGTCAATTCAGCCGTGCAGACGCCCAAAAAATATCGTAACGAGTTTGGGCAGCTCCTGGAGCATTCACCGTATTGCGAGCGTGATTTGCGCCCACCGACGGAACTCGAGACGCACGACGAAAAAGGCAGTTTCGAAATTCGCGTCAAGAAAGGCGAACTCTATGCGCGGTATTGTTACAACCAGCATCCGTTTGACCTTGTAGGATGGGACGGCTACTACTACCCATTTGCGTTCAGCATCTACGACTTTGAGCCAATTACAGGGCGCATTCATCAACCGCCACCAGTGCATCAAGTCTTTGAGGCAAACGGATTGGTGATATGCAACTTTGTGCCACGCCTTTTTGACTATCATCCGCAGGCGATTCCTGCACCTTATAATCATAGTAACATTGACTCCGACGAAGTGCTCTACTATGTAGATGGGAACTTTATGAGCCGACGGGGTATCGAAGTAGCATCGCTGACCATCCATCCAGGTGGTATCCCGCACGGTCCGCATCCGGGCACAGTGGAAAAGAGCATTGGCGCAAAGGAAACGCATGAATATGCCATAATGGTCGACACATTTAGACCGCTTTACTTCACTGAGCAAGCTAAAGAGTTCGATGATGCCAGCTATCCGATGAGTTGGAGCGTATCGGCATAGCGGAAACCAAAACACGTGAGCAGACGGTTTGCAAGGCTTGAGAACACTTGAAGTTTTGCTAACTAACTTAATTTGGTATGAACCGGCTGAATCAAAAGGTCTTAGTGCTGAACCAAAGTTACGAGCCAATGAGCATCTGCGACGTTAGGAAGGCGATTGTCCTTATCTTTGGCGGCAAAGCAGAGTTGGTGGCAACATACCCTGACCAGTTCGTGCACTCGGTCTCAATGCAGTTTCCGATGCCGAGCGTGGTGAGGCTGATGGTTTTCATCGCTGTGCCTTACAAGAAAATTATGCTCACGCGGCGTAATATCTTGCGCCGAGATGGCAACCGATGCCAATACTGCGGACGTGCTGACCTGCCATTGACGATTGACCATGTCGTGCCCAAATCGCAAGGCGGAGGAGACACTTGGGAAAATCTGGTAACGGCTTGCACCAAGTGCAACAACAAAAAGGCAAACCGCACACCCGAACAAGCAGGAATGCAACTGTTGCGCCGCCCGATTCGCCCAAGCCACATTATGTTTATGCAGCGCTTTATGGGCACCATCTCCGACTCGTGGAAACCGTATCTCTTTATGACCTGAGCTAAGGCAACTGACCATACGCAGTTGCCTTTTTTGTTTCCAATACTCTTCACCGAAGAGCCTGCCCAAAGATTCTCGAAAAACTGATATCTTTCACAAACGCATGGGTCAAGAATGCGCTGCAAAAAAGAACATTACAGGAGGGACAAATGTCAAACACTGCTCCATTGCCAGAAGCCGTTGAAGTGGCAGTGATTGGCGGTGGAATTATTGGATTAGGTGTAGCGTGGCAACTGCAGCGTCGAGGAGTGCAGGTTGTCGTCTTTGAGCGTAGTGAAGCAGGCAAAAGCGCAAGCTGGGCCGCCGCTGGAATGCTTGCTCCGCAAGCTGAAGTGGGCTTTGAAAACTTGCATCTACTGCGCTTGGGGCAAGAAAGTCTGGCGCTCTATCCGCAATTCTTAGCTGAACTGAAAGAAGATTCTGGGAGAGAGGTCGCACTGGACAAGCGAGGCACATTGATGATTAGCCTTGATCGCGACGATACTGAAGCCTTGCGGCGAGAGTTTGCGTTCCGAAAAAAGATTGGCTTGCCGGTTGAGTGGCTCTCTGGGTCTGAGGCACGCGAGCGCGAGCCGCTGCTTTCACCCAAAATAGCGGCTGCAATTTGGTTAGCGCAGGATTACCAAATTGATAACCGTGAAGTGATGCGTGCGCTAAGAGATGCCTTTGTGCAGCGTGGCGGGCTGCTCTTTGAGTATCAACCTGTAGAGCGCGTGCTGGTGGAGCAAAGCACAGTAGTCGGTATCAAAGTGAAAAGTGGAGCCGTGCGAGCGCGACAAGTGGTTGTAGCCGCAGGCTGCTGGTCGCGTGAAATTGGCGGCATACCAGATGAAGCAGTGCCAGCAGTGCGCCCTGTGAAAGGGCAAGTGCTGACGCTCAAAATGACGACGCAAATTCGACTGGAAAAAGTCGTGCGTTCCCCGCGCGTATACCTTGCACCAAAGTTTGATGGGCGCTTGACCATTGGTGCAACCAGCGAAGAAATGGGCTTCGATGTAACGCCCACCGCAGGAGGAGTCATGACACTGTTAGACGAAGCCTATGAGGCTGTGCCAGCTATTTATGAACTGCCCATTGAAGAAGTCAGCGTAGGTTTGCGTCCAGCCAGCCGTGATAATGAACCGCTGGTGGGCGAAAGCCCTGTGAAAAATCTTTTTATCGCTACAGGGCACTATCGGCACGGTATTTTGCTTGCACCTATTACCAGTTATGCACTGGCAGCAATGATGTGTGGCGAACCTGTGCCTGAAAGTCTTGTGCCGTTTAGGCCAACTCGATTTCTCTCAACTCACACATCTTGAACATGCACACCATTACGCTAAACGGAAAGCCACATCAAATTGACAAGGAGATGACGGTGGCAGAATTCTTGCAAAGTCTTCGCATATCACCTGATGAGAAAGGAATTGCTGTAGCGATTAACGAAGCGGTGATTAACAAACAAGCGTGGGGGCGCGTGCGCATTAAGCCAGATGATGTGGTCGAGGTCATTCGTGCCACGCAAGGCGGTTAATGAAGGGTCAGCGCACCCTAATGCCGAATAAGCAAACGGCTCTCACTTTGCAGATAAAAAGCACAAAGGTTCGTTCAGGAAGACAGGGCTACTTCAAAAGCAACATTTTCCGAGTCTGAACATTGCGACCCGCCTGCAAACGGTAGAAATACATTCCACTTGGAAGACCCGCTCCGTTGAAACGAACTTGATAAGTGCCCGCATTGCGGCGCTCGCTCACTAAGGTGGCAACTTCTCGACCCAACACATCATAGACCTTCAGGCTCACTTCTGCAGCAGTCGGAAGCTGATAAGTGATAATCGTAGTTGGATTAAATGGGTTGGGATAGTTCTGCCAAAGGCGAAACTCAGTAGGACGCTCTGTAGGCAAGACCTCCGTAGAAGCCGTAGGGTCTAAGGCAAAGCGCGCCCAAACAGGAAAATGGTCTGAGGTCGTTGAAGCGTAGTTCGGAATATACACAGTGTTTTCAACGCGCTCTGTGCCAGTAAAATAGACAGGAAAAAGCTCGTTAGTGATGGCAATATGGTCAATCATCTCTGTAAAGCCCGTAGTAGAACGCACACCACGGGCGCTGAGACTGGCTGTAACGACACGATAATTGGCTGCATCACTGACGAAGTTGGCGTAAGGAGAAGGCTGATTTGGCGTAATGGAGACGTCGACATCATCGTTGTAATCGCCAAGCAAGATAAGGTTGTCACTAGGTCGGTTTTGGTCAAGCCAAGTCTTCAAAGCTTGCGAATCGGAGAGGCGACGGTTGTAATCAGCTGTGGCGCTGCCGGCATCGGCGTGAATGTTGACAATGCGCAGGCGTCGTGAAACACCACGAATGCGTGCATCAACCGTCAGTTCAACAGGGAAACGACTGACCCCTTGGAAAGGTGCCCAGCTTCCCACCTCAACAAATTGCAGCCCAATTGAGTCAATCACTGATGGTTTCCAAAGAAACCCTAAGCGTTGGGTTTGACCACGTGGAGCGCGAAACCCGCGACACGCAAATCCACGTCGGTTGAGCGTATCAATCAATGCGCGAAACGCAGCATCATCACTAATTTCTTGAAAGGCATATAAGTCCGCGTTAATGCGCTGAATAACCGTTGCAGCATTTTGAAGTTGCAGTGTTTCATTCGTTGGACCGTTCTGTGTATCGCCAAACCACTCGATATTCCAAGTGCAGACTTCCAGCGTATTTTCCAGCGGGATATTTTCGCCGGGGATAATGACTTCCTGTGCACCTACATCACGCCGAAAGCGAGGCAGAATTTGGCGCGTGCCCCGAAATTCACTGACTACACCAATCAAGTTCACAGGACCAGTAGGCGCTTGCGCCCCTGCAAGCTCAGTGTCGCCATCAATGCGTAGTTCCAGACCTGTGTTGTTGCCACCAACCAAAATGCGATAGTTGGTATTGCCTTGAAATTGCGTGAAAGTGGTGCCAGCTGTGGTGCGAAACTCCACATTGTTCAATTGAATCAAGACGCCCTCTAAGTCTTCGGTAACCTGAGCAGGTGTCACCACACGCGGCTCGGGGGTAATGCGTGGGCTTTGAACTACGCGAAAGGTGGTACCGCTTCCTGAAATTTGGAGCAGTCCTGTGCCACGCTGCCCAGTGGTCGGCTGAAATTCGGACAAGGGACCTGTAACCACAATTGAATCACCGATTTGCACGCCTGTATGCACTGCATTATCGAAGACGGCAAAACCGCCTGTCCCGTCTTGAAAATAGGTAGGTCCAGCAAATTCATTGGCGACAGTTACGCGCCCAGCGAGCGTAACAATGGCACCTAATTGGATACGTCCAGCATTGTAATCGGCGCGCACCTCGCGCATGGAGCGAGGCGTTTGCGCAAGAACGGGTATGGAAACCAAACAAGCAATGCAAAGCAGTTGTAAGAAGCGATGTATCATAGTTGGTGACTGGCTTATTGAAGCAGCGCGCAAAATAGAGAGAATGTGCAAGGCACTAAAATTAAATTTTTGTGAAGCCAGTGGTGAGCAGAAAACAAGTGCTCAAGAAGATTCACTTTTTTCGCGGTGGATAAGCAGGAACTCTGGAATTTCTACCTCGAAAGATTCTCCCTCTATGATGAAGACATTGTCAGGGCGATAGTAGCCATCTGGGTCGGAATCCAGCGTGTAGACGCCATAGTAAAAACCAAACGCGCTGCCGAAGCGAGAGCGCAAGATGTGATAGCTTTGGTAAGTGAAGGTTTCGCCGGGTGAAAGAATTGGAAATTGTCCAACAACACCTTCGCCTTCTACAATGCGGTCTTTCATATCACCATCGCGTACAATCCATTTACGCGACTGAATTTGCACGGTATAGACTGAGTGATTGTGAATAGAAATCGTGTAAGCGAAGCCATACTTGTAAGGTGGCTCAACATAGCGCGGGTCAATTTCCTCTACACGGTCAATCGTAACGGTGCAGATATCCAGCGACATAAATGTTCAAATTTTTCTTGACACTTCATCCTTGTTCAAACTTGTGCAAAAGAGCATAGTAGGAAGCCGTCGCAGTGCGGCGCCTTCTAAGGTCAGTTGCTGACTGCTTCTCTTCGGAAAGCGATGCTATGCAACGAGCGTGCGCTTTCGGTGCATCACTATTCCAAGACCATAATTTTGCCGTAAAGTGGCTTTTGACCGTCTGCCTGAATAATATAAAAATACACACCGTTGGCCACCTTCGTGCCAGCATCGCTACGTCCGTTCCAGAAGTCTTCTTCTTCACTGCGACTGCGTGGTGCGTTTTGCACAACGGTTTTTACCAGATTCATAGCAAAGTCGTAGATGCGAATGGTCACTCGCGCAGGTTGAGAAAGCGCATAACGAATGCGCACTGAGCCATCCAGTCGTGGCGCAAAAGGATTGGGATAAGCATATGTTTTTGTGCCTTCTGGCACAGGAAGATCGGCACGCAGAATTTTCCAAGTGTTGCCACCGTCCGTTGAAGTAGCCGTGCCGTCTTCGCTGCCAAGCCAAAGGCGCTCACTGCGACCCAGCGGTTCAATGCCTAAGGCAAACATTTCTGCTTGTGGCTGAATGAGTAGGCGAGGGTTGTCTCTGTCTTGCACGCCACGCCGATTGAGCCAAGTTTCGCCACCATCAGGTGAGATGAATAGACCGTTTGTCCCAACGGCATAAACTGTGTCACCACGAAAGGCAAAGTCATAGATGCGCTCACCTAAGAGAGCAGTTTGCCACGAGTTGCCATTGTCTCGTGTCCACGAGACGCCAAAAGCCTCTTGCCGTGATTCGGCTTGCCATGTCGCTGCCCAAATCGCACGTCCTAAGCGCGGGGTAGCTGGCTGTTCGCGAATCGCCGTAACCCAATTGCCCGACAGGCCACCAAAAGTGCGATTAAATTTGACCCACGACGGGTAGAGCGCATCAGGGTCATCGGTGCGGCAAATGCCATCGACCGTGCCGACCCAAACCGCGCCATCAGAGGCTTGAAGCACAGAAAATCCTAAGAAGACTAAGTCGCCCCGTGCACCACGACGCGGTTCAAGTTGAAACGATAGTGTGTCTGTTGGCGCAATGCGTTGGCGTCCAGTGGGGGGCAAGACCATTCGTTGCCAAGAGCGACCATTATTCTGCGTGCGCCGTATGCCCCCTGACCATGTAGCGACCCAAACCGTGCTATCTTTGTTGCCAATAGCAATGTCATAGATGACATTCTGTTGTGGCACGGTAATTGGCAAAGCGCGCAGTGTGTTGAACCCGTATCGCTCTATGGAATCCGCAGGTGAATCTAAGGGTTGAGCCACTTCGCGCCATGTAGTGCCGCCATCGTCCGAATACATCAACCCATCACCTGTTGGGAAGCGCCGACCTTCTGCTTCAGTAATGCGAGAGCTGGATGCCCAGATGCGCTGCCCTCGCACATCTAAGCCCTGAATACCATTCTGATTGAAGCGTGGCACGGCGGTGATAGTGTTGAATGTAATGCCGCCATCGTCTGTCCAGACCAAGCCATTGCGCCCCGCTAGCCACACGCGACGATGAACGGGGCTATAGCGAATATGGTTCACGATATTTGTGCCTAAGTTGGAGCGCTGGCTAAAAAAATGCAATGAATACTTGGCAAAGCTATATGGGACACTAATGCTCGTTTGTGCATAGAGGGTGGCGTGGCTAATGTAGGTGAGTGCAAAGCCACATAGTGCTATTGCAGCAGAGGTGTAGAGTGGAGCAGAGCGCCCCACTCTGTGCGCCGGGTAAGAAGTGGTCATCACTCCTGCGGTTTGAAACGAATCGGTGGGACAGAAAGGCGCTGGTCGCCGTATTTCAAGCCGTCTTCCATTAGGAGGACGGCAGTTTCCGTCTTAGGCAAACGGGCAACAGGCACATAATCAATTGGCACGACAGACGAAGAATCGCCAAAGTCAGCTACAAACGACGCATAGCAGCGCTCGCCTTTACCGGGCTGGATTTCCACCCGTCCCTGCTTCAACGTTGCATTGATTTTGTTCTTCTCAATGAATTCGCTGAGTTCTACAAAGAGATAGTTGGAAGAAAGAAACTTCAATTTTCTGGGGTCAAAGATAATCGGCTTTGTGCCTTTGTTTTCAATGTCAATTTCCACCAGCGACTGCACAGCAATCAAGCGAATGCGCTCCCCACGTAGCGGTTTCCCAATAAAGCGATAAGTAGCCGTGAGTGCAACACCAACGTTGCTTGCATCATCACGATAGTACACTCGCCGTGAGAGGTTTGAAGCATCACCTGTTGAGAGCAGGTAGGCTTGCTGCACCGACTCACAACCGAAAAGAGCAAAAGAAAGAAAAAGAGCCAAAATCAGCCGATGTTTCATAGTCATTACGGTTTGGTGTTCATCAAGAGTTTTTAATTAGTCTTCGCTGCACATGTTCAGGGCGCGAGGAATTAGCGCAAAAATACAATACTTCGGGTAATTATGTTGCTGCGTCGCTCTGCGCGGTCAATGGCTTGATACTCAAAGGTGCGCGTAGCAGGCGAATTGGTTGAAGGCACTTGCAGCGTGGCAGTAAAAATGCCGTCCCCTGCGGTTTGGTCGCCACTCAGTCCATTTCGGTCGCCATCATCTAAAAGCTGAAAGGTGATGTTGCGGTTGTCGGTGCGGGTCGCGAGCACTTCGCGAATGAATGAGACGCCATTAGGGTGCGTAGCACGAGCAGTAATTTGAATGAGCCGTGTGCCTGTCTCCGGAATACGCACTGTGTCTGGCGACTCGACGCTCAGAAGCGTAGGGGCACTGGCTCGGGAATCCCGAATGCGCACGGTTTGCCGAGCATGGCCACCACTTTGACCAAACACATCAAATGGCGTGACAATGATTTGAAAATCTCCAACTGTAGTGCGGGAAAGTCGAACGGTAAGTGTGCCTGAATACTGCACACTGGTCGCTGTGCCCACAATTGGACGAAGTGTTGCAGTAGCCAGTGGCTCTGTGCCTGATGGCGAGACAAATGCAGCGAGCACACTATTGATAGCATTGCTGCGAAATTGAATGGTGGTCTCCACACGAAATCGCACTTCAGCTTGATTGCCCTCGAAGCGAACCGTATCCAAGTCCACTTGCGTGGGTGAGACGCTGAGGAACGAAACAGTGGGCGGTTCATATAAGTCTTCGGTAAGAGATTGATTGACACAAGATGTGGTAACGATGCTAAGCCACACCACATACAGGGTGCAAAGAAGCCATTTAGCGTTCATTTCTTAGTAGCCAGTTCAGAACGGTTTGATGGACAGTACGGACTTTCAGCATCAAAGGATGAGCTGGCACCCAAAATGCTTCATTTCTTGCAATCGGCCACACTGAACTGCTGGCAGGCACAATCATCAAATCAAGCGGTGTCCAAAGTGACAGCAGCGAAAGAGATTGCAGCCGTGTTTCACTCTCTGCCAAACGCCTAAGTAACAGGCTATCTGGGCATAGTTCCCGTGCGCCAGCACCTTTGGCAAAGTGTGCCAGTAGAGAGCCTCTGTGTGGACTGGAAATGCTGACAAACTGCGCTACGCGTTGGTAACCGCTCAGTTCTTGCAAGTAGTAGCGCGCCACAATGCCCCCCATACTGAAGCCAACGATTGCGAGTGGTTTGACCGAACCAATGCGTGTATCTACAATATGTGCAACAGACTCAGCAAGCTGTGAAATAGGTGCGCTCCCATCGTTAGGCACAAGGTCGGGTGCAAGTGTCTCAAACCCATAGCGCTGAAGCACCGCTTCGAGTGGTGCAAAGACTTTTCCCGTGTCAAAAATGCCGTGCAAAAGTAAAACGACTTTCTGCATTGCTAAAATTTCACGCCAAGCGACAGGAAGTTTAGTCCAAAAGGGGCATTTGGTTCAAGCATAAATGTGTAATCCAGCGCGGCCACAACGCGGTCTATCGGATACTCCACTGAAAAACCAAAGGCAGGCTTTGCCAGCTCAAAAAAGCCAATACCTTGCAAGCCCAGTCGGTCAACGCCGATGCGAAATTTCAAAATCCGCAGAGGTTGCAGCATTGCGCCTAATCGTAGGTGAGTTTCAGACCGTCTCAAGGATTCGGTCTCTAAGGTCGGACGTGCAATGCCATTTTCAACAATGAAGGTAGTGCGTCGCCCTTCCAGCGATGCCGTAAGAAGTTGCACATCGGCAGCAAGCACAATAGTATGCCAGCCGAACAGTTGTTCCCACTGCAAAGCGATACCAGCACGCAACGCAAGTGGCAGAGGGTCAATCGTGGTCAGGCCTTGCTGGTCATAGATCGGTGTCGTATCCCAGCGATACTGTGAGAGCACATCGGCTACGCTCACTGCTAGCGAAAGGTAAGTCAGTGAATCCAATGAAAAACGATAAAGTGCCCCAGCGTCAAGTCCAATCGTAAAAGAAGGACGAATTTGAGCCACGAGCGAAGCCAAGTATCCGCGCAGTGTCAGTCCTAAGGAAAGCGCATCGGTGAAACGATTGGCAAACGAAAGCATAAAGAGATTCTCCGACGTGGAGAGAGTGCCAGTTTGTTTGCCATCACGGTTACGGGCGTCAATGTTGCCAATGCCAGCGTTAATCCATGCGGCGCCGATGCCAGCTGTGGGACCAATTTTGCCAAGAAAGGACACAAAGTTCAGCGTGCGGTCAAGTGAAAGAAAAGTGTAGGTTACTGATGCGTCGTAGTATTCGGTGAAGCCAACCAATGCAGGGTTGTAGTAAGGGTGGAGTTCACCGCTAGTGGCGATAGCCGTGCCGGCGTTGCCTAACCCTGTGCCACGTGCGGAAAAGCCCATTCGGGAAAAAGGCGCTGCAGCGCCACTAACTTGTGCAAAGCTATGACCAGCGGCTACAGCAAGAAAGAGCCATACAATGCCTGCAATATGAAGCCTTATGGACGGCATAGCGCAAAGTTGCACATTTTCGTGAAGGCAAAAAAGTCAGGCTGGAAAACTGTGTGGCAAGGGAGACGTGTAAGCTACCTCTATGAGAAAATCTTTCGAGCAAGGTAAAGCAAGGCGGAAAGCAAAATGGAAAGCAGAATGGAGGTACCCAGTGGAAAGTAAAAGGTGAAGTTTTCGCGCTCAATCTTGAAGTCTAAGGGCAGGCGACCGAGCCACTCGAAAAGAGGAACTTTCGGGACAAAGTAAAAAAGCACGCCCAAAAGCAGCAAAAATGCACCAAGAAGGATCAAAACTTTGCCAAGCTCTGACATAGCTAAAAGTTGGTTTGACAAAATTCGCTGAGATTGCTAAATTGCAAATCCTAAGTCTAAAAATCAAGATATGCTGCACACAATTGTTGTGATTCTAACGATTTTGGTATCTATCCTGCTTATTTTGGTCGTATTGATGCAAAGTAGCAGAGGGTCAGGGTTAGCTGGGGCATTTGGGATTGGAATGGGAGCGCAGCAGGTTTTGGGGGTGCGGCGCACCGCAGATATTTTAAGCCGCACCACAACCTATCTTGCAGCGACTTTTATGATTCTCTGCGTAATTGCAGAGTTTACCACGCGTGCAAGCAAGGAGAAAGAGCCAGAGGAGAGTGTTATTCAGAAAGCGGCTCCAAAGACGATGCCTACCTTACCGACACTGCCCTCGACCAGCTCGCTCCCGAAGGAAAAGGGAAGCGAATCGGCGGCAGGAAAGAGTGACACGGCTAAGTAGGGCTAAGCAACACTGGTGCAGGCTAGTGTAGCAAGTTGCATCCGTAGCTCAGTTGGTAGAGCAGCTGACTCTTAATCAGCGGGTCCTAGGTTCGAGTCCTAGCGGATGCACAATGAAATGGAGTTACACAGTGTCTTCAATGCGGCTCCCTGAAGGCTCCCACAGGCGTTGACGTCCACATTGGTTTCAGTGATACCCCGCAATTCTACGATGTCAATCAGCATGACGAGATACGATAGCCCTAGCAGAGTCTTGTTCTTTTGAGACGGTCTGCTCGAAGAAAAACTGCCCAGCAACACAGAAGAGGTTACTGGGCAGCAAAGTGACAAGCCCAAGAAAGCTTAGCGGCGTCCGCTGCTGTAGGATACTCCAATAGGAATCAAGCGAACTGAAATCGGTCTAAACCGAATCTCAGTGATGCGGGTATCGTTGCTGCAATCGTCATCATGCGATACATCCTCCCCGCCTGTGTCACCAATGATTTTAATCCTTTCAACGAAGCCATCGCGAAAGTCAAGACTATGCTCCTCACCGTCGGGCTCGCCTGCGCCCAAAAATTCGGTGCGACCGCCCCCACGAAGGACTCTATCGAACCGCATAGTGGTGGTGTATGGCACGGTAATGTAGTCAAAGTACATACCTGGAGGTGCAGAAGCCAATTCTATAATCCAGCTCCCCTCGCCACGCGTATCTCCAGGGCGCCCACTGGGCTCATCCCACTCTTGAACTTGGAGCGTCACAACAGCCTGCAGCTGCGTCTTATCAGGACTGATTCGAAGCTCAATAGAGCCGCTCGCACGAGGACCACGACCGGCAAATTCACGGTCTCCACCAGTATGCCGTGGGCATAAGGGGTGAGTGATGACTGGAGCGTAAGTTGCAACGGCTACATCACGGCTTGGCGGAATAGAGGCACTGGCTACGCTACTTTTGACACGCTCACACTTTTCCCACGCTTGGGCAAAATATTCAGCCGCTTGCCAGAGATTATCGACCACTTCCCTGCCTCCTGATTGAAGACTAACGTCGTAGAAAAATTCTGGCATCAGCCCGTAATGGGAGACCCCTCCTTCTGTGATGTAATCCCACTTGCGTGAGCTACCTTGAATGCCACTCTTGTCCGTGATGCGACCCTCAAAGTATGGAAAGCTGAAAAAGTCTCTGTAAAAGCGATCACTTTCACTACTCGTATTGGGGCGTCTATGATGGGGTAACAGCTCGAACCCATTGACATCAGTGCCAACCGCTACAGCACGTCCGCCCATTGCTTCCCAAGCAGACTGGAAGTTACGCACAAATTGCTCTGGTGTAGCATGGGCGGTCCCCACACCAAGCATACCGCCAAGCCGACTAATCCGCTCAACAAGTTCACGTGGTGCATTGCGCTCATTGCCACCGATGGAGCGGATACCATTGTGTCCCATAAAGAGGGGATATCCGCCACCCGGGATGCTTTCCGCAATTTCCACTGCACGCCGCTGAGCTTTCTCAGACATATGGTCAATATCAATCAGCATGCCTAAGCTCATCATCTCTTGGAGCGCAATTTCTCCTAAGTAAGTGAGCCCAAGTGTATTGACATGCCTACCAGTGCTGAAGTGTTCGGCTTTGCGTTCCAGCTCAGCAGAGGTGTTTAAGAGGCCGTCTACAAATCTAGGCCTGCCTGGAGCGTCTCTTAGCCTTCCTATTGCGTCGCGGAAACCACTAATTTGACGTCGCATATCATAGCCAAGATTTCGATCGGAACTTGACTCGAGAAGAAAGTGATAACCATTGGTATAGCAATTAGCGAAGCTAAACAGAACATCATAGACCGCTGCACCGCTAAACTCATTATCGACTAAATGGACAGGGAAGACATAACGTATGCCCATATTGTACCAGCGTTGAACAAGATTTCGTACATATGCTCTAAGGTCAGGCCTATACTCATGCCTCCACTGCTTCTGAACAGGAGCAGGAATGTACTTGGTAGGTGGTTGACTGCTACCGCCTACGCTGACAACCACGTTCGCAGCTGGCGGTCTATCTATGGCGTAGCTAAGAGACCATCTATCCATCTCCATACCTAAGACCACCGCTAATTTGCCCCTTCTTACTATGTCTCGCAGCTGCTCAGCGGAGTAAGCGATTTCCATAAAGTCACTGTGCTGCTCGACAAACTTCTTTGTCTCTGCAATTTGCCGCACCGCAACAGATTCATCGTCATAGGGTCGGTCACCATCGAGTAAAGCAGCTAAAAGCTCACTGTTGACAGTCAGTGCGACCATGACCCGCAAGCCACCATCATAGGCGCGCTTTATCCACTCCCACCACATTTGCTGGTGTAGCTTGGAGCTATGGTGTGGCCAGTAAGGAAAGTTAGGATAACCGTCATGGTGATGGTCAGGATGGAGCTCATTACGTGTATTGTGAATGAAGTCTTTATCGAGAGCCCCGCTGATAACACCTGCGCGGAAGTAATTGCCGCAAAGATTATCGAAACGACCCCATCCGCCGTGTGTAGGGTTGCAGTTAGCGAGCGCTTGAGCAGGCGATGTCGCATTGCCGTGCCAGTCGCAACTTGCCATACCTGGTGGAACATAAATTCCAACATCTGGCGCACCATGCATCGCTTTTCGACCAAAGCCCAAGTGACTCATTGGATGCGTATGCAAATCAACCCATCCACGAAGCTGACGCTCTAGCGACTCTCGTAGCTGCGCCGTCGTAGGTTCATTGCGCTTAATGTCGCTCGGAGTTAAACGAGGGAATGGGGAGCGCGGAAGAGTAGGCTGCGGCTGGGGTTGTGGACGCTGACGCGGGTCAGGGTCGCGCATAGGGTCTTTCAGTCGCTCTCTGGGGTCTTGTGGACCGAGCGGTAAAGAGGGCGGCACAGCCGTAACGGGCGAAGGCGAGGTCGCATAGACGAAAAACCGTGCGCCCTTCGGCATCGGTGCTTGGCTTTGGTTAAAAATGCGCCACTCATCATCGTCATACCACACCCCAACTTCGCTTGGGTTGTAGACTGATGTCCAGTATTGGGTAACAAACAGCAGCAAATTCGATTGGTTATCGAGTGAAGGATGACGAGCGGCACACCAGTTGTCAAGAGGTGCTCTGGCTTCGATTTCGAGAAGTTCGTCTGAAACAAACACATTGAACAGTGCCCCTGTGGGCATAGAGCGAAGGTCTTGATTAAAGATTGCCCATTGCTGACCCGTGTAGTAGACACCGATTGGGCTATTGTTATAGACCCCTTGCCAGTTTTGGGTTACGAGGAGGCGGGCTTTGGGATTCCCATTGAGGAGTGGGTGATCCAAGTAAGTAATATGCCCAGAGGTGTTCTTCGCAGTGGCTTGATGCACAAAGGCACGCTCACTCGGCTCGAGGACAAGCACGTTGAACTGCGCACCACGAGTCATTGGACTTCTGTCTTGATTGAAGATAGTCCACTTGCCACTGTTATACCACACACCAATGGGAGCAGCGGGATACTGTCCTCTGCCATAGTCTGTGGTGACAAAAAGCAGCGCATTAGGGCGTTGGTCAGTAGCGGGGTGAGAGAGCGTAGTGTAGTTAGCCGTGAGGTTTTGCGATGTAACCGTGTGCTTAAACACAACGGGCTGCGCAGACAGCACAGCTTGCAGCAGGAAGTGGAAGAGACAGCACAACAAGATGAAGCGTCTCATAGCATTGCAATTTTAGCTTGTTGAAGAAAAACATGTGTGTATGGTACGATTCATCACTACAAGAATAGAATGCTGAAGCGTGAGAGGAAAGGACATTTTTAAAAAATGTGGTTTGCAGAAATAGCACGCTGCAAAGTAGGAAAGTTGCATGTCTCTACATCACAGTCGGCAGTCACTTTATTGCAGAAGAGCAAAGTTTGCTGAGTTCGCTACCTGCGTTGCGTGCATCGGACATTGAAGTAGGCAAGTGCAGCTTGGGAAGCAAACGCATCCAGTCGTTGCATTGCGGCGGGGTAGCCGTTATGAAGACACTCAGGGTGGGCAAGACTACGCTTACTCTTACCCGCTGCCTTCTTTGCTTGACCTGCCTGTGGTTAGTCTGGCTGAGTCTTGCTCATTTTCACCAAAAGGGGGAAGCAGAGCAGC
Source organism: Chloroherpetonaceae bacterium (assembly GCA_025056565.1). Classification (NCBI taxonomy): domain Bacteria; kingdom Pseudomonadati; phylum Chlorobiota; class Chlorobiia; order Chlorobiales; family Chloroherpetonaceae; species Chloroherpetonaceae bacterium. The sequence goes on along the minus strand of JANWWA010000001.1, from coordinate 734 downwards.
AGGAGCTGAAACAGGTTACTCGCAACAGGGTAACAAAGCGTGCAGAATGAGAGAAAATGTCAGGTGCGCTACTTTGCAGGCAGGTGCAAGTGCAAAGCCCGAGAGTGCAAAGCAGAAGACCCTGCACTCTCGCTCTGGATTTCATCTGCGAAGCAGCAAGTAGAGCGACTTGGGTTGCGACCCGAGCATTTGCTCGCTCCTGAAACTGCTGTAGTGGCAAGGCAAGGTCGCCAAAGGTGTTCCGAATCAGGAAAAAACACGTGGCAAATTGCAAAGCATGTGCATAAGATAGCCGAAATGGTTGTCTAGGTGTATCTTCTTCATTGTGATCTGTATCCTTTTTTGTTGAACTGTTAAAAGTAGCGATTAAGCCCAAGTTAAAATAATAAGTCGTCAAAAGCATCAGGAGATGGGGGATACGGTTTTGACGGTGCCGCATTTCAATCCCACATTGGTGCAATTAGAATTGGCGACGCTGGCGACGTCAGTGAAGACGGTGAAGAATTTCAATCCCACATTGGTGCAATTAGAATCTACATCCTAACAACACATCACACGATGACGAAAACATTTCAATCCCACATTGGTGCAATTAGAATCTGTGTTTCTTACAGCGACCACTGATAGCCATGTAGCATTTCAATCCCACATTGGTGCAATTAGAATTCCTTCGGTCGCGTCGAGCGCTTGTCTTCAGTGCCGTCATTTCAATCCCACATTGGTGCAATTAGAAT